>CAYMHP010000156.1:0-13809 GCA_964390225.1 uncultured Solibacteraceae bacterium
GGGTTCCGGAACATGATGGTGCTGAGCGCGTTATTGGCATTGGGCGCCAGGATTGGCAGGCCGCTGCCGTAGCGCAGAACAGTGCCTAATACCCAATCGCGCGCGACCCAGGAGAGCGCATGATTCGTGTTCAGACGCGGGGTCGTGTAGTTGCCGGAAAAAACGAACTGGTTCGGCTGGTCGTAGCCGGAAAGATACTTGTTGATCTTGCGGTTGAAGATGTCATTCACGGCAGGGCTGATGGCGGCAAAGAACGAGAAGTTGTTCTCGACGCCAAGGTTGAGGTTCTTCGAACGCGTGTAATATGCGGAGAAGTCGAGCCCATGCGAAAAACGCTTGGTCGCGCGCACTTGCAGAGCGTCGTACCAGGTGTCCCCGAGGGGCGGATAGTTATACGTGAGATTGCCGAACTGGGGCATGGGACGCAGCGCTTGGGCAACCGTCGCGCTGAGCGGGAAATTGGGATACGGCGGCGTGCTGAACCCGCGAGCCGCGGCTAAAGGCGAATCCAGGCGCGAGGCCAGCAGCGCGCGGTCGTTGGCGTTCGAGATGTCAAGTCCGCGCGCTGCCAGCATCTCGGCGTTTAGCGCGTTCGGTTGGATCAGCAGCGGGGCGTCCCACCAAACGCCGCGGTTTCCGACGTAGGTCGCCTCCACCAGCAGGTTGCGGAGGATCTCACGCTGTAGCCCAATGCTCCACTGCAGGGTGCGCGGCGGCCGGCCGGCCTCGGCATCGATGGCTATCAGCGGTCCCGTAGTCGTGCCGGGGAAGGGATACTGTCCCGGATCGAAATCGGGCCACTTGATTTGGTACGGCATGCCGTCTTTCAACTGGAAAGCCGGGTCGCCATAGGAGGCGGAGGCGTAGCGGCGAACCGAGCCGGTGGAGTACGTGAGGTTGTTGTTGTCGTCCGGCTTCCCGTAAGAGACACCAACGCCGGCGCGCAATACGGTCTTCGGCGTGATTTGGTAAGCCATCCCGATTCGCGGGCCGAATGCAAACGGATAGTTGTGCGCGATATCGCACTGGCAATGGCCCGGCCCGTAGCCATCGAAGCTCACCGCACCGGGGATTCCGCCCGCCGCGGGGTTGGGCGTGAACCGTGAGAAATTGGCGATACGGCCATACTGCTCCTTCAGGTAAGTTTCGAAATCGTAGCGGAGACCATAATCGAGCGTGAGCTTGCGCGTTACTTTCCAGGTGTCCTGGATAAACCACGCGAGCCCGTGGCTGCCGATGCGCGTCTTGGAGGGGACACCGGTGTAGCCGATGGATGCCTGGCTGGTACCGGAAACCAGGCCGAGCAGGAAACTCGCGTACGGGAAGCCGACTGTGGCGGGGAGCGGCACGCCGTTGAGAGACGGCAGTCCGGTAGTTTCCGCGTTGAACGGCAGCCAGCCGTTCGTGAAGGTCTGGTTGTAGGCGACGTAGCCTTCCACGCGCAGTTCGCCACCGGCCTTGATGGTGTGATTATTCCGAACCCACGTGAGACTGATGTTGCCCGTCGGTTTGGTGTTGGTCAGATCGATGGCGTTGCCGGGGCCCATGCCGACCATGCCGCCCTGGCCGATGCACGTGCCCGCCGCGCCGGGCGCGCACAGGTTCTGCAGAACCGGGAACAGCTTGGCGTAGGTGCCTTTCAGCCCGAGCTGCGAAGCCGGGTCGAACACTGGGTTTTGTTCCACCAGGTGCGTATCCAGCAAGCCCGCGCCAAAGTGCAGCAGCATGGTCGGCGTCAGCGTCTGATCGAAGTTGATGCGGACCGTGTGGTTCACGTAATTGCGTGGAACCCCGGTCGTGATCGGCTCGGGCAGCGCGATCGCGTTGGGCGTGAACGTGGAGGTCCGCGACCAGTACCCGGAGATCTTGGACTTCGGATTGAGCGAGTGATCGATCTTCACCGACGGAATGGTGGTGTGCTTCGGGTTGGGATACGTTGTGAGGTAATTGTTTATCAGAGCGTTGGCATTGGGGCCTTGCGGGAGCGGGATGAGCTTCTGAATGTTGAGCGCGACGGGATCCAGCCGGTTAGTCGGGATCATGTTATTCGGAAAAAGATCTCTGACCACCGCTCCGTTTTCCGTCCTGGTGGTATTCGGGTCATAAATCGTGTTCTCGAAGAGCGGCCGGCCCAGCGGATCGGCGGGGCCGAGATTGCGTCCGGTGAGCGCCTGCCCGAAGTCGCCGCTGCGATAACGCAGGGTGGGAACCGTGACGGGCTGGTTGTTCACGATCACGGTCTCGCGAAACTGCTCGAAGTTGAAAAAGAAAAATGTCTTGTCGTGGCCGTTATAGATTTTGGGCAACAGCACCGGGCCGCCCAGGTTGAAGCCGTAGTCGTTCCGGCGCTGGCGCGAGCGCAGCAGGTGGCCGTTGCCGTCATTCGTGAACGGCTGGCCGGCGTTCAGTGCTTCATTGACGAAGTAATCGTATCCACCGCCGTGAAACTGATTGCTGCCCGAGCGCATGGTGACGTTGAACAGCCCGCCGCCCGCCTGGCCGAACTCGGCCGCGTAGTTACTGGTTTGTATGGCAAACTCCTGGATGGCGTCGAGGCTCGGCGTTGTCACCGATTGAACGGCGGAAATGCCGTTGGTCGCGTCCTGCCCCTCGATGCGGAGTGATTGCGTATTGGAGGGGACTCCGTTGACACGGACGGCGCTATCGGCGGAGTAGGCGGTGCCCGGCAGGAGCTGAATGACCGCGTAGGGATTGCGAATTCCCGCGGTGCCGGCGGTCGCGCCAATGGCCAGGACCGGAAGATTGTCCAGCCGCTCGGTAGTCACGTTGTGGCTCAGCTCGCCGCTTTCCGTCTTTAGCAGGGGAGCGTCGGCCTGCACCGTCACCGATTCGGTGGCCGCGCCGACTTCGAGCGTGATATCGACGCGCACCGTTTGCGCCACGGGAAGGACGAGGTTGGACCGGATATACTTCTTGAAACCCGGAACTGTTGCCGAGATCTCGTAGGTGCCGGTGGGGAGCTGGGTGAGTGTGAAGTTTCCCGTGCCCGAACTGCCCGCCTGGTAGACCGCGCCGGTCTCGACGTTCCTGGCTTCAATTGCGGCGTTCGCGACTACGGCGCCCGCCGGGTCGGAAACCGTGCCGGTGATCGTGCCGCGATCCGTTTGCGAGAATGCAGCGGCGGTGAGCAGGCACAGAGATCCTAAAACCTTTGAAGAACGCATACAGCCCCCCTGATCCTGGAAACACTTCAAACGTAAAAAGCTGCGCGAATTCTATAAGAGTGGTGGGGCGGCGTCAAGCGACGGGGCAGTTTTTGCCGGGCAGTTTGAACCGCAGGCGCAGGGCCGCAGGCTTGGACCTCTACGGAAAGTGTGGCGCTGCAGCGCAGGCGAAAACGCCTGCGCCACAAAGCGCAGGGCATTATCGGCCCATTTCGCGGTTGACCAGGAGAATTGCGGCCGGCCGGCCCGACGAGTCGGGCTGCACGATGGAACAGCTTTTCACCCGGACGCTGGATCCATCCTTGCGAGTGTGCCGCAGATCTTTAGAAATTTCCGCGCCGGCCGTCATTCCGGATTCGAACAGGCCGTTCACGTGCCGCCCGACAGCTTCGTCCCTGGTCCAGCCGTAAAGTCGTTCGGCCGCCTTATTCCAAAACCGGACAGTACCCTCGAGGGCAGTCACAATCAGGGCGTCGGAAGCGAGGTCCAAGAGCGTGACATATTGACTGAGAATTGACTGGTGCCGGTCGAGCTCCGCCGCGGCTTGCTGCAGTTGCTCCGATTGGCTGGCGAGCATCTCGACCATGAGGGAATCGGATGGCGGGCAGAGTTCCACTCCGATGCGATACTGCTTCCCGTCGCAACGATGGTTATAGCGAATGACACCAGTGACGTCGCGGCCATGCCAGCGGATGAGGATGTCCGGCCCGGCGGCCACCGGCTCATCCACGCTGAGTTGCATACCCCGGCTGGAGATGTCGCGAATGCGCGCGTTCCAAATCGATCCCGGGTCTGCGGTGGAGAGGATCTGAGCGGGCTGGTCGACAGTGTAACGCCGCTCCTTGCGGTTCTCGGTGCGGAGCGCCACGTCCCCCTCTAACTCACCCGGAATGCGGCTGCGATTTTCCGGCAGGCTGCCCCATACGATTTGCGCGTGCAGTACTGGCTTCATTATTTACTCGTCCCCCTCGGTCCGTCGGATTCTGAAAGCACGCAGCAAATTAAATACCAAGCAGAGAGAACGTTAACCCGCAGTGGCCAGAGCTCGGTCCCGGCGCGTGTCGATCCGCTGCGGTGCCGCTCAGGGCCATTTACTGTAATGAGATAGGAACTCCCGAGGAGAGCGGAGATAACTAAAGTTAGCGTTTCCCGGCGCGCTGGCGTCGTAGGGCGCGAGGCGACTTACTCAGGACTTTGGATGCCAAGTTGTCTTTGAGTTCAGACACATTGGCAGGCGGGTCGAAGGTCGATACATGCACAATTAGTCTGAAATTCCCACAACATAACGACTTACTGATGGCACCCGGTTTGGTCAGGCAGTTGCCTTATACGCAGCCATGATTCGGCATTTCGACAAGCGCCCGATAAAATTCACGAAAGTCGTTGCGGTGTTGCTGTTCTTATCCTTAACGGGTTCGGCACTCGCGGACAACTCCAAAATCTCTCCGGACCTGTTGCCGCTGGTGTCCAACACCTCGGCACAGTATAACGTCATCATCCAATACACCTCTTCACCCACGACGTGCACGAGCAGCGGCCTTTTGGGTGGGCTGCTCTGCACTACTGTGAAACTGGTGGGCGGAGTCCTGAATCTGACGCTTTCGCTGATTGACGGCGTCGCGGCAACGCTGACCGGAGCGGACATCATCAACACTTCCAATCAACCGAACGTCAGCTATATATCGCTCGATCGCCCCGTGAGACCCATGCTGGACTACACCACGGCGGCGACCAACGCACCGTACGCATGGACATCCGGGTTGAATGGCAGCGGCATCGGCATCGCAGTGATCGATAGCGGCATCTATCCGCACCCGGACCTGAACGCGCCGTTCTCGACGCAGTCGCGAGTCGTTTATCGCCAGAGCTTCGTCAACGGGACGAAATACGACGACTACGGCCATGGGACGCATGTGGCTGGAATTATCGCGGGGAATGGATACGCGTCGTCACAGCCGGGGGCGTTCCGGACTTTCAAGGGCATTGCTCCGAATGCGAACTTACTGGATCTGCGCGTGCTCGATGCCAATGGGATGAGCAGCGACAGCGCCGTGATCGCTGCGATTCAGCAGGCCATCGCGTTGAAGAGCAAATACAACGTACGGGTAATCAATCTCTCGTTGGGCCGGCCGATTTTCGAGAGCTGCACCCGCGATCCACTCTGCAAGGCCGTGGAAAAGGCTTGGGCGAATGGGATTGTGGTTGTGGCAGCCGCCGGCAACTTGGGAAGAAACGGCTATGGCACCGTCCTGGCGCCGGGCAACGCGCCGCACATCATTACCGTGGGCGCGATGAAGACGATGGCCACGTATCCGAGGACCGACGATCTGATCGCGAGCTATAGCTCCAAGGGCCCGACCTATATCGATCTGACGGCGAAGCCCGATATCGTCGCTCCGGGAAACCTGGTGGACTCGTTGTTAGCTCCGGGTTCTACTCTCGTGGGAGAGTATCCGGCCAACGTAGTTATGCCTTCCACGTACACAAGCTCGACCTCGACTGCCGGAGCGGAATATTTCCGCCTGAGCGGCACCAGCATGGCGACGCCGGTGGTAACGGGAGCGGTCGCGCTCATGCTGCAGAAGAACCCGAGCTTGACGCCCGATACGGTGAAGGCCCGCCTGATGAAAACGGCCTCCAAAAACTTCCCTCTGTACAGCACGGCGACCGATCCGACGACGGGGGCGACTTACACGAGCACTTACGACCTGTTCACGGTGGGAGCCGGCTACCTGGATATTGCGGCTGCCTTGCAGAACTACGACACGGTCACTTATCCGGCGTTATCGGTCCAGGTGCAGTATGATACGACGCAGTCCACGGCTTATGTGGTTCCTGATATGTCCTCCGCCTGGTGGACCAGCCCCGCGATGTCGACGTCGGCTGTATGGGGTTCGACGGTGCTGCAGCCGGCCGGCACGTCCGCAGTGTGGGGTAGTTCGGCCGTATGGGGTAGCTCCGCGGTATGGGGCAGCTCGGCCGTGTGGGGCAGTTCCGCGGTGTGGGGCAGCTCGGCCGTCTGGGGCAGTTCCGCGGTGTGGGGTAGCTCCGCCGTGTGGGGCAGTTCGGCGGTGTGGGGCAGCACCACGGGGATCGGCGAGAACTAGCCGCCGTACGCGAGCGTAGTTATCGGCCAAGCACATCAGTTTTTTCCTCCTGAACCTCGACAGGCCGCCAGGGTATCGGCGGCCTTCCTTTTTTTTCCTCGATGTTCGCCACCGGCAACCCGGTTTAATAGCCTTTGTTAACCACGTACCCGGGCTGCGGCAGTACGGCGGTGGTATCGCGCCTTCTTGTACTTACAGCTGTTCGACGGCATATTCGTTGCATGGGCTATTTCCGCCGGAGGGGGAAAGAGGGGCTGTGCGATAGCGTGGCGCTTTCCGGGCTGACAGTTCGTAGTTTTGGATTTCGCACGGGCTTCACCGCCGCATGGCTGGCTATGTTCGCGATGTCCACCGTTCATAGCGCCGAAATCGAGGGCACCGTCACGGTGATGCACCGGCTCACGAAAAAGAAGGTGACCGCGCCTGCCAGCGCGTACCAAAGGGGCGTGGCAGTAGAGATCCACTCTGATTCCGCCGCCGATGTTCTGGCAATGGAACGTTCGAGGGTGGTGGTCTATTTGGAAGGCGAGCGCGCTTCGCGGCCGGTCACAGTAAAGATGGAGCAGAAGGACCGCCAGTTTATTCCTGATACGGTGGTGATCCCGGCCGGCTCCACGGTTTCGTTTCCCAATCTCGACCCCGTGTTTCACAACGTCTTCTCGCTTTCGAGGCCGAAGGAGTTCGACTTAGGCAACTATCCCAAGGATCACACGCGAACGGTAACGTTCTCCAAGCCAGGAATCGTTTTCGTGGATTGCCATCTGCATCCAAACATGGCGGGCGTGATCGTTGTGAGTCCAAACGGATGGAGCACCAAGGCGGATCAAGACGGGCACTTCCTGCTCTCGGATATTCCGCCGGGAACTTACACGCTGGTGGCTTGGCACAAGGCGGCCGGATTCTTCCGGCAGGAAGTCAGGGTCGCAAACGATGGCAATGCGCAGGTCACGTTTGTAATCCCGTTGGACGAGAACGGAAACTTGATACCGATTGCGCGGAGATAGGAATGCGTCTCGCTACCCGGACATTCCTGTGGTCGTTTGTTCCGTTCGCGCTGCTGCTGCTCGGAAGTTTCTGGAGTATTCAGAAGCTGGTGCAGGCGACGGTGCGGGACGGCATTCGCTCGTCTCTGCGGAACACACAGGCCTCGATATCGCGGGCGCGGGCGAAGGACGAAACGCGAAACAGCCGGTTCCTGAAAAGTTTAGGCGACAATGCGTCTCTAAAAGCAGGGCTGCAGCTACTGATGACAGAGCCGAACAGTCCGGAAGCACGCCTGACGGTGGAAGATCAACTTCGCGATGTAGGCGAGACTCTGGGCATCGACTTCGTGGTGGTTTCGGATTCGGCAGGTGCGGCGCTCGCCGGCGTGATGAGAAGCGGCGAGCGACTGTCCAGCATGGACGTTTCCCGAATCGAGCCGCCGCAGGGCGGGTTTCTCGCCTCCGGCGGACATGTATACCAGGTCACCTCTACGCCAATTAACCAGGGCGAGGAGAACCTCGGGGCACTCTCGATCGGAGAGCGGTTCGATCTCTCGGAGTTCGGCACACCGGCGGTCCTGGCACACGATCGGAAGGTTCTGAAATCCAGTATTCCGCATACGTCGGTTGAGGAAGTGGATGCCGCGCTCAGGAAGTGCGCGCCGGGCGCTGAGTGCGAACTGCGGCTGAACGGAGAGACCTACGTATCCCTGCCCGTGAAGAGCATTTTTCTCGGGAACGGCTACGAGCTCCGTACCTTGCAGAGCATCGATGCGGCGGGCGGCCCGGTGCAGAGCGTGCTGCGCGATGTTTTCCTGATCACGGGAATCGGAACGTTGCTGGCGACGGTAATCTTGACGGTAGTTTCGTCGCGCTCGATCGTGCGGCCGATCGCCCGCGTGGTTTCGCACCTGCGCGAGACCGAAAAGACCGGACTGCTCCCGGAGTTTCGTCCTGACCGCAAAGTCGTCCCGATTCATGAAATCCGCGAACTGACGGACAGTTTCAATCACGCGGCCCGGGCGATTCAGGACGGGCGGGAGAGTCTGCACCTGGCGTATGTCGAGTTCGTCGGGTCGCTGGCCAGCGCCTTGGATGCGCGAGACCGGTATACCGCCGGTCATAGCCGGCGCGTGAGCGAGCTTTCGTGCGGGATTGCGCGCGCCTTGAATGTGAGTGAACAGGAAATGGAACAGATCCGAATCGGCGCGCTCTTGCACGACATTGGCAAGATCGGTATCGAAGACAGAGTCTTGCAGAAGGCCGATCGGCTGAGCAGCGAAGAGCTGGCGCTAATCCAACAGCATCCGACCATAGGGCGGCGCATTCTGGAGGGGGTCGGGGGCTTTCAGCCGTATCTGGCTGCCGTCGAATTGCATCACGAGGATTGGAACGGAACGGGCTACCCCCGGGGCCTTCGCGGCGAAGAGACGCCGCTCGCCGCGCGGATCGTACATGTCGCTGACGCGTACGATGCGATGACGTCCGACCGGCCTTACCGAAAGGCGATGAGCCGGGAGAAGGCCATTCGTATCCTGATTGAGAATGCCGGGACGCAGTTTGATCCCATAATCGTGACGGCCTTTATTGCCACGCTGCCAACCGAGGACGAATCCGTCTCGCTCCCGAACGATGTGGCATCGATCCAGAATTTACAAGCAGCCGTGGAGCGGGCACAGGCAGCCGATTGCGATGCCGAGCGATTGCTCCAGGAGGCACCCATATGAACCGCGGATGGATCGTGCTAGTTTGCGCAGCCGGGCTCTGGGGACAGGAGGCCGAGTCGGGGCTGGAGGTACGGGCGACGGTCAGCGAAGGGGCGTCCTACTCACAGCAATTGGAAGCGGCGCCACGCTCGGGAGCGCCGGTCAGCGGCGGCTTCCGCGCCGTGCTGTATCCGACGTGGAAGCTGAACGGGCATTGGGCGGTGACAGGCGCCGTGCAGACGTACTCCCGTCCTTACTTTTTCGAACAGTTTTCGACACAAGGTTACGGCATCAGAACGGACGTATTGCAAGGGAACCTGAGCTACTCGCAATACTGGAACAAAGCATCGCTGGTGGTAAGGGTGGGGCAACTGTCGACCGCCTTCGGTTCATTTCTCCTACGCTACGACGACGCCGTGAATCCGCTGATCGACATGCCGCTCTCGTACGGCTATTACGGAAAGGGAGTGTCGAACCTGGGATTAATGGGCGCGCAGGTGGATAGCACGGTAGGCAGGCTGGACTTGCGCGCGCAGTTTGTCAATTCGTCTCCGGCCAATCGCCGCAGCATTTTCGATCGTGACCAATACGGGAACTGGGCAGGCGGAGCCGGTTATACCATCCGCCAAGGGTTCCGAGTGGGTGTTTCGGCGTATCGCGGACCGTACCTGGATCGCCACAGCAAGTTCTATTTCCCCGGAGAGGCTCCACCGCGCGACCTACCTGGGTCTGCGTACGGCGTTGACGTGCAGTGGGGGCACGGCCCGTGGACGGTCAACGGCGAGTGGCAGAAGTTTCAATTTACTTACCGCGCCATCCCTACATTCAATCAGCACATCGGCTACGGGGAGGTGCGGTATGTTCTGAGCCCGCGCTGGTACGTAGCGACGCGCGCGAATTACGTGCGGGCGAGCGCATTTCCCGGCCGGCAGGTGTATGAGATGGTCGCGGGTTACCGGCCCAACCGTTATCAGCTTTTGAAGATCGGTTATGAAGTGCAACAGGGCCCGAGGATTCAGGGAACGAAATCGAATACGCTCGCGGTGCAGTTTGTGACAACGTTTCGGGCGCTCTCGATCGCGCGGGACTGAGGCGCAAAGAGCCCAAATGGCCGCCGACAAGATCGCCGGCGCTACCGGCGTTCGTTGCGCGAGAACCGCGCCATGACTGGCGCGCCTGCAAGCGAGTGCCGCATCAATGCGGTTGGGACAGGGCCGCGTAGGGGCCGGCGGCGTAGACGACGCGGCCTCCGACGATGGTGAGAAGCGATTCGATGCCGCCGATTTCGTCGATCGAGGCCGTCATGAAGTCCTTCGATAAAACCGCGAGATCGGCCAGCTTGCCGGGTTCGAGAGAACCGCGCTTAGTTTCGTCGTGAGAGAACCACGCGCTGCCGAGCGTGTAGAAACGCAGGGCTTGGGCGCGGGTGGGAGTCTCTTCCGGGCCGCGGATGGCAACGCCGCCGACGGTTTTGCCGTCGAGAAACCATTGGAGAGCGGTGAACGGATTGTAGGAGGCGACGCGGTCGGCGTCGGTGCCTGCGCCCACGGGGATGCCGATTTCAGTCGCGGTAACGACCGGAGGCGTGCGGCGTGCCGCCGCCTCACCGGCCTGCTTCTGAAAGGCCTCGCCTCCGAAGTACATGGCGTCCTGCACCGTCCATCCCACGCCCAGCGCTTTCATGCGGCGCAGCGACTCGACGGAAGCATCGTTGAGATGGGCGATCGACCAGCGCAGGCCGCCAATGGGAATCTCGCGGTTCACGCGCTCGAAGACGGATAGCAGCTCGCCTACGGAAGCGTCGCGGGGCCAGTGTTGCGTCAGCGAGAGTCCATTTTCGGCGGCCCACCTGGCGACCTCGTAATACATCTGTTTATCCATCTCAGTGGGATGGTCGTTGTTGTACATCGCCGCGGTGACTTGCTCGCCGATGCCATTGAAGTGGAGCATGTCGTCACCGAAGCCCATGGGCAGCATGCGGGTGAGGTTCCGGAAGTTCTCGAGTTCCGAGCCGCGCGTCATCCCGCCTAAGCTATAGGCAACCCTAACGGTCATCTGGCGCTGCCGCCAGACCTTGAACAGCGCGGCATAGTCCGCGGCCGTGAGATTGTTGCCGCCGGGATCGACCACGCCGGTCAGTGCCAGGCGGTTGAGCTCGCGGAAGAATTTTCGCGTACCATCGACCTGTTCCTCAAAGGCGGGCTTGGGGAGGCGGTCGAACAAGGCAATGATCGCGGACTGGGCGCCGCTGATCGCGCCAGTCGGGTTTCCGTTGGCGTCGCGCTCCAGTTTGCCGCCGGGCGGAAGGTCGGAATCGGCGGCGATGTGCAGCGCCTCGAGGGCGCGCGGGGTCATCACGATCCAACCGTAGGCCAGTTGCACGTAAACCGGATTGTCCGGCGCGGCCTCGGCGAGTTCCGCCTGGGTGGGACGGCGCCTCTCTTTGAATTGATCCACGTTCCAGCCGCCGGCCACAATCAACCACGCTCCCGCTTTCATCGTGTGCGCGGCTTCGCGGATTCTGCCGAGAGCTTCCCCGAGCGACCGTGCTCCAATCCAGTTGACTTCCGTGGAGAAGCTCAAGGCCGCACGGATGGCGTGCATATGCGAATCGATCAAGCCCGGGATCACGGTGCGGCCCTGCAAGTCGACGGTGCGGGACTGCGTGCCCGCAAGCTTCCTGATATCGGCGCTCGTGCCGGTGGCGACGATCTTCCCGTCGCGGATGGCAAGCGCCTGCGCTGTGGAGAACCGGGAGTCGACCGTCAGAGTTTTGCCATTCAGCAAAACGGTATCGGCGGTTTGACAAAGCAGCGGCGCCGTCGCCGCTACGAAGGCGAGCAGAGATTTCACTTCGAAGCTCCTTCCGATCCAGGTTACAGCGGGATCACCAGCAGCATTTCGATCGACGGGAATCGGCGATTCCGAGCCGCTCGGTGAATGTCGCACGATCGCCGTCAATCCCGATCAGCAGTTCGTTCATTCCCGTACCGAAGACACCAGCGTATCGCCTCTGCGATGCTGATGTGAGGGAGGGAATATGGCGGAACGCGCAAAGCGGGAAACCGTCGACCTGTCGCGATACCCGGACCTGGTGGTGATCTATCTTGGGATGCGGGTGAACACTCTCACCGGATTCAAAACACTGCTGGGATTCGGGCCTAAGATCTCAGGGGCTGTAGAGGCGCGGCCCGACGGGCTTCTGCTGCACGAATACCTGCTTTATTCGCTCCGGCATCTTGGCATGCGCCAATACTGGCGGGATTTCGAATCGCTGGAGGCCTGGTCGCGCTCGGAGCCGCATATGGAATGGTGGAAGACGTTTCTGCGCGACACCGGCGGCACGGGGTTCTGGCATGAAACGTACTTCCGGAAGGGCGGATTCGAGGCCGTCTACATCGATATGAAGTCGCCCATCGGGATGGCGCGATTCGCTCCCCTGGAAGTCCCAAGAGGCGCCATGTTCTCGGCCCGGAAACGTGCCGGATTTGCGGGAGAGCCGGCATCGCACGCAGGCGTGAGCGAGCAAGAGTTCTACCGGGATTGAAGTTTGGCAGTATTTCAGCCGCGGGCAGTGATGCCGTGGTTCCGCCGCGGGCAGTGTCTCCGAGTTAGAACCGCGCCATCACTGGCGCGGCTGAAAACCATCCCGCGAGTTGATATCTTGCAGAGATGCGAATGTTGCGCCTTTCGATCTGCCTCGCAGCCATGGCGGGGCTGGCCACGGCCCAGACGCCGGATGCGGGCCGCCGCGAGTACGAAACGCGGTGCTCGAGATGTCATGGAGGCGACGCCACCGGGGGCGAATCGGGTCCCAACATTCTGGCGCAAATCGCCGCCCGTAATGACAACGAACTCGCGGCCTTTCTGCGCGAGGGCCGGCCTGCAAAGGGCATGCCGGCATTCAATCTGGCACTGCCGGAGATGAATGCGCTGGTGGCCTACCTGCGCACGATCGGCTCGCCGATTCCGCGCAATGCTCCGCAGGCAATCGTCCGCAAGCGAGTGCAAACTACGGACGGGCAGACTATCGAAGGTCAGGTCTTGAGCGAGGGCATCTCCGACCTGCAGCTACGCACCGACGACAAGCGGATTCGTCTGCTGCGAAAAGCGGGCGGCCGGTATCGCGTGGTCACGTCTCAGGCGGACTGGACGACTTATCACGGCGGCGCCAGCGGCAATCGATACACCACGCTGACGCAAATCGACAAGAGCAATGTCGCCCGCCTCGCTCCGCGGTGGATGTTCCCGATGCCGAATGTCTCGCAGGTGGAAAACACGCCGCTGGTCGTCGAAGGAATCATGTACGTTTCCAGCGCCAACGAGTGCTGGGCGCTCGATGCCGGCAGCGGCCGCCAGATCTGGCACTATCAACGCCAGCGGACAAAGGGAGTTGCCGGAAACGCAGCTATCGGCTTCAATCGGGGCGTTGCCACCGCCGGCGATCGCCTGTTCATGCTCACCGACAACGCGCACCTCATCTCACTCAACCGCTTCAACGGCGAGCTGATGTGGGACAGCGAGATGGCCGACTGGCATTTGAACTATAACGGCACCTCGGCCCCGTTGATCGTGGGCAACCTGGTGGTGACCGGTCACGCCGGCGGCGATGAAGGGGCGCGCGGCTTTGTAGCCGCGTATGAGCAAGCGTCCGGAAAAGAGGTATGGCGCTTCTGGACCGTGCCCAAGCCGGGCGAACCGGGTGCGGAGACCTGGACCGCGAAGTCGCTCGAACACCCTTCTGGAGCGACCTGGATGACCGGCACCTACGACCCGCAACTCGATCTTATTTACTGGCCGGTCGGCAATCCCGGTCCGGATTTCTATG
>CAYMHP010000157.1:0-13783 GCA_964390225.1 uncultured Solibacteraceae bacterium
GCTGCCCCGGGGAAGTTGTGTCGCCGCCGCTAAAAATAGAACTTCGCGGCGATTTGCAGGATGCGCTGGCTGTTGGGCCGGATGGCATTCAGCGCTCCGAACCCGTAGCGGCCGCCCGATCCACCCAACTGCGACGGAAGATTGATGATCTTACCGGCCGAGTTAAAGACGATGGTGCTGTTGATGCCCGAGTTCGTTCCCGCCAACACGTTGTTGCCGCCCCACTGCGTGTGATTGAACACGTTGTAAGCCTCGAGGCGCAGTTGGATTCGGGCGCGCTCTTTGATCGAAACATTCTTGAACAGGCTCATGTCCCACTGGTTGATGCCCGGGCCGGTGATGTTATTGAAGCCCGAATCATTGCCGACGCTGCCCTTGGACGCCGGCGCGAAGCACGAGGTGTTGATGAACTGGTCAATGCTCCGATCCCCCCGGCCCTGGTTGGGATTGCAGGTTAAGACCGGCCGCGGCGCAATATCCGGGCTGCCCGTGGTCATCGCGTTCAACTGCTGAAACCCGATGCCGCTCACCGAATAGGTTATGTTGATCGGTCCTCCGGTGCTCATGCTCGTCAGCCCCGAAATCTCCCAGTTGTTAAGGACGACCCGGGCCGCCGCGTTATCCAGGAAAGAGCCTTTTCGGATCGGGCTCGGCAGGTCGTAGATGTAGTTGAAGGCTAGGGATTGCCTGCGGTCCTGCGGCAGAGGGCCATAGTTGGATGCCCGCAGGTTGAAGGGGTTTCCATCGGGGAGCTGTCCGGGACCCTGTCCCGCGTACGTGGAGACTCCCAGGGCCTTCGACCACGTGTAGGCCCCGCCGACCTGCAGTCTTCCGAAGCGGCGGTTCACGGTTGCCTGCAAGGAGTTGTAGTTGGCCGAAGTCCCCCAGGTATAGAACGAGCCCGCGGCGGTGTAGCCTGCATACGGACGGTACATGTCGGCCGGCAGATTCGTGGTGCCGTCGAACTTGGGCGCCACTGTCGGATCCTGCGAATATGGCTGCCACGCGGCTCCAAACGGAATGTAGTTAAACGGCTGCGCCAGCCACAAGTGCCGCGACTGGGAACCCACGAACGAGACGTCCAGGAAGAGATGGGCCGGAAGTTCCCGCTGCAAGCCCGCGTTGTAGTTGTAGACCGTAGGCACATGCCCATCCGGGGCCATCTGGTTTACCTGGGTGGGGAAGAAGACGCCGCCCGCGCTTTGGATGTTCGCGACATTGCCGTAATAGATCTGGGCCGTTCGCAGCAAAGGCGGATTCGTCGTGTAATTGCTGGTAATGCCTACTCCGAAAGTGGCGATGCGCTCGTAGAAAACCCCGCCGCCGGCGCGGAACACAGTCTTGTCGTTGATCTGGTACGCCACGCCCAGGCGCGGGCCCCAGTGCGCTCCGCGGTTCTGGATCAACCCGAGCGGCGTGCCGTTTTGCCCGGAGCGCACCAGCCCGTTATTGATGTCACCCACTCCCGGCACCATCGCGCCGATATACGGCGCCGGCAGAATTTCTCCCGTAATGGGATTCAATGCCTGCCGTTTTCCGCCGGAAATGACCGGCTGGAAGAACACGACATGGTTTGCCGGGTTGTACTTCGAATTATCGAAGTTCGACATCATCCCTAGAGTGTCGTGGAACGGCGTGATAAACGCCACGCGAAGTCCGTAATTGACGGTGAGCTTCTTGCTGACCTTCCACGTGTCCTGCAAGTAGAATTCGAAATTCGTGTAGGGATAGCTCGGCAGCGGATCCTGGTTGATCTGCGTGTAGGTCCGGTAGTTGCCGAGAAGCGCGTTGGAAAATGCCCAGTTGGTGTCGCCGGGGTTGTTGGGATCCCTCCCGTAGTCGATAGTGCCGTTGTACGGCTGGAAGGCGTTCTCGGTCTTGATGGCGCGCTCGTAATAAATCCCGGCTTTCAGCGCATGCGTGCCGACGACCTTGCTCACGTTCTCGATCACGTTCCACACGGGGTTCCGATTGTTATAGGGTGTGCCCGCAAAACTGGTCATGGCGGTTCCGCTGACAGTGGGAGTTCCACCGAAGTTGAAATTCGGAATAACGTTGCTCACGTTGGCTTGCGGATAGAGCAGCGGGATATCGATGTGCGACACCGAGCGGTAATACGGGCTGCCGGCCGGCGGCGGATCGCCGGGAATGCCGTTCACCGTATACCCGAACTGAAATTCGTTGGTCAACGACGGCGTGATGATGGTGGCGAGGTTGCCGGTAATCGACTTCCCGTACGTGGGAGCGTAGAACGGAGTTAAGCCCAGGTTATTGCTCGTGTCCGCCCGGCCGTACGGCCTCGTTTGCGTCTGCTCGCTATCGAGGCCGCGCACAAAGAGCCGCCATTTATCGTTGATGTTGTAGTCTACACGGTAGACCTGGTCGAAAGCCGGATCCGCATTTGCCGCCTGCGATTGGTAGTTGTAATTCGGATTTCCGAAAACGTTGGGCAGCGGCAGCCAGTTGAGCACCTCGGGACCGTACGGGCTGAACCGGTCCGGTGTAATTCTGTTTCCGGGGAACGGTGTGCCTTGCGGATTCGCCGTCGTGCGCGTTGCCGGGTCATAGATCGTCTGCAGAACGCCGGCAGCGTCGCGCGTATTGGAGAAGTCGCCCTGCCGCTCCGCGGCGGTTGGCACGGTGATCTGCCGCAGCGCGTTCGGCGTGAACGAACGGTTCCACTCGTGCGACATGAAGAAAAACAATTTGTCTTTGTTCCGGTTAAATTTGCCGGGAATATAAACCGGCCCGCCGAAGGTGTACCCTGCGGTCATGAAGCGGTACGCGGGAAAGGCCGGAACCAGCTTGCCCGTATTCGGATCGCGAACCGTGGGTTGCGCGTTGTTCACGAACGTATTGGCGTTCATGAACTCGCCGCGTTTGAACCAGTAGCCGTCTCCGTGGAAATCCTTGGTGCCGCTCTTGGTCACGATCTGCACCTGGGCTCCATCGTTGCGGCCGAACTCGGCGCTCTGGGCATTGGTGGAGACCTTGAACTCGGCGATCGCATCCACGTTGATTCGATAGGCGAATTGCTGGTTCACACCGATATCGGTGAC
This sequence comes from uncultured Solibacteraceae bacterium, assembly GCA_964390225.1. Classification (GTDB taxonomy): domain Bacteria; phylum Acidobacteriota; class Terriglobia; order Bryobacterales; family Bryobacteraceae; genus PSRJ01. The sequence continues at coordinate 3,060 of CAYMHP010000157.1, forward strand.
GTTCTGTCCGTCCACCGTATAGTTGTTCTGCATGCCCCGGCCGCCATTAAAACTGGCGTCGCCGCCGCTGGAATCGGCCGGAACGCCGGCTACCGTCTTCAGCAGACCCGTGTAGTTGCGGCCGTTGATGGCGATGTCGACCACCTGCTGGCCGGTCACCAGGCCGGAACGCTCTGCGGTCACGGTTTCGAGTTGGATCGCGTTGGCTTCGACGTTCACCGTCTCGTTGGCTGCGCCTACCTGAAGGCTGATAGCGGGAAGTCCCAGCCGGTCATTCACGTTGAGCGCGATGTGCGTCTGCGTATACTTCTTGAACCCCGGAGCTTCGACGTCCACGGTGTATTGGCCTGGCAGCACGGGCGAAAACAAGTACGTGCCTTCGGCGGTCGTCGCGACCTGGCGCGCCGATGCGGCGCCTTGCGCTTCGTTGGTCAGGGTCACTTTCGCGCCGGCAATCACGGCGCCTTGCGGATCTTGAACGATGCCGCTGATGGACCCGGCAGTGGCTTGTGCCCAAAGCCCGGTGCACACAGCACAAGTGATCGCTGAGAGTAAAACGAGTCTGTTGCGTATCATTTCCGTTGAACCCCTCTATCAACCAGAATGCGACCCTGCGGCTCGCGTAAGAACCGCAAACAATAGCGCCGATTTTATTTCACTCTACGGAGTTCGTCAATACATATTTGCCATGACGACGACTGATGAAATTTTCAACGCGATGGCGCGAAGCTGCGCCAGGAACCGATGGTATACAAGAAAGATGATGCGAACGACTACGAGCCTGCTTGCGATGGCGCTGTGCGCCGCCACCACCGCTTTTGCCGCCGATGCCCCAACGATTGCGCAGATCTACGACAACCAGTTGCGAAACGCCGAGCGCGACATTGTCCGTCTGGCGGAGGCCATGCCGGCCGACAAATATAACTTCGCGCCGACCAACGGCACGTTCACCGGGGTCCGCACCTTCGGGTTACAGGTGAGGCACATCGCCACTTTCCTGTACGTGGGCGCGGCGTCCGTTTTGGGAGAGAAACCGACCATCGATCAGGGCAAAGATGAAAACGGGCCGGACTCACTGCAGACCAAGGAACAGATCGTCAAATTTCTGAAGGACTCTTTCGTGTACGCGCACAAAGCGATGCAATCGCTGACGGACAAAAATCAATTGGACATGGTGCCTTCGCCGTTTGGCCGCGGAGAGATGCCGCGCGCGAGCGCGGCGCTCTTCTGTGAGTGGCACCCGTTCGATCATTACGGCCAGATGGTGGTTTACGCGCGGATGAACGGCGTCGTGCCGGGCGCGCAGCCGGCGGCCGCGGGCAAGAAGTAGCTGTAGGGCAGGTTGACAACCTGCAACGGGTGGCTAACCCGCTTGCACTACCTCGTAAGCCGGCCCTGCGGGCGCGGGTTGGCAACCGTCGTGCGGGATGCTATCCCGCCCCATTACGCCAACTCGCCCACCTTGCCGACTTCCAGTACCAGGTCGCCCTCGGTGTCGACGGAGAACGCGGGGGCGAAGCGGCCCCCCCAGACGAATTCGTCATGGCGGTAAGAGTGCCGTGCAATCACGGTTTGGTTGAATGTGTCGTCATAGCCCTTGATGAGGATCAGGATTTCCGCTTCGAGGCGCTTCAGGTCTTCGGCGGTCTTTTCCCGCAACGGGCTTTCCTCATCGATCGGATGAACCACGGTCCAGGTGAGCGGCAAGAAGAGGACGGTTTCCCGCTCTAGCTTCAACTGCGCGTATCTGCGGGTGGGTTCGCCGCCGTTTCGCTCCACGGTCATGAGAAGCAGCCGCGCCTGCAGTTCCATAAGCGAGTTGGCGCGCCGGTTGACCAGGCGGAACTGCAGGCTCGAACCCTCCTGGTAGGGGCTGATCAGAGCCCGTTCGCTGAATCCGATACGTGCCGATGGGCGCGAAACGCGTCCGTAGAGCAGGCCCGTGGCGACGGCAAACCCCAACACGCCGACGAGGGCTTCGAAGGAAGAGAGGAAGTTCGCGCCCATTCCATTCGGCGAAATGTTCCCGTAGCCCACCGTGGTCAACGTGTGCGCGCTGAAGAAGAAGTCGCCCAGGAAAGTGTGGACGGGGTCGGGCGCATTCACGCCTTGCAACTGGCCAGGCGTCAACCAGAAGTAGGCCATCGCAAATACCGTGTTGGCGGCGAGATAACCCAGGCATAGCGTCCCCAGGAACGGCAGCCAATCCATGTTGATCAGGTGCAGGTAGGGGTGGAAATCGCGCCAGGTGGTGCCGGTCCGGTGAACGTTGAACGAGCCGTCCTTGTCGATAATGCGGCGGACCGGACCAGTGAACTTCTGCGTCAATCCGGGATCGAAGCTGGGTTTCTGCATACTCCCCCAATCATACGAGGCCTGCGGGGCTCCGTACCCCTGCTGCGGCGTCGCCGTGCAATCCTATTGAGGATGAACGAGACGCCCGACCCCACTCGTCAGCGCCTGACCGACTTACGCAACGGACTGTTGAAGCTCCACAAGACACTGCTCGATTCCGAAAAGGCAGTCTACGAGCGCGATGTCGCGCGGATCACCTCGACCGGGGAGTATCTGAACCTGGTGCTGAACGATCCCTGGTTCGCGTGGCTGCACGAACTGTCGCAGTTCATCGTGCTGGTGGACGAGACTCTGGACTTCGAAGATCCCGCAACGGCGGCCGATGCCGACCGGCTGATCGCGCGGGCGCGCGATTTGGTGGCGCCTTCGGAGAACGGATCGGCATTCGCCCGCAGTTACTTCGAAGCCATGCAGCGCGATCCCGGCGTGGTGCTGGCGCACCGCGATATGATGCGTGTGTTTTCGGCGCTGAGCTGAGATGTTTCTCGCGATAATGGGTGCCGCCGGCCTGGCGGCCTGGACCTATTTATTGCAGGGCCGCGGGGCATTTTGGCGGGAAAGCGTCGACCGAAGCGATACGCCGCCTCCCTCCCCCGCCCCCAACGTGGTGGCGATCGTTCCAGCGCGCAACGAAGAGACGGTCGTCGCGCGAGCCGTGAGCTCACTCGCGAAGCAACAATATCCCGGTGAGTTTCACATCGTGCTGGTGGATGACGCCAGCAGCGATTGTACGGCGGACGCGGCGCGGGCCGCAGCCCCGGAAACGGATTTGACGGTGATTCGAGGCGCGCCGCTCGAGCCCGGCTGGACCGGAAAATTGTGGGCGCTCTCGCAGGGCATTCAAAGCGCCATCAGAAGGTCGCCGCATTATCTACTGTTCACCGACGCCGACATCGTCCATCCTCCGGGAACCCTCAGTTCGCTCGTGGGCCGGGCGGAGGCCGCGGGATATGATCTGGCTTCCCTGATGGTGCGATTGGAGTGCGAGACGCTGGCCGAGCGCGCGCTGATTCCCGCCTTCGTCTTTTTCTTTTTCATGCTGTACCCACCGGCTTGGATCCGCGACCCGCGACGGCGGACCGCCGGAGCGGCAGGCGGTTGCATCCTGATTCGGAGCGAGCGGCTGGAGCGGATCGGCGGCATCGCGGCCATTCGCGGCGAGTTGATCGACGATTGCGCGCTGGCAGCCGCAGTGAAGGCGAGTGGAGGGCGTGTGTGGCTGGGCCTGAGCGACGATGTGCGGAGCATTCGTCCATACCAGGGCTGGGGTGAGATCGGGCGCATGATCTCGCGGACGGCGTTTACTCAGCTTGGCCACTCCAGCTTCTTATTGGCCGGAACCGTTGTGGGGCTCGCGATCACGTATCTCGGGCCACCCTTATTGGCGCTGAGAACGCGCGGCTGGACGGCACGAATGGGCGGGGCCGCCTGGGTTCTGATGTCCGTGGCCTACACTCCCACGCTACGTTATTACCGGCGGTCGCCGCTCTGGGCGCCGCTGCTCCCGCTCGTGGCGGCCTTCTACTTGGGAGCCACCGTCCATTCCGCACTCTCGTACTGGCGCGGACGAGGAGGGCTGTGGAAAGGGAGGGTGCAAGACGGCTTGTCGTGAGTGTACGTCTGCTCACCGAGGACGATCTTGCCGAGGCGGTAACCTGAAAAGTGCAGCTGGGCGGGCTCAAGCCCACCCCACGGTATGATCGATCAATTCCGAAAAATCTATGGCTCGGCGGAAGGTATTCGGATCTTTCGCGCGCCAGGCCGCGTCAACCTGATCGGAGAACACACTGACTATAACCTAGGCTTCGTCTTACCGGCGGCGCTCGAACTCGCAACCTACGTCGCAACCGCGCCGGCGAATGACGGCAAGCTGCGGATCTTCTCCGAGGACAAGCAACAGTTGCGCGAATGGGACGTTTCGGAACTGGGCGACCTCAAACGATCCCGCACCTGGACCGACTACTCGATCGGCGTCGCGCAGGAGCTGATCCGGATCGGCTACGCCATCCAGCCGGCGAATCTACTAATCCGCAGCACCGTGCCGGAAGGCTCGGGCCTAAGTTCCTCCGCGGCGCTGGAGGTCTCTTCGGCGCTGGCGTTCTTGGGTGGGCGGCCGTTGAACGCGCTGGAGCTGGCGCGCCTCTGCCAGCGCGCCGAGATCCAGTTCGCGGGCATGCCTTGCGGAATCATGGATCAGTATGTGTCCGTCTTTGGGCGCGACCATTCCGCCGTCGAGATCGATTGCCGCAGCCTGGAGCACCGGTATGTGGAACTGCCGGAGGGAATCACGTTCGCGGCGGTGAATTCCATGGTGAAGCACGCGCTGGCGGGTTCGGCTTATGAGCAGCGGGTGAAGGAATGCGCAGCCGCCGTGGAAGTCATTCAGCGGAAATTTCCCTCCGTCGAGAGCCTCCGCGATGTCTCGCCTGAGCAACTCGCGGCCGTCGAGCAGACGCTTCCGCCAGTGATCGCGCGGCGGGCCCGGCACGTGGTGACTGAGAATGCGCGCGTCGAGGACTTCGTTGCGGCGAGCGAGCGGGCCGACCTCAAAGCCATGGGAAGGCTGATGGTGGAATCGCATCGGAGCCTGAAAAACGACTACGAGGTGAGCTGCCCGGAGCTGGATTTTCTGGTGGACCGCGCGCTGGGAATCGACGGCGTCTACGGCTCGCGAATGACCGGCGGGGGCTTTGGCGGGTGCACTGTGGCCATGCTGCGTTCCGATGCGCTGCCTGGTTTTCAGCAGGAGATTGCCGCGGCGTACCAGCGCGAGTTTCGCATCACGCCTCCAGTGTATTGGTGCCGGCCGGCAGAGGGCGCCGGCGAGATCACCGACTTCGAAGCAGTGCCGTTAGCCGCCTGACGGCCGGCGCCGGAGCGCCGGGGTACACTCAACTAGATGCCGCGATGGCTCCCGAATTCCTTCACAGTGCTGCGGCTTCTGCTGGTCCCGGTGGTGATCCGCGCAATTCTTGCAGGAGAAGACACGGCGGCGCTCATGGTTTTCGCCTTCGCCGCAGCGACGGATATTCTGGACGGCGCCACAGCTCGCCACTATCGGCTCACGAGCCAGGCCGGCGCCTATCTCGATCCGATCGCCGACAAATTTCTGCTCAGCGGCGTGTTCCTGGCGCTGGCAGCGGCCGGACACGTGCCTTGGTGGCTGGTGGCCACGATCCTGGGGAGAGATTTGTACATCGTGTTTGGGGCGGGAATGCTCTATTGGTTCACTGCGATCCGGCGTTTTCCTCCGAGTGTGTGGGGAAAGGTATCCACCTTCGTTCAGGTGGTGACCGCGACGGTTTGGTTGGCCCGAAACATGCAGCGCACTCCATCGATGGATCTCCTGGCGTCGATGACGGTTTGGCCGTGCGCCGCGTTTACGATTTGGAGCGGTATTCATTACACCTGGCGTAGTGTGCAGTTGGCGCGCGCGGATTGACGCAGTTCGCGCTCGGGAGTAGTCTAGGAGTGAGACAGGGTTCGATGACTCGCTATTTGCCCGCGCGACACTATTTGTGGTTTGGTATCACCGGTGTCGTGTTGGCAGGCCTTTGCGGATGGCTCGGCTGGAGCTGGGCCGGCGCGGGCGCGCTGATTACGGCGGGTTTGTTTTTACTCACTGCCGGGGCGTTGTTTGGGATGGCTTTCCATCCGGCGATTGAAGTCCACGAAGGTTATCTCTCGCTCGGCAAGCGGCACATTCCCTGGATGGACATCCGCCGCGTCGATCGGACCGGCTGGATATCTCCGCTGGTTATGCGCCTCACCCTTTACGACGACTCCCGCGTGCTGCTGATCTATCCCGGGGACCTCGATTCGTGCAACAGCCTGCTCCGCCATCTGCGGCGCTTTTCCAGCGACGCTCTGATTGACGGCATTCCGTACCGGCAGTACTGGGGAGAATTGCTGGCGCCCGGCCCGGAGCGGAAGCAGGTGGTCGCGCCACGCTACCGCATTCTCCGCCCGGAGGATGAGGCCGAGGTGGAACGTCTCTATCAACGCTTGAAGACGGTAGGCAACCTGGATCAGAAGAATTCGACGGACGAGAAGTAGTCCGTGGCCGCGCGGCATTCCTCATTTCTTGCATTCCCCTTCGAAATTTTTCACACCGGCGCTCCCGTCTGTGCCGAGGGCAGCTAGGCATGTGGGAGGCGCTGGGCACGATCCGCAAATATCTTTGGGCCTATCGCGGGGGGATGGCGCGCGGACTGGCGTGCCTCATCCTCAAGGATCTGGCGCAGGCGGCGCAACCGCTGCTGATCGGAGCCGCGGTGGACGCGCTCACCTCAGGTGGAACCCGTCTCTTCCTCCGCTACGCCGGCTTTCTGGTAGGACTCTCGATATTCAAAGGAATTTTCCAATATTGGATGCGCGTCATCATTATCGGAATTTCCCGCGATATTGAATACGACCTGCGCAACGATCTTTTTGCCCACCTGGTAAGTCTTTCGCCTGATTTCTATCAGCGCACGCGCACGGGCGACCTCATGGCCCGTGCCACGAACGATCTCAATGCCGTCCGCATGATGCTCGGCCCCGGCATCATGTACTGGGCCGACAACACCTTTCTATTCGCGCTGGCGATTGCCGTCATGCTGTCGAAGGATTGGCGCCTCGCCATATTTTCGATCTTGCCCGCTCCGGCCGTCAGCCTCGCCGTGATCTATTTCGGCCGCCGCATTCACGACCGTTTCGAGCGCATCCAGGCGATGTTTTCCGATATTTCGAGCCGCGTGCAAGAGAACCTTTCCGGTGTGCGCATGGTCCGCGCGTTTGCGCAGGAACGCGCCGAACTTCGTCGATTTGAGGAACTCAACAAGCAATACATCGAGCAGAATCTCGGTCTGGTCAAGTTGCAGGGCGTGTTTCAACCACTGCTCGAGGCGCTGATCGGATTTACGTTCCTCGTTGTGCTGTGGGTCGGCGGCCGTCAGGTGCTCGTGGGGCGAATCTCCGTCGGCGGATTCGTCATGTTTAATACCTACATGGGAATGCTGGTCTGGCCGATGATCGCCTTCGGCTGGGTCATCAACCTGACGCAGCGCGGCAGCGCCTCGCTCGGACGCATCAACCAGCTATTGCGGGAGAGGCCCAGTATCGGTGCGCCCGCGCAGCCGCGGCGCATGGACCGCGTGCGCGGCGACATCGAATTGCGCGGGATTTCCGTCGAGTATGGCGCCACCCGAGCGCTGGACAACATCGACTTGCGCATACCGGCCGGCGCCACCGTTGCGGTGGTCGGACATACCGGATCCGGCAAGAGCACGCTAGTCGGCCTTATCCCGCGCCTCTTCGATCCCACCGGTGGCGCGGTTCTGGTGGACGGCAACGACCTGCGCAGCCTCGATCCGGCCGATTTGCGGCGGCAGATTGGCTTCGTTCCTCAGGAGACTTTTTTGTTCAGCGCCACCATCGCCGAGAACATCGCCTTCGGTGTGGAAGACGCCACCGACGAGCAGATCCGGCGCGCCGCCGAGCTGGCCGGACTGGCGGGAGACATCGAAGGCTTTCCCGAAGGATACGCAACGATGGTGGGCGAACGCGGGCTGACGCTGTCCGGCGGACAGAAGCAACGGACCGCGATCGCGCGCGCGATCCTTCGGGATCCCCGGATCCTTATTCTGGACGACGCGCTTTCGAGCGTCGATACGCTCACCGAAGAACGAATCCTGAATCATCTTGCGGGAGTGATGCGGGGCCGCACGGTGATCCTGATCTCGCATCGCGTGTCCACCGTCCGCCAGGCGGACCGGATCGTGGTTCTGGAGAGCGGCCGGATTGTGGAGCAAGGCACGCACGCCGAGCTGCTCGCCGCCGGCGGATATTATGCGGAGCTTTCTCAGCGCCAGATGCTGGAAGAGGAACTGGAAGCGATCTAATAGGACGCGGGGCAGGCCCTTGGCTGCCACTTCACCGGGAAAATATCAACGGGGTGCAAACACGGAGTGGAGTGCGTCTTTTCCGTCCGGAAACGAATTGGCCGGATGGTTGTGTTCTCGGATGAACATGAGCCAGTCCAAAGCGAGTCGGTGCGTCGGGAACCAAGCCCCAACAACCCGGTCTGCCGGCATTCGAACCTGAGCCGGTTGAACTGAGGCGTCGCAGACGTTCCAAAGAGGCTCGCCCCAGTGGTCCCTCCGACCATCTTCACAGGGCCGCACCAAGCCATACCATCCGCCACGATCGTCAATCGTTCGAAGCGGAGTATTCGAATCAGGCTTTCGCAGCTTGATCATCTCTTCCAGCCACCCGAGAATGAGGCTCCTTGCGTTGATGATGCAGCAGTGCGGGATGCCATTCTGTACAACAAACACCCATGGTGCGCCTCGCGCCCGATGACGACTGACGTAATCATAGGGGCGTTGTGTTCCTGATCGTTCATCGATTCCGCCGGCGATGACGAATTCTGGAACGGCGAGTGCAGCGCCGTTCAAATCCATGTCTCTCATCCCATACGGATCGGTTTGTCCAGGATTTGCGAGAATCGCGGCCACCACGCGATCCGGCGCATATCGGACAAAATGCCCGAACATGGCTCCAATCCCGGAGAATCCCATGACGATAAGCTTGGCGGACGAAAGCTCCGAATGATGGCTTTGGCGGGCGAAATCATCCAGCGCGGTGAATATTGAGCGCGCGACCCCGCGCGACAGATCCATATCCATCTCGCCTTGTTCCCCAGTGGGCGGTGATTTTGCAGGGCACTGATGCGCCAAGATGAGGGCAATCGCGTTCTTTTGTGCAAAGCCGCGGACTTCGGGATCCGAATAATAACGGGAAATGTCATAGCCGCGGTCATACGTGATCCACGCCGCACGCAGCCGTCTTGTCTGACTCGGAATCGACAACTCGAACGAGCAGGGCCCAATCAGGTTCTCACTCGGGAGCGGCTGTACTGTGGTCTTGAACTGTAGCGGCGAGGCGGCACCTTGTGCCCACAAGGCCGGGATAAGCGACAGCGGCAGGACAAAGCGCAACTGAATCCCCGATATAGAGGACGGCAACGGGGTTGGCTGCGTGTAGATCAATTGCAGCAGCCGCACGATTCTGCGCCGACTATAATCGTTCCGGGGTGGAAAGATGAAACTCATCGCCGTTGTGCTGGGCTGGTCCTGCCTCGTTTTCGCGGCCGACAAGAACTCCGCCATTAACGGTGTATGGCGCGCTCAGATGGGGGGCCTTCCTGCCGTTGTCATGACCATTTCAGACGAGGGCGGCGACCTTGCCGGGGCAATTCTCTTCTACCTGATTCGGCGCGATGAGGGGCAGCCGCCCCGGGCCACTCCCGGAATTCCCGAACCGCTCTTCAATCTGAAGTTCGACGGAAAGGCGCTCGACTTTCTTGTCAGTCACCGCCGCTCGCACGGTGAACGAACGGCGAATGATCCGGCAGTGCATTTTCGGCTAAGGATCACTGGCCCTGGCGAAGGTTTGTTGACGACTGAAGGCAAAGAGAGCGAAGGAGTTCGCATCTCGCGGGACAAGGACCGATGAGGCGTTCCCGCTCTCGGCGCCTGAGAATTGCGCTGGGCGCGCCCCTCGGATATGATGCAGAAATGCGCCTCAACCGAGCCATGATTTATGTGAAAGATCTCCCTCGTATGGCGGCATTCTACGGCGAGATTCTCGGACTGAAAGCCATCGAAGAAACCCGAATGGATAACTGGGTGGAGTTTGAAGCGGGCACTGCCAGGTTCGCGCTGCACGCCGTTCCTTCGCACCTTGCCCGGCAAATCGAGATTTCTTCCCCACCTCAGCCCCGCGAAAGAAACGCTGTAAAGCTATCGTTCGAGGTAGACGACATTGCATCCGAACGCAAGCGGCTCGAATCGCTCGGAGTGGTCGTCATACAACGTCCGTGGGGTGCATACGATGGGGTTGACCCGGAGGGGAACATTTTCGGAATCTGCTCGGAGTCAAACGGCGGGTAGGTGACTGCGTTTACCGGTTCCTAACCGTCGCGGCTGGGCAACTGAGCCGCGCGCGTAAGCAAGCGGTCCAGGGACTTCAGAAACACGACGCTAACACCCCCTCCGACGAACTCCGGTCGCGCCGGGTCTCGGGGCCCTCAAGCGCGCCCGACGTGCGTTATGCCTGAAGGCCCTCTGTCATTCCCGACGTCAATCGGACTCTACTGCTTTTGTACGTGCATCACGACAGTCGCCAGCGTATTTGCCGCCGTCAGCGGCAACCCGCCGGTGACGTCTTGCAAGTAGAAGGTTGTGCCTTCCGCCACCCAGACTCCGGTGGTCGCCGATCCGCGATTTCCCCATTGTGTAAAGATCGGGCCGCTCGGGCTCCCGATATGGATCTCGATCTCCTGGGCGTTGGGCGCGGTGTCGGCATCATCGAGCAGCCCGGCGAAA
>CAYMHP010000158.1:0-7536 GCA_964390225.1 uncultured Solibacteraceae bacterium
GAAAATAGCCAGAAACTTGGCGCGCTCCAGCAGTGGCGTGCGCTCGTCCAGCGCTTCAGCCAGCACGCGTTCGTTGAAGTCAAGCCAGCCCAGATCGCGGTCGATCCAGACCTTAGATAAGAGGGCGGGTAGCGGTGTGTTCAAAACGCCGGAGTCGCCGATGGAAACCACGGCTGCCGCAGAACTCATTTCGCTCTCCATGCAATCTAACTATTTTAGGGCGCAAGGCGTGCTGGGTTCATGAATTTCCCGTTTCAAGCACGAACCGGCGCCGCATGGTCGAGCCGGCTCGGCTACAATGTACCCTTATCCGCATCGAATCCGCGCACGGGTCATCTGGCGCCCGCTCTGGATCGTGGCGCCGCTTCCAGCGTTATGCCCGGTGTGGATTCAGCGTGTCTGAAAACCCTGATCGATACGATCTACTTCTGTTCCGAGGAGACGCCCATGGCATCCAAGCCCGAAGTCCTGAAAGATGTCTCGCTTTTTGCCTTGCTGGACGACGATGAATTGGCGGTGTTGGCCGCCCAGGTGGAACTCAAGACCTTCGCTCCCCGAGAGCGCATTTATAAAATGGGAGACCCCGCCCCGCAAGCCTATGTCCTGATCTCGGGAAAAGTGCGGGTCACCACGCTGGATGAAGACCACCAGGAAGTGATTGTCGATGAACCCGCCGAGCACGAGTTCTTCGGCTTTGCTTCCATGCTGCAGCAGTCGCCGCATCAGACCAACGCGCATGCGTTGGAAGAAAGCGTCTGCCTCGAAATCTCGCGCGATGACATCCAGATTCTGCTGGAACGCAAACCCCACGCGGGCATGGATCTGCTCACCACGCTAGGCCGGCAGTTCCACGCCGCGCAAAATCTGGTGCGCTCGCGGGCAGGCCGCAACCCCAACACGATCATCGAGGAGCAAACGACCTTCGGCGAAAAGATCGCCGATTCGGTGGCGCGCTTTGGCGGATCGTGGACCTTCATCGTTTTGTTCGCCGCGATCTTGATCGTGTATACGACCATAAACGTGATTCTGGACAAAAAGGCCTGGGACCCGTACCCGTTTATCCTGCTCAACCTGTTTCTGTCCATGCTGGCGGCCGTACAGGCTCCCGTCATCATGATGAGTCAGAATCGCCAGGATGCAAAGGATCGCCTGCGCAGCGAGCTCGATTTCGAAGTGAACCGCCGCGCGGAGTCCGAAATTCAAAGCCTGTCCCGCCGATTGAGTGTGCTCGACGACAAGATCGACGATCTGGGAGAACTGCTCCGCAGTCCCAAACTCCGCTGACCGGCTGCAAGTCCAGCACCGCTCCAGCCGAGGCGCTGAAACAGCAGTTTTTCGAACTTACTTGGCGTCGACGTGCGTTTCGTGAGTTGCGATCTGGACGCTGTGCGGCCGGTGAAGCGCCACGAAGGAATTAAAGGAGAAGATTCCAAGCGACACCCACAGGGGCGTTGAGACCTCGACGCCGATACTAAAGAATGCCCACACCCCCAGCGCGGCGGGAAGAAGCACCTTGAGATCCACCGCGTTATCCGTCGCCTTGCGGATGGCGACATCGAGTGATCGCACGGAATTCACGATGTGAAGCGCGGTCTCCGAGTGCTGCGCAAGGAATTCCGCTTCGGCGGTGATTTTCTCCGCCAGATCGTCGGCCTCGCCGAGACCGGGGGGGATACCGAAGCTCTGGAGATCGCCTTCCCCTTCGGCGAGACTGCGAAGCTGTTCCGCCGACTCGGGCTCGTAGTGAACCAGGATGCTGCCCGTGACGGGATTGACTTCGACGTGCTGTACGCCGCCCAAGCCGCGAACGAACTCCTGAAGTCCGCGAAGGACGTTCGGATCGCGGTGCGACTTGGGAAGGCGGACCCGAAGCCGTCCGGGGATATGATGTACTACGCTGGCGCCGCGGACCACCATGGCTATAGGTTCGTGGCAGGGCTCGGGTTACGCCCAGGACGGCGATGCTTCTGCTGCGGCTCGGCAGGCGCCGCTTGTTCCGGTTCGGCGGTATGGCCGCGGTCATATTCGGCGCGCGCTTCGGCTACCATGTCCTGTACATTTTCGCCGGCTTCGGCCACGGATTCGCGGACGGCCATAGTGGCGGCATACCCCGCCTTCACGACCCCCTTGACCATCGGTCGCAGTAGGTTACCGAGGCCGGGGAGAATTTTGGGGGCGAGCAACGCTCCGGCGCCGATCAGCATGCCGGGTATGAACTCCGGTTCCAGGATCGCCACGCCTACACCTACGAGCGCGGCGGTGGCGAGGGATGGGCCTTCGCGCTCGAGTCCAGCATCGGCCATAGCCCGCCGGGCGCCAGCCTGTACGTGCGACGCGGCCGCGCTCAGGTTCTCTTCCACATTCTGTGCGTTCGGGTTGTGTGTGGCGTTCCCGCCGGTAGTTTCGTCCGCCATACTCATTTCCTCTGACCAAAGTGTAGCGCGGACGTCACGCTTCCGTAACCTTCAAGAACGTGTAATTGAATCGAAACCAACAGTAGGCGGCGTTTACAAAATGGCTGCGGCGATCGCAATGATGGACCGCTGGATCGCCACCTCTGCGATGGCAGTGAGGGCGGCCTTTGCAAGCGCGCGCCGGGCGCTTTCAGGAGGCAGAATCTCCGAGAGTCGCGCCGGCCGGATGGCTCTCCGGGTGGATGCAGTGCGGGGCGGAACGGGCGAAGAAGGCAGCCAGCCCTCTTCGCGCAGCAGCATCAGAAGGCCTGACCCTTCCACCGTCCTGGGGTCGTAATGTACAAGGATGCTGCCGGTGACGACACTTACCTGCACACTCACCATTCCCGGAATGGATTCGATCCACCGCCGGAGCCTCGCCGCCGCTGCGGCATCGTGCTTCACCACCGCCGAACGCACCCGCAATCTGCCGGGAATGTGATGTGTGTAACCCATCTGTCGGAATTATTACAGACGGGTAGTTAATAATGTGTTACTGACGCGTGAATTTACATGATGCCGGCAGCGCGGACGTTCTTTTCCGCATGCCGCTGACCGGCAACTGGAACCTCGCCCGGATCAGCGAGCTCCGCGGAGGCCTCCGCAGTCACGTCGGACAAGGTCTCGCGGAACTCGGCGAGCCGGGAGCGCCCATCGCGGGCGAGGATGAGACCCGACTTCACCGCCGCCTTAAGCAGCGGCCGTCCCAAGCCGCGGAATGCCGGCGCAACCTCCTTGACGACTTCCGCCGCGACCACTCCCAATCCAAAACCGAACGCAATTTTAGTGGACCCACTCAGGATTCGCATAATTCAGTCCTTTCTCTACTACTTTCTGTTCGCCGGCCGGCTGCCGGCGGCTCTTCATGGCTTCGTTCACGAGGAAGCTCGCGAGCGACAAGGCCGTGCAGACTCCCGCATCGGCAAAGCCGATTCGGGTAGCGCCGAGCAGCGCGGTCAAGCCCGGCACAAGTTGTGAAGCGAGCAGCAGTCCGAAGCCGGCTGCCAATCCGTATCCCATGGCTGGATTCGGCGGTAAATCCGCGCCACGCCGCTCGGAGCGCGCGCTCCATCCGTGCAGCAGTTGCGCGGAGGTGAGGGTGAGGAAGGCCAGCGTGCCGGCCTGCGCGCCAGGGCCGTAGCGGGCCAGGCTGATAACGTAAGCCGCCAACGCAGCGGATGTCAGGATTCCGGATTGAGCCCCGAGCCGCGCATAATCGGCTCGGCCAATGACCGGCTCGGCGGGATCGCGGGGCGGACGCTCCATAATGCCAGATTCGGGACGCTCCAGGGCGAGCGCGATCTCCGGAAAGACATCGGTGATTAGATTGATCCACAGCAACTGCCGGGGATTGAAAGGCTGCCCCAGGCCGGTGGCCACGCACGAGAACATCGTCAGAACCTCGCTCATGTTGGTCGCCGCGATGTAGTGCACGGCCTTGCGGAGGTTTTCGTGAACGGTCCGCCCTTCGCGAATGGCGGCAAGCAGGGAAGCTACGTTGTCGTCCATGAGCAGCAGGTCGGCGACGCCGCGCGCTACCCTGGTCCCGGTCTCGCCCAGCGCGATTCCGACATCGGCGGCTTTGAGCGCCGGTGCGTCGTTCACTCCGTCACCAGTCATGGCCACGGCCGTGCCCCGGCTTTGTAGCGCGCGCACGATCTGCAATTTGTGCGATGGGGTGACGCGGGAAAATACCGACGCTTCCTGCATCACGTCGGCCAGTTCACGGGCGCTGAGGTTTTCGAAATCGACAGGGCGCAACGCGGAGGTTTCGCGGTCGCCGTTGAGCGCTACGGCACCGGCGACGGCCTCGGCGGTGGCGGCCTGATCGCCGGTCAGCATGATCGGCCGGACACCGGCGCGGCGGAACTGGGCCATTACCTCGCGCAGACCGTGGCGAGGCGGGTCGGCCAGGCCGATGAGCCCCAGCCACACGAAGCCGTCGTCGGCAGCGGCCGGATCGGATTCGCGGCAGGCCGCCGCGAGGACCCGCAGGCCGCCTCCGGCCATCGCGGTGTTCGCCGCCAGGATCTTGCGGCGCTCGCCATCTCCGAGCCGGCGAACGTGGCTGTCCTTGAGGTTCCATTCGCACAGCCGAAGAACCTCCGCGGGACTCCCTTTCAAGGCGATCATCTCGCGGCCGGGGGGCAGCGTGTGCGCGGTGATCATGTAGGGGCGCGACTCGGTGCGATGCTCGATGCGAAGCAGCGGGAACTGCGCGCGCACATCCAGTACGTCGATGCCGCCGTTCAGCGCCATGCGGACCAGTGCTGCTTCGGTCGGGGAGCCTTCCACTTGCCATTCGCCATCGCGCATCTCGACCGACGCTTCGCTGCACAAAGCGCACACTTGCAGCAACTTCGCAAGCTCGGCGCGCTCGGAGGCGGCGACCGGCCGGCCCCCCGCGACGAACGCTGCGCCGTTGACGGCGTACTGGCGCATGCCGGCGCGCACCGAAACAGCGGACATGCGGTTCCAGGTGAGCGTGCCCGTTTTATCGAAACACAGCACGCGGACCACGCCGAGCGCTTCGACGGCACTGAGGCGCCGCGCCAGCACGCGGTCGCGAAGCAGAGACCGCATTCCATTCGCCAGGCAGACCGTGGCTACGGTCGGCAATCCCTCCGGGACAGCGGCAATCGCCAGCGAAACGGCGCTTCGCAGCATTTCCAGCGTCGAAAACCCGTGCAAAAGACCGGCGGCGAAGGTCGCGGCCGCGATGCCGCAAACCGACCACGTGAGCTTCGTTCCGAGCTCGCGCATCTGGCGCTGCAGTGGCGTTTCGGGTTGGGCGGATCCCGCGAGCAGGGCCTGAATGCGGCCGATTTCCGTGTGTGCGCCGGTGGCGGTTACCACCGCGACTCCTTGTCCGCCCGTCGCAACCGTTCCGCGGTAAATCATGTTACGGCGCTCCGCGAGCGGCGCTGACCCGTCGTCCAGAGGCTGCGGTAATTTCTCCAGCGGGAGGCTCTCTCCGGTCAGTACCGCTTCGTCGATCGTCAGGCTAGTGGCCGCGAGCAGGCGCCCATCCGCGACCACGGCATCGCCGTGGGAAAGAATCAGCACATCGCCGGGCACGACTTCGTCCCCGCTCACGATTTGAACGCGCCCGTCGCGCAGCACGCGCGCATCCGGCTCGGAGATCTCGAGCATGGAGGCGATGGTGCGATCGGCGCTAAACTCCATGGCGAAACCGATGCCGGCGTTGAGCACGATCACAGCTCCGATGACCACGGCGTCGGCGATCCCGCCGGTGAGGATCGACAGAGCGGCCGACCCCACGAGCAGCAGGACGGGAAGACTGACGAACTGGGCCGCCAGCATCGACCAGGCGGAACGAGACTGCATCTCCGGCAGGAGATTGGCGCCATAGCGTTCGAGGCGCGATGCGGCATCCGCGGCGGTAAGGCCCGTCCGCTCGGCTACGCGCCAGAACGCGGCCACCTCTTCCGCTCTTGCTGTGTGCCAGGGTTGCGGAAGTGTTTCGGGCGGCGCTCCCGCTCTCGCGGCATGGCGGCGTGTAACGCTAGTCGTGAGTTGGGGCGGGCTGGAGCGCAGCGACCCGTTCAGAAGATTCCGGATCAGCCCGAACAAACCCGGCGAGGCGCCCGCCGGAGCGGGTTTTGGCGGCGGCGCCGGCGGCCCTTCGAGGATCCTCTCAAGGTGGTCCAGGATTTCGGAAAGATCGCAGGCGGTTTCATAGAGCACTAAGATATTGCCGGTGATAGCGCTGGCTTCGATGCGGAGAATGCCGCACTCGGAGTGGACGGCCTCGAGAGTGCGGCCAAGGTCGGAATTGCGGCGTAGTCCGGCTACGGATAGCCGGGCGCGTCCTGGAATTCCGTTGTGCCGAAGAAAAATCCGCGGCGCCGCGCCGCGTGGAACCGTGGGTGCGATGGATGCCCTCCGATAGAGCCCGAAACTCGAAGGTAAACCATCCACTCGTGAAGCGCAGTGTGCTGGAGCACGCCGACGTGCGCTCGCGAACACCTGCAGTGCCGGTGTCGGCGCGTCGGCCCTGGTTGACGATTGAGTGTCGCTTTCCCGCCGATGCCTTCCAATCCCCGAGGCCGGCTTGTCCTGCTATGATGGAAACGTAGTACGAAGTCCGATCTGCTAGCTCTCTCCCCTCACCGGTAGGCGGTTCGCCGATTACCTTCCCAACAATTTGAATAAATGAAAACTTTCTCTGAACTCACTCTCTCTCCACTGCTCAAGACCAACCTTGCCCGAAACGGCTTTGACGTGCCAACCGCGATTCAGGCTGCCGCCATCGAACCCGCATTAGCCGGAAACGATCTGATCGCCACGGCACAGACTGGAACCGGCAAAACGCTCGCGTTCGTCCTGCCCGTCATTCAGTCCCTCACCAGCGACCGGTCGCCCTCAGGCATCCGAGCCGTCATAATGAGCCCTACGCGTGAACTCGCGCTGCAGATCAACGAGACATTCGCAAAAATCGCCGCCGGCAGCGGATTGCGCGCCGCCGTTGTAGTCGGCGGCTTAAGCGAGCAATCGCAATTGCAGACGATTCGCAAGGGGGCGCAAGTAGTGGTCGCTACCGCCGGACGTCTTTACGATTTTCTCAGCCGTGGCCTCATCAACCTGGGCCGCGTGCAGATCGTCGTTCTGGACGAAGCGGACAGAATGCTCGACATGGGTTTCCTCCCGACCATCGAACGGATTCTAGCGGCGCTTCCAGC
Organism: uncultured Solibacteraceae bacterium; assembly: GCA_964390225.1. Lineage (GTDB taxonomy): Bacteria > Acidobacteriota > Terriglobia > Bryobacterales > Bryobacteraceae > PSRJ01. The sequence goes on from CAYMHP010000158.1 coordinate 7,157, forward strand.
CAAGCGGCAGACTCTCTTCTTTTCCGCCACCATCGAAAGCTCGGTTCGGCATCTGGTGGATGCTCATGTCCCCAACGCGATTAGGATCGAGATCGGCTCTACCACCAAGCCCGTCGACCAGGTCGATCTCCGGCTCTACGAAGTGGAGCAGGAACAGAAGCTCGGGCTGCTGCATAGCCTTCTGAAGCGGGACGAAGGATCGTTCCTCGTGTTCGCCAGGACCAAACACGGTGCGGACCGGTTGGCCAGGAGGCTCGCCGATGGGGGTGTCAAGACTGCGGCCATCCATGGCGACCGCAGCCAGAACCAGCGCAACCAAGCCCTCCGCGGCTTTCAACAGGGTTCCTATCGCGTCCTGGTCGCCACCGACGTCGCCGCGC
>CAYMHP010000158.1:7546-13776 GCA_964390225.1 uncultured Solibacteraceae bacterium
CCCAGAGGATTTCATTCACCGCGTAGGACGCACGGGTCGCGCCGGAGCTCGCGGAACTGCCTCCACGTTCGGAACGCGCCTGGAGCGTAGCAGTGTCGCCGATATCGAGCGAAAGCTCGCCATTCGTCTGACGCGCTATACCGAAAACGGCGACGTTGCCGAGGTGCAGACCGCCGCGCCAATGCAGCAGCCGCGTCGCTGGCACTCCTTTGCGCCCGGACGCGGAAGGCGAATGCGCCGTCGCGCGTAAAGCTTCTGACAGGAACGCGCGCCGCGGATTTCTGCAGCCGCGGCCGTGAGGCCCGGGGTCGTTCACGGTATGAGTTTCGAGCCAGCCGTCAAAAAAAGAACCTCGCTGGAGGGCTGCAGTCCGTCACCGGCTGCCGACGGCGCTCACGCGACCGGAATCCGGATCAAGGCTGCGCAGGAACGCGGCGAGGCTTTCGATTTGCTTGCCGCTCAGGGCGGGCCAAAGCGCTCCGAGGCGCAGGGCGCGTTTATACATCGGTGTGCGGTTGTCGTAAAGCCGCTCGGCAAGCTTCGCGGCATCGTAGGATCGCGCCGCTTCGACGATCGCTGGTCCTGAAGAGGTGCCCTCGCCATAGGGGCCGTGACAGGTAAGACAGCCGCTACTCATAAAAGCAGACAGTCCTGGCGGGGCCGATCGCGGCGACACACCCCGGAACTGTAGCAATGCGGGCAAAAAAGCGCTCCGCAATTGACGAACCTGGCTGTTGTCGAGCCGAAATTCATTAGCCATCATGGTTTGCGCAGAGTAAAGCGGCTCGGCAACGCCTCGCGATCCGTGATGCCTGGTTTTGGCAAACACATGATAGAGTTCATGTGCCAGGACTCTCCCGACGGCTCGTCCGAAAACAGCATCGCGAGCCTCCGGTTGCACGGATCCCAGGTCATGCGCCAATACTGCGCGGATGGCGTTGCAGTACACGTCGCCGAAAGGAATGACGATGCCATCGGCGATATGCGTATCACCGAGCACAAACGGATACGGGGGATACACCGATAGATCCGTGGTGTCGCAGGTTCCGATAAATCGAAAGACCGCGAGCCTGATCCACATTTCGCCGGTGCCGGCCTTCCCCAGATCTCGCCACTGGAGTTTCACCCCGACGGGCGAGAGGATCGTGTCTACTTCTTCACGGATAGCATGCGCCACGATCGCGGGCGGATCGTGTTGGAATCCGGTATATAGGGCAACGGGGAGAACCGAATAGTCCTGTTCGGCAGAAAACACGGGCAGAGCCGCCAACAAAAGAAGGAATGAGAGTTTCATAGCGCCGGACACTTCGGAGGAGCCTGGAATTGGCTCGTTTCGCGCCCGGAGCGCGGCAGCCCGAACGACTCGACAACAATTTAAGCGGTTTCACTCTGAAATACAAGCGCCCGCTTTGCTTAATACGAACGATGGGTCTTTACTTGTTCCGGTCAGCCTCTCGGTCGCGCCTAGTGTCGCTTTGCCGATCGGCTTCGTGCTCATGCTTGGCTTCGTTCCAGCCTTGCTGTGCCTCCTTGCTTGCATTCTTGATGTCGTGCCCCAGCTGCTTGGCAGCCTTTTGCGCGTCCTCCTGCAGTTTGTACGCGGCACGGCCGGCTTCGCGGGCGGTGGAATCGTCACGACGGTCGGCATTGTCCTGGCGAGAGCAACCGACCAACGCTAAAGCAATCGCGGGAATGATTAAAAGACGGCGCACAGCAACCTCCAGACACCTGATTAAGGGCACGCACCGTGCCAATGTGAGGAACAACGGCCCTCTCGCGCTGACGAAGCTGCGCTGGAGAATCTACCGGCCCGACACCAGCTTACTTTTTCCTGGTTTCGTCCATCCACGCGTAAATCCGGCGGACGCCTCTCAGATCCGCTCCGGGGCCTTGAATCTGCGGAAAGACCTTCGCGTGCGCGGTCAGGTCGACTCGCCGGGCCGCATCTTCCGGCGAAACGCCCTTTTTGCGCAGAACGGCAACTTGTTTCGTGATGTCGGTCAGGTAGCTCTGGAACGCGGTGATCAGGCCTTTGTCGCTGAAGGGCGTGCCGTGTCCAGGGAGCACTAATCCGAAGTCCAGCTTCTTGAGCGCTTCCAGCGTCGCCACCCATTCATCGAAAAATGCATCGCCCATGTAGGCCAGCCGGCTCTCCATGAGGTCGCCGGTGCAGACGATCCGTTCTTTCGGCAGAAATACGACCGTATCGCCGCCGGTGTGCCCGCGGCCCAGGAACAGGAGCTGAATTTCTCGCGCGCCTTTATGCAAAACCATTTTCGAGGTGTACGTGACGTTCGGTGGAACCGGTTGGATCTCCTTCAGCTGCTGCGACGTCATCTCCGCCGCCGCCCACTGCTTCTCGAGCGATGCTTTCTGCGCGGCGTCCTTCTCGGCTGCCATCTTCTGCTTAAGGGAGTCCATCAGTGCCGGCACCGCCAGCGCCTGTGATGTCCGGTAAGGCTCGCGGTTCAGCACGTCGAACGTCAGGATCGCGTTGCGCACGTACTCGTGGCCGATGATGTCGACGTCCGGCGAAAACACCGGGTTGCCGTCCGTGTGGTCGTAATGAAAATGGGTGTTGACCACGTAGCGTACGGGAAGATCGGTGAGCAGCTTGATATCCGCGAGGAACGCACGCGCGGTCGCCGGGGTAGTGCCATCGTCCACCAGCAGCACGTCGCGGTCGTTCACGATCACGACGTTATTGCTGCCCATCCCGCCGGTCGCGTAGTACACGCCATCCGCGACTTTTTCGAATTTGTAGGTCTTGCCCTGAACCACCGGATAGCTCTGGGCGAAGCCCGGGAGAGAAACTGCGGCGCCGAGCGCCGCGAGTGCCGCGACGATTCGCATGGTCTGTTCCCCTGGTTTCACTTCTGATCGGGCAACGCAAAGACGTACAGGGCATTACCGGCGGTCGGGTGATGAACCTCTTGTGCGATCGTCGCCGGCACCTGCCGCGGGCTGCCGCCGCCCAACCCCGTCGAGACCGCGATATATTGCTTCCCGCCCACGCTGAAGGAAACCGGAAAGCCCTGAACCGATGTGGCCAGGCGGGTCTGCCAGAGCACAGCGCCCGTCTTCACATCCACCGCGCGAAATACGCGATCCAGATCCCCGACAAACGCCACGTCGCCTGCAGTTGAAAGCACCGCAGTCAAAAATGGCGCGCGCTGCTCGAGTTTCCAGAGTTCTTTCATGCTGCCGACATCGTACGCCGCGAGCTTCCCGATCTTGCCGTCCGTCCCCGGCATTTCAAAGAACCGGCGGTTCGCCGAAGTGCCGCCCGAGCCCTCTTTGAAATCGGTCTTGCGCCCGTACATCTCCATGCAGCTCTGGCTCAGTGGAATGATGAGCCGGCCTGTGCCCGGATGATAGCTCATGGCCTGCCAGTTGTGGCCGCCCTCGGTCGATGGACACGCACCCACCCAATCTTCCGCGCGCTGTTCGACAATGTCGTTCCGGTAATGCACCTCGCCGGTTTTTTTGTCGATGTGGTCAAACACGTTTTGGAAGACCGTTTCCTTGAAATCGAGGAACTTGCCGTTCTTGCGGTCGAGCTTCCAGAGGATGCCGTCCTTGCCGATCGTGAACAGCAGGTTCTGCCCGGCCGCATCCACCAGCACCCGCTCGTAGACCGTGTCCAGATCGAGCGACTCGCCCGGTACGTGTTGGAAGTACCAGGCGAGGGAGCCATCGCCGGGCCGCAGCGCCAGCGTGGAAGTCGTGTAAAGCGCCTTATCGTTGGTGCCTCGAATGGCGCGCATCCACGGCTTCGCCTGCGCGACGCCCCAGAAAATCAGGTTCAGCTGCGGATCGTAGCTTCCGGTGATCCAGGTGTCGCCGCCCGCGCGCAGCAGGTTCGGCAGCTTGCCCCACGTGTCGCCGCCCGCGGTCCCTTCGCGGGCCACCGTCTCGAACTTCCAAAGCTGCTTCCCGGTCTCGGAATCGTAGGCGCTGATGTAGCACCCGGTCTCTTTGTACCGGTCGCATCCTCCCATTCCTTGCAGCACCTTGCCGCCGACAACGATCGGCCCGCTGGTATTGCCGTACCCCTTCGCCGGATCGGCGATGCGCGTTTCCCAAGCCACCTTGCCTGTGCGCGCATTGAGCGCCACCAGCCGCACATCGGTCGTGGCGAGGTAAACCTTATCCTGGTACAGCGCGAGGCTGCGAATCGCGCCTAGCCCGTTGGAAAGATCCGGGCCGATCCGGTTTTCCCAAATCAACTCGCCGGTGCGGGCGTTCAAGGCCTGCACCACGTTGCCGGGATTCGCGAGAAACATCACGCCGTCGTGCACGATCGGCGTCGGCTCGTTCGCGCCGCCTTCGGTCATCTCCCATACCCAGGCGAGTTGCAGGCTCTTCACGTTCGTGGTGTTGATCTGGTTCAGCGGACTGTAGCTCCAGGCCTGGTAATTGCGGCGGATCATCAGCCAGTCGCCGGGATCGGGATTGCGCAGCATCGCGTCGGTCACCGGGACATAGTTCTTCACCTCGCCGGTGACGGTGAGCCCCTTCGGACCCGACGCCGCCACTCCCGCGGGCACCTGTCCGCCCGCAACCAGTGCGATTGCCGGGCGGCCAATGGTCACAGAGCGAATAGGGAACGCTGTGGCCGCGGTGAGCGCTTGACTCCCGGGCGTCGCGCCATTCGCAGCCAGGATGAAGGCGGAGAGGTTCACCGCCGCTGCTTCGTCGAGGCTGCCTGGGCTCGCCGGCGGCATCGATTTCTGGATATACGTGACCAGTTCCTGCGCGGTTCGCGTCCCCCAGCCCGCGATGAAGTTCGACCCGGCGAGCTGCGGCCCTTCATTGCCGCCGAGGTCTGTCCCATGGCATCCGGAACATCGCGCCTGGTATGCCGCGCGCCCCGCCTCGGCCTGCTGAGTCGTCTGCGCCGAAAGTACGCCGCTTGCTGCAATCGCGAACACGCAAATCACACCGGTTTTCATCATTGGCCTCTGGGATAGAAATCGTATCACCTCCGCCCTCCCGCTGGCAGTCGTACCTGCCATTCGGCCGCGAACCCCCACCGTTCACGGACACGGCTGAAACCACGTTCAGCACCAACTTCAGCCCCGCCCGCAAGGGCGGGGGTACCGTGTTGATGCTATCCTCACACTGAACGCAATCCCATGAGCCTCCGCGCGGCATCGTGCTTTTCCGCTGGTCTTGTGCTGCTCGGTGCCCTCTATGCGTTCCAACTCCCGTTTCGCGAATACCCCGGCGTCGAGTACCGCATCGGCGATATTCCTCTGCCGCCCGACGCTTTCGAGAAAACCGAGTGGACCTTTGCGCGCCTGATGTATCCGCCTGCCCCATACCGCGGAGGCTTCGCAAACGGCGGCTTCTACCGCTTTCGCGGCGGCGACTGGACCCGGGGCTATGCCATGTGGACCCAGGATTATCCGCGCGCCGATCGCCACTTCGTTGCGGCCCTCCGGCGTCTTACCAGGATCCACGTCCGCTCCGTCGAGCAGCCCGTCAATCTCGACGACCGCGAAGTATACGACTGGCCTTGGCTCTATGCCGTGCAACCCGGCACCTGGCGGCTAACCGATGCGCAGGCCGCCGCGCTTCGCGAATATCTTCTCCGGGGAGGTTTCTTCATGGCCGACGATTTCTGGGGCGACGAGGGATGGGCCGTATTTCTCGAGAGCATGCAGCGCGTCTTCCCCGATCGCGCTATCGTCGAACTGCCCGATAGCGAGGCCCTCTTTCACACCGTGTATGACCTCAATGACCGCTATCAGGTGGCCAGCATGGGATCCGTGAACCGCGGCCGAACCGACAAATGCGAGCCTTGCAAGGATCACTGGCGCGGGATCTACGACGACCGGGGACGCCTCATGGTCGCGATCACGTTCAATTCCGATGTGGGCGATTCCTGGGAATGGGCCGACGCGCCCTACTATCCGGAAAAGTTCGCCGCCCTCGGCATCCGCATCGGCGTGAATTACGTCACCTATGCAATGACTCACTAACTCAAAGTAATACCAGCGAGCGCTGGATCTCGCCGGTTACTTGCGCTTGGTCTTCTCCCACAAACATGTTGATCTCCGACCTTATGCCGAAGCTGGGCAGATAAACTCCCGGCTCCACCGAGAAACAGGTCCATGGCGAAATGCGGCGCTCATCGTGCGTCTCCAGGTTGTCCATGTTAGCGCCGTTCCCATGCACCTCCTGCCCGATCGAGTGGCCGGTGCGATGGATGAAATACGAGCCAA
>CAYMHP010000159.1:0-12193 GCA_964390225.1 uncultured Solibacteraceae bacterium
AATTCGCAGCCTCCTTCAAGATGCCGACGGTTTCCGCTTGACTGCTGCAGAACACTCTCTGGCTGGAGGGTTGGATGCGATTCGAGAGGTATCGCCTGCCCTCGTGCTGCTGGATAAAGCCTTCGGCATCGCAGCGGTTATCGACTTCCTGAAGACGCTGCGGCAGGGTGGTGATGCCACCGCCGCGATCGTCTGGAGCCCGTTGTTCTCTGACGCCGAAGCGTTGCGCCTTCTGCAATCGGGCGCTTCCGCGACGGTGCGCAAGACCGCTCCGCTCGATGTGTTGCTCGATTGCTTCCGCACCGTCGCCGCGGGGAGCAGGTGGGTGGATGGCGATCTCGCGCAGCATTTGCAAGCGCCGCGGCTGGCGCGTTCCGCCCTCACCGTGCGGGAATTGCAGGTCATGGAACTGGTCGAGCAGGGCCTGAAGAACCGCGACATCGCCGTCACACTCGGCATCCGGACGGGCACAGTCAAGATTCATCTCAAGCACATCTTCGAAAAGACCGGTATCCGCGGCCGCTTTGGCCTGGCCCTCTCCGGGCTGAAGGAGAAGGGCATGCTCGCAGTTCCCTTGATGGGGACCTCCTGACCGGCTACCGGCGGAACTTAATGTTATGCTGAACGTTTGACTCTCCTGGCTGCACCCCGCCTTGCGCTTTTCCTTTCCGCGGCCTCCCTCGCCGTCGCTCAACCTTCCATCCTGCTGGACAACATGGCGCAGGAACTCAACCGTAACTACTCGGTTCTGAAGGAAAAGGCCGATCCGCCCCCTTATTTTCTGAGCTATGAGGTCACCGAGCAGGAGTATCGCTCGGTTTCGGGCAGCCTGGGTACGATCTCCTCGGCAACCGGAGGGAAGAGCCGTGTACTCGACGTCTCCGTCCGTGTGGGCACTCCACAACTCGACAACTACCATCAGGTTCGGGGCGAGCGTGGGCAGTTTACTTCCGGCGCGCCGCTGTCCGTCGAAGACACCCCGGACGCCATCAAACGCCGCCTGTGGCTTGAGACCGATCGGGCGTACCGGAGCGCCGCCGAGCGGCTGATCCGCATCAAGACCAACACCCAGGTAAAGGTGGCAGCCGAGGACAACTCCGACGATTTCTCGACCGAACAGCCTTCGCGTTTCCAGCAGGCGCCGCCCAAGCTCCGCTTCAACGAAGCGGCGTGGACGGAGCGGGTTCGCAAGCTCTCCTCCCACTTTCAGAACTACCCAGGCGTGCTTACGTCGCATGTCTCGGTCACTGCGCAAACCGACGCGCGCTACTTCGTCAATACCGAGGGCTCGCGGATAGAACACGGGCGCGGGTTTGCGCGCGTTATCATCACGGCCGCGGGCAAGGCGAGTGACGGCGCCGATCTCGCGACCAGCGAGACCTTCGAGGCCGTGGACGCCGACGGTCTTCCCCAAGATGACGTGTTGCTTTCCGCCATCGACCGCGTGGCCGGCGATCTCACCTCGCTGCTGCGCGCCCCCGAGGCCGAGCCGTTTGTGGGGCCTGCGGTCTTCTCTGGCCGCGCCGCCGGCGTCTTCTTTCACGAGATCTTCGGCCATCGCGTGGAGGGCCACCGGCAGAAGGATGACACGGAAGGGCAAACGTTCACCCACAGCGTCGGCACCAAGGTCTTGCCCGACTTCCTGTCGGTGTTGTTCGATCCGACCCGGCGTAAACTCGACGGCATCGACCTGAACGGGTGGTTCGACTACGACGATGAAGGCGTGAAGGGCCGGCCCGTCCTGGCGGTTGACCACGGCGTCCTGAAAACGTTTCTGATGTCCCGCTCGCCGATCCGGGACTTTGCGCAATCCAATGGACATGGCCGCCGCCAGCCAGGGTTCGAAGTCGTATCGCGCCAGTCCAACCTGATCGTCGAATCCTCGAAGGCGGTCTCCAGTGACAAGCTGCGTCAGATGCTGATTGACGAAGTTAAGCGGCAGAACAAACCGTACGGTCTCCACTTCCGGGACATCACGGGCGGATTCACGACCACCAGCCGCGCCGGTCTGCAAGCCTTCAAAGTAATCCCGGTGATCGTTTACCGCGTCTACACCGACGGCCGTCCGGACGAGTTGGTGCGCGGCGCCGATATCGTGGGCACTCCCTTGGCGAGCTTCGCCAAGATTCTGGCCACATCCGACAAACCGGAAGTGTTCAACGGGTATTGCGGCGCGGAATCGGGCAGCGTTCCCGTCTCGGCGGTCTCCCCGGCGATTCTGGTTTCAGAAATCGAAATCGAGAAAAAGGCCAAGTCGCAAGACCGGCCTCCGCTGTTGCCCAGCCCGGCGCCGGTCGAATCCGCGCGGAGCGCTCGGTGAAACCCAGGTACGCCCTGACCGGGGCTGTCCTGGCCGTTGTCGCTGCCGGTATCGCCGCCACCGCCCAAACACCCGCGGCGGACCCGCTGCTCCAGGCGATGCGGGACGAGATCAACCGCTCGCGCAACCTCGTGGTATCCAACCTGGAGCCGCCTTACTTTGTCGAGTACGTCTTGGACGATGCGGATAACTTCACTGCCTCGGCCACTCTAGGGGGCCTCGTCTCGCGCCGGCGCGATCACTTCCGCGCGCTCGACGTCCACATCCGCGTCGGCGATTACAAGTTCGACAACAGCAACTACGTCGGGAGCGGGTTTAACTTTGGAACGCGCTACGACCTCGAGCGCTTTCCGCTCGACAATTCCTACCTGGTGTTGCGCCGGTATCTGTGGCTGGCCACAGATTCTGCCTACAAGTCGGCCGTCGAGGCGATTTCGCGCAAACGCGCGGCGTTGCGCAATCTGTCGGTGAATGAGCAACTTGACGATTTTGCGCGCGCGGAGCCTGTGCATATCGTTCGCCCTCTTCCGCAGCAGAAGATTGACCAGGAGGCGTGGACCGGCCGCGTTCGGAAACTCTCTACGATCTTCGGCCACTATCCGGACGTCCGTGCTTCCTCCGTCGATGTGGATTCGGGTGAAGGAGGATACTACGTCGTCAACTCGGAAGGCACCGAAGTTCGCGTGCCCGACAGCTTGACGTTCTTGCGCGCGCGAGCCTCTGCGCAGGCTTCCGATGGAATGACGGTGCGCGACGCCGCGATCTTCCAGGCGCGCGAACCCGGGCAGCTGCCTGACGAAGCTCAGATGAGCCAGGGAATCGAAGCGCTCGCCCGTAACGTGGTCGCTCTGGCGCACGCTCCAAAGGGCGAAGACTACACGGGTCCCGTGCTGTTCGAAGGTGTTGCCGGCGCACAGATTTTCGCCGAAGTCCTGGGCAAGAATCTGTCGCTGCCGCGCCGCCCCGTAATGGAGCCGGGGCGTGGAGGGTCGTTTACGACCAGCGAACTCGAGGGCCGCATCGGCGGCCGCGTCCTGCCCGACAGCTTCGAGGTCGTGGATGATCCGACCGTGAAGGAATGGCACGGACGGCCGCTTTTTGGCAGCTACGAGGTGGACCGCGAAGGCGTGGTTCCGAGACCTCTGCGCCTGGTTGAAAAAGGTATGCTCAAGGGCTATCTGTTGACACGGCAGCCGGTGCGAGGCTTCGAGGGCTCGAACGGCCGGGCACGTATGCCCGGCAGCTTCGGCGCGGGCGCGGGCGGCTTCAGCAACTTCTTCGTGAACTCGTCGGAAGCCGTGCCCGTTGCCGAACTGAAAAAGAAGTTGCTCGAGATGATCGCCGCGCGCGGCAAACCGTACGGCGTGATTGTGCGCAAGATGGATTTTCCCTCTTCCGCCTCCGTCGACGAGGTGCGGCGCGTTCTCAATGGCGCGCAGTCCGGTGGCTCGCGTCCGGTCAGCCTCCCCATTCTCGTCTATCGCGCTTTTCCGGACGGCCGCGAAGAGTTGGTTCGCGGGCTGCGCTTCCGTGGTCTGAACGCGCGCTCCCTGAAGGACATTGTGGCGGCGGGAAACGACGCCGCCCCTTTTGAATTCCTCGATAACCAGGCGCCCTTCGCGCTGATGGGCGGGGCGGGGTACGCCGCCAATACCGCCGTGATTGCTCCCTCGATTCTGGTGGACGACCTGGAGTTGCACCCGTTGGACGATGAATTACCGAAGCTCCCGGTAGTGCCGGCTCCGGAGCTTTCGCGGTAGGAGGGCCTGTGTTACGCCTGCTCGGCCGGTACGTTTTCCGCGAGATCCTCTCCAGTTCGATCCTCGGTGGCCTGTTGTTCACCTTTGTCCTCTTCCTGCTTCAGGTGGATAAAGTTTTCGAGCAATTGGTGCGAAGCAATGCGTCGGCTGAAACGGTTCTCATGCTGTTTGCCATGGCCATGCCGCCGGTGCTGCCCTACACCATTCCTCTCGGCGTCCTCGTCGGCGTCCTGGTGGGACTGGGGCGCATGTCGAGCGACGGCGAGGTTATTGCCATGCGCGCCGCCGGCGTCTCCGGGCGCAAGATCGTCGCGCCCGTGCTTCTGTTCGCGTTGATGGCGATGGCGCTCGCCGCTTACGCGACGCTTCGTCTGACGCCGCTGTCGATCCGCGAGAGCACGCGCATCATCAACCAGCTGATTGCCAATCGTCTCTCCGCGGAGATTCAGCCTCGCGTGTTCGAGGAAGATTTTCCCAACACGATTCTCTACGTCGGCGACGTGCGTCCCGGCCGTCCGACCGACCCGGTGCTGTGGCGCAACGTGTTTATGGCCGATGTCACTCCCCCGGAACAGCGCTCGAGCGGCATGCGGGACAAGGCCGAAGGGCCGCTCATCACGGTGGCGCGGGAAGCGGTTGCGGTTTCCGATCCGCAACATAACCGCATCCAGTTGTCGTTGCGCGATGCGTCGACCTACGAAATGGGTAAGGACCGCGTGGCGCACGACATCTCGTTTCCCCGCGGCGAACAGGCTCTGGAAGCGGCCCCGCCGTCCCCCGTACGCACGCTGCCCATGAAGCAGATGAACACGCGCCAGCTCTGGTCCTACTCCGGGCCCGATTGGATTGAGGCGCGGGTCGAGTTGCACCAGCGCTTTGCGCTCCCCCTTGCGTGCCTGACCCTGGCGCTCGTCGGCATCCCTTTGGGCATCGGCACTCGCAAGGGCGGCAAATCCGCTGGGTATGTCACCGCCGTCTTCCTGGCCTTCTTCTGCTACCATCTTTCGTCCATCACGCTGATCGGGTTGGCGAAGCAGCGCGCGCTCCCGGTTCCCGTGGCGGTCTGGCTGCCCAACGCGGTGTTTGGAATCGCCGGTCTGATTCTGGTTGCCCGCATGGAGCGCCCCGGTAGCCGCGACTTGCTGGCCCAGTTGACCGCCGTATTCGGTTCCGTCTTCACCAGCCTGAAGCAGGAGCGGCCCCATACTCCCGGAAGGCGCCTTCCGCTATTGCCGCAACTGGTCGACACCTACGTTCTTTCGAATTTCCTGTTCTACTTCTTGCTGTGGCTCGCCAGCTTCGTTTCGATGACGTTGATCTACAACTTCTTCGAGCTGATGGGCGATATGATCCGCAACCATATCCCGCTCACCGAGATGTTCAAGTACCTGTTCTTCCTGACGCCTACCCTGGTTTATCAGACTCTGCCGATCAGCGTCTTGGTGGCCGTATTGGTGGCGTTCGGAGTCCTTTCCAAGCAGAACGAAGTCACCGCCTTTAAGGCTTGCGGAGTGAGCCTGCACCGGCTGGCGATGCCAGTCTTCGTTACCAGCCTTGTGCTCAGCGGATCGTTGTTTGCGTTCGATTATTACTATGTCCCGGGCGCGAACCGAATTCAGGAATCGCTGCGCGACGAAATCAAGGGACGGGCCACGCAGACGTACTTGAACCCCGACCGGAAATGGATCTGGGGTTCCGGCTCCCGCATTTACTACTACAAGTACTTCGATCCCTCGGAAAGAATGATGGCAGGTGTCTACATCTTCGAATTGGACCCCAACACGTTTCACCTGACCCGCCAGATTGCCGGCGAGCGCGCCCATTGGAACAGTTCGCTGAAGACTTGGGTGTTCGAGAACGGATGGGTGAGCGATTTCCGCGGAACCACCCGGACTTCTTATCGCGGCTATTCCGCCGAAACTTTTACCGAACTCAGCGAAGATCCGAACTACTTCCTGAAGGAAGCTCTTCAGGATAAGGAGATGAACTACGTACAACTGGAGCAATACATCCGCGATCTACAGCAAAGCGGGTTCGACACGGTCCAGTTGCAGGTGCGCTTCCACCGGAAATTTTCCGTCCCGCTTTTCGCCATTATCATGGCCATGATTGCGGTGCCGTTCGGTTTCCTGGTGGGCAATCGCGGCGCAATGACGGGCATCGGCATAGGGATTGCCATCGCGATCGCCTACTGGGGCATCGGAATCTTCTTCGAGAAGATCGGCGACGTTAACCAGCTTCCCCCGGCCATGGCGGCATGGTCCCCGGACGCATTGTTCTCGCTGGCGGGGTTATATCTGCTGATGCGGATGCGCAGCTAGCATGCTAGCAGGGATCTTTCGCCGGAGATTGCTTTTCAGCCGCGGCAGTCATGCCGCGGACTCGAAACGGATACCCGCGCCCTGACGGGAGGCGGCTGAAGCGTTCAGCCCCGCCAATGACGGCGGGGTAAGGCGCGTAGCATTGCGGCGTTACGGCAACTGCACCAGGCCGCCGGGATCTTCCTTGGCGGGTAGCGGCGTGAGGTCCTGCGGGCCGCGCCAGAAATCGATGTAGCCGACCTGGTGGACGCATGCCACGGTGCAGCGCGGGGCGCATTCCTTGGCGGTGCGGTATTCGCGGCGGATGTCCTCGATGGTGTACTCCATCAACGGCTTGCCCGGATAGCCGCGCTGTTGCGAGCAGTAGTGGACCAGGCCGTCCTCGCAAATGTAGAGGTATCGCGCGCCGGCCCGGCACCGCCACACGTTCTCGAGACCATGCGCGATATTGTCCTGAAACTGGTTGATCTGCGCGTAGCTGCTCTTCTCCATGGAGCGCATGGCCAGGTACACCTCGCGCTCAGCGTCGCCGAGCGGCTGTAACTGCCCGGTGCCGTCGTGAATGATTCCCACGGTCGACGTGAATCCCAGTTCCAGCGCACGCCTGCCCACCGTCAGGGCGCCTTTCGGGTTGTGAACGCCTCCGCCGACCACCGAGTTGATGTTCACGTGAAAATCCGCATGCTCGGCCAGCAGCTGTAGCTTTTTGTCGAGCACCTTCAGGCTCTTTTTCGAGACCTCATCGGGCATTACGTTGTCGATGCTGATTTGCAGGTGCTCCAGCCCGGCCCGATTCAGCCGCCGGATCCTGTCGGCGGTGAGCAGGTAACCGTTCGTAATCATGCCCGCGATCATCCGCCGCCGGCGAACATGCGCGACGATCTCATCCAGTTCCGGATGGAGCAGCGGTTCGCCGCCGCTGATCGTGATGATCGTGGTTCCCAAGTCAGCCAGCTGGTCGAGCCGCTGGAACATAACGGGGGTGGGTACCGGCTTGGAGGTACTGTCGTACTCGTTGCAGTACGCGCACGAGAGGTTGCAGCGCCGGATCGGAATGATGTGCGCCAGAATGGGGTGGTCGGTGGACGCCAAACCCTTGGCGATCATCCGCAGTTCCCGGGCGCGGCGTTGGATCTTCAGTGCGGTTCGCCGGAATCGGTACGACCAAGCGGCCATAGGAATCCCTAATTACAGCACAACCGCCTTGGTTTGTTGAGATTCCGAGCTTGATTGGCGCTTAGCGGGGGTTAAACGGTTGAGTTGGGGAATCCAGTGCTTCCCGAACTTTCGTGGCGAGCACTTCCGGGCGCAGCGGCTTCTGCAGAAATGACATTCCAGGGCCGAGCGCGCCTGTACGCACCAGCACGTCATTCGTGTAGCCCGACATGAAAATCACTCTGGCATCCGGACGCATCTCGCGAACCTGCCGCGCCAGTTCGCGGCCGGTCATCTTTGGCATCACCATGTCCGTCAGGACGAGGTGAATGTCGGCCGCGCGCTCTTCGTAAATCCGTAGCGCTTCCTCGCCGTTCGACGCTTCCAGCACTTGGTAGCCGCGCCTCGTCAGTACGTGGGTCAGCAGCTTGCGAACTCCGTCTTCGTCTTCGACCACGAGCACAGTCTCGCCACCGGCGGGGACCGTTCCCGGCGCAGTGGAAGTTTCCGGATTGGCCGGAAGCTGCCCGGCACGCGGCAGACAGATCGAAAATGTTGTGCCGACGCCCGGTTCGCTGCGCACCCAGATGTCGCCGTGACTCTCCTGAATGATCTTGCGGACGGTGCTCAGGCCGAGCCCCGTTCCTTTGCCTTTTTCCTTCGTCGTGAAGAAGGGTTCGAACACGTTTTCCAACACCTGCTGATCCATCCCGTGTCCGGTGTCGCTGATCGCAATCATCACGCATCCGCCCGGCGCCATCCCGTGCGCACGCGCCGTTTCTTCGTTCATGTCACAGTTGGAGGTCTCAATCAAAATGCGTCCGCCCTGCGGCATGGCATCGCGGGCGTTGAGGATCAGGTTCATGATGACCTGCTCCATCTGCCCGGGGTCTGCGATCACCTTCTCGAGCGACGCACTCAGCTCCGTCCGGACTTCGACGTGCTCGCCAATGATCGGACCGAGCATCCGCTGCATATCACAAACGACCGCATTCAGGTCGATCGCTCTGCGCTCGACGGAACCGCTCCGCGAGAAGCCGAGCAACTGCGAAGTGAGGCGCGCTCCCCGACTGGCGGCCTTGCGGATCTCATCCAGTTCCGGGCGGATGGGGTCCTTTTCGCCGATACGGCCCAGCAGGATGTCGCTATAACCCTCGATGAGCGTTACAAGGTTGGCGAAATCGTGGGCCACACCGCCTACCAGCCTCCCCACCGTCTCCATCTTCTCCGACTGCCGCGTCTGAACATCTGTGGAGGGCTTCGGTGCGTCGCTCTCGAGCGCTTGCTGAATGACCAAGGCCCCATCGGGATGCGGCGCCACCGTAATGCGCCTTTTGCCTTGATTGGCATGATAATCCTGAACAAAACGGGACGACCTGCCGTCCAGGACTGCGCGAATCCCGGTGTCCAGGTTGCGGCGTTGCTCGGAGCCGGCTACGTGCAGTTGTTCACACCCGTCGCCGGCAGCGACGCCCGGGTTGGCCTGAGCCCAACAGGCGTTTATCGCGCTGACAATGCCATCAAAACCGACCAGAGCCGCTGCGAAAGGAAGAGAATCTAGCGAAATGTTCTGCCCCGCGGGAGAGCCAGATGGCTTTCTCCACTCCACCCGAACGTTTGATGCGGTTGCCAACTCACTCCACCCGACGAACTCTTAAGCAATCCCGAGGCCAGAGCTACCCGATGTGTTTCTAAGCAGTTACGGGAAGTGCGCGGTAAATTCGGATTGGCAAGAACAACCAGTGTGCAGAAAATGACTAGCGCTGCTCCTCTTCTTGCAAGGATGTGTGAATTGCGATCGCCGCTTTGGCGCCCTCGGCGGCGGCGACAATCGCCAACTGAAGATCTTTGGAGGCATCCCCCGCCACGTACAGCCCCGGGATGTTGGTCCGTTCCAGCTTGCCGGTGGAAACGGCCCCTTTTCGCGTGAAGCGGCATCCTAGCTTGCCCGCCAGGTCGCATCGCTGCATTTGTCCGGTTGCGAGGAAGAGGGCGCGCCGCGGCAAGGTGCTCCCGTCGGCGAAAACGATCTGCCGGAGGCAATCGCCCTCTCCCTCGAGGCGTGCGATTTTCTGCTCACTCACTCCGATACCATGCCGTTGGAGACGCGCGGCCTCGTCCGGCTTCAGACCGGCGGGGCCGTCCGAACAAAGAACCACATCGCCGCTCCAGGTCTTGAGAGAGAGCGCCAACGCGGCGCCACTTTTGCCGTTCCCGTAAACCGCCAACGGTTCGTCGCGCACCTCCCATCCATCGCAGTAGGGGCAATGAAAGACGCCGCGGCCGTAGTAGCGGTCGATGCCGTCGATTTCGGGAATCCGGTCGCTGACGCCGGTAGCCAGTAGAAGCCTGCGGGCTCGCAGCCCGCCTTCGCCCTCCAGTACGACTTCGAACCCGCCATCGGCCACCCGGGCGTCGGTGACACAAACGCAGCGCTGCTCTACGCCATACTGGGCCAACTGTTCCTGTCCAATTCGCCGCAGTTCGGCGGGGTCCAAGCCGTCGCGGCTCAAGTACCCATGTAAGCCGCGAGAAACTGCGTTCCGGTAGCGGCCATCATCGCAGAGCAGTACGCGGCGGCGGCAGCGGCCAAGGATCAGTGCGGCGCTCAGTCCTGCCGGTCCTCCGCCGACAATGATCACGTCGTACATGAAGCAAGTGTACCGTGGACATTCTCAGCAACTGTTGTAGAATTTGACACCTGAATATCTGAATGCTTAAATATGCGTAGGAGCGGATATGGCTGAAGAGCAGAATGCCGGCGGTCCTCCGGAAAAAGACGCCCCAGCGAAACCACCGGCCCCGGCGCAGCCAGCGCCCCGCCCGGCGCCGAAGCCCCCCGCCGCCATGGTGACCGCCCCCTGGGACAGCGAACTCTCCCGAAAGCTGAAGGAGAAGTTCGGCGAATCCGTTCTGGAGGCAGCCACTTATGTCGGCCAGAATTTCGCGGTGGTCAAGCCCGAAGCCGTCGTTCCGGTTCTCGATTGGTTGAAGATGGCTGCGGGCTTTGACTACCTCGTAGATGTGACTGCCGTGGACTGGCCGAAGCGAGTGGACCGTTTCGATCTCGTTTACATCATTTACAGCTTTGCGCGGAACGAGCGCGTGCGTGTCAAAACATCCATACCAGATGGATTCCGTCCGCTTACTGCGGTGCACGTCCACGCGACCGCGAATTGGTTGGAGCGCGAAGTCTTCGATATGTTCGGCATCGAGTTTGCCGGGCATCCCGATCTTCGGCGCATCCTGTTGCCCGAGGGGTGGACGGGGCATCCACTTCGCAAAGACCATCCTCTCCTGCAGCAGGACCGGGCTTGGGTGCAGGACAACCTCGGTATCGACAGCGGGCAATAAACTATGCCGGACGCCACCTTTCTCGACTCGACAGAACTGGTCCTCAACATGGGGCCGCAGCACCCGTCGACGCATGGTGTGCTCCGGGTCATCCTCAAGCTGGATGGCGAAAAGGTGCTGGGCACCGATTGCGTGGTCGGGTATCTGCACCGCGGTGTCGAAAAAGTCGCGGAGAACCGCACGTACGCGCAGTTCAATCCTTTCGTCGACCGCCTCGACTATGTGGCGGCAGTTTCGAACGGCCTCGGCTATTGTCTCGCGGTCGAGAAGTTGCTGAACGTGGAGGCGACTCCGCGCGCGCAGGCCGTGCGAGTAATCCTTGCGGAGGCGAACCGTATCGCGAGCCACCTCTTATGGCTGGGCACACACGCTCTGGACATCGGCGCCATCACGCCCGTGTTCTATTGCTTCCGTGAACGCGAAGCGGCGCTGAAGATCTTCGAGAACTACTGCGGCGCCCGCCTGACGACCCACGCATTTCGCATCGGCGGGCTGCAGTACGACCTGTACGACGACTTCGATCGCGACGTCAAAGCCCTTTGCGACATGATGGGACCGAAGCTCGATGAATACGAAGAACTGCTTACCGGCAACCGGATCTGGATCGACCGTCTGAAGAATGTCGGGGTGATCACGGGCGATGAGTGCAAGGAATACGGTGTCACCGGTCCCGTGTTGAGAGCGTCGGGCGTGAAGTGGGATCTCCGCAAAGCGCAGCCGTATTCCGGGTACGAGAAGTACGAATTCGAGATCCCGACCAGGCGGAACGGCGATACGTATGACCGGTACGTGGTCCGGATGCAGGAAATGCGGCAATCGGTGCGGATCATGCGGCAGGCGCTAGACGGGCTCCCTGACGGACCAATCATGGCCAAGGCGCCGAAGGTCATCAAGCCGCCGGTGGGCGAAGTGTACGTCTCGATTGAAGCGCCGAAGGGCGAGCTGGGCTTTTACGTAGTAAGCGACGGCTCAACGCAGCCGTACCGGGTGCGGGTGCGGCCGCCGTCGTTCGTGAATCTGCAGGCGCTGGACCGAATGGTTCGGGGCGGGCTGATCGCCGATGTCGTCGCCGTGATTGGGACGTTGGACATCGTGCTGGGTGAGGTGGACCGATGATGCCACAACTGCTGAAGAAGATCTTCCTGGTGGATCTGTTCGAAGGCCTGCGGGTGACCTTCCGGAGCCAAAATCCGAAGAACATCTGCACGGAACAATACCCGGCGGAGCGGCCGCAGATCGCCGAACGGTATCGCGGGGCGCCGCGGCTCAACGTGGATCCGGAA
>CAYMHP010000159.1:12203-13771 GCA_964390225.1 uncultured Solibacteraceae bacterium
CCTGCCCCGAGAACCTGATCGTGGTTTCGAGCGAGCGCAACGAACAGACGCGAAAAAAGGAACTTACCACTTTCACCTTCGATATCTCGCGGTGCATGTTCTGCGGACTGTGCGCGGAGGCGTGCAAGTTCGACGCGCTCGAGTTGACGCGGGAGTTCGAACTGGCCACCTATTCGCGCGAAGGGCTGGTCTGGGACCGGCGGGTGCTCGAGGAAGGACTGCATCCTACTCAATACCAATGCTGACCGATACCGTTCTTTTTTATGTTTTCGCGGTCTTCGTGCTCGGTGGCGGGATTCTCACGATCACGCGCCGCAACGCCGTGCACAGCGCCATCGCGCTGATCGTCTCGCTGCTGGGCGTGGCGGGTCTGTACCTGCTGCAGCGCGCGGAGTTCCTATTTGCCGTCCAGATCGTCCTCTATGTCGGCGGAATTATGGTGCTGTTCCTGTTCGTCATCATGCTGGTGAATCTCGATCAGGCGGCCAAGGAGCGCCAGTTCAACCGGCAGTGGCTCGTGGCCCTGGCAGCGGCTGTTGTGGTGGGCGCGCAGATCGGCTACTTCCTCTACCGGGGCCAGGGCGCATTCGCGATCGCCCTCGGCGCTGGTCTTCCAGCGACGTCCGGCAACACGGAAATGCTGGCGGATGGGCTTTTCTCCGAATACCTGCTGCCGTTCGAAATCGCATCGGTATTGCTGCTGGTGGCAGTAATCGGCTCGGTTGTGATGGCGAAAAAGAGGATCTGAAGATGCATCCGATTACCACCTTTCATTACCTGGCGCTGAGCGCGGCACTGCTGCTGATCGGTACCGTGGGCGTGCTGACGCGCCGAAACATCGTGATCATTCTGATGTCAATCGAGCTGATACTGAACGCCGTGAACATAAACCTGATTGCTTTCTCGCACGCACTGGCGAACGTGAATGGGCAAATCTTCGCGATTTTTGTGATTACCGACGCGGTGGCCGAAGCCGCCGTGGGGCTAGGGATTCTTATCGCGCTGTTTCGGAATAAGGAAACGGTGCTGGCGGATGAGATCGACATATTGAAGTGGTGACCGTGAACTTTCTCGATCAGATCTGGCTTATCCCGCTGATGCCGCTGGTTGGAGCGGTGCTGATGCTGTTATTCGGAAAGCTGCTTGACCCGCAGCCGGCGTCTGAAGTGGCAGTGGCTCCGGGATTACGTGACGCGGCGCCGCATACGGCTCATCACCAGCGCGCGCCATGGAAGTTCCTGGTGAGCCTGATCTGCCCGGGCATGGTGCTGCTCTCGTTTCTGATTTCCTGTGGTGCTGTATGGCAACTCGCGAAACAAGCCGGGCGCATCCACCAGTTGATCCAGTTCACCTGGGTCGCGGGCTTTCCGTTTCACACAGCGAGCGGGCAGTTGGCCACGTTCCACGCCGATTGGGGATTTCTGCTCGATCCGCTCAGCTCGGTAATGATTCTGGTGGTGACCGGCGTCGGTTTCATTATTCACGTCTACGCGGTCGGGTACATGGCCCACGATAACGGGTATTACCGGTTCTTCGGCTATCTCAATCTGTTCGTGTTCTTCATGCTG
>CAYMHP010000160.1:0-13756 GCA_964390225.1 uncultured Solibacteraceae bacterium
TGTTCCAGACGCCGCTCGCGGATTACCATGCCGCCTTCCTCGATGCCGCGTGGCTCAGCCGGGCACTGGCGGGCCTGGCCGGCCTGGTACTCGTGTACGGCGCATGTTTGATCTTCAGCCGCTTAGCGGGCCATAAGAGGAGCGCTTGAGTTGCACCACGTGGTCCTGGACCGCTGGAGCCGGGGAACCAGCCTGCTTCACCGGCGCGACGCGCGCGCCAAACTCGTCGCTCTGCTCGTCCTGCTGATTGCGCTGGCGACGGCCCGCTATGGCTTGACGCTCTTCGCCGTGGGCTTAGTCATGACATTAGCCGCGGCCTTCTTCTGGGCCGGCATCCCGGTGGCCGGCGCGTTCGCACGAGCGGCCCTGGTACTTCCCTTCTCCGGCGTGTTCGCAGCCGTCGCATGGCTTGCCGGTGACCCTGGTCGCGGATGGTCGCTGCTGTTGAAGAGCTATATTTCGGCGGTGGCCGTATTGTTCGTGGTCGCAACAACTCCATTACCGCTGCTGCTCGATGGAATGGAGAGCGCCGGCGCTCCGCGCTTCCTTCTCGCGGTGGCCCAGTTCGTCTATCGCTACTTGTTTGTGATATCCGAAGAGGCGCAGCATATGGGCAAGGCTGCTGCCGCGAGAGGCGCGACCCTTCGCGATTGGATGGCGCCCGGCTTGCGGTTTCGCGCCGCCGCCGGAGCGGTGGCCGTCCTTTTCGCGCGTTCGTACGCGCGCGCCGAAGATGTCCATCGCGCCATGCTGGCGCGCGGCTTCTCCGGACATTTCGAACCAGCCGAGCGAATCCGGTTTCGACCAGCCGATGCCGTCTTTACGCTGGTCGCCTCCGCCGTGCCGGTATTACTCCGGATTATTGCGGAACGGGTCGCGCGATGACTCCTCTGATCGAGGTCCGTAACCTGCAATTTCATTACGAAGACGGAACCGCCGCCCTCAAAGGTGTGGACTTCCGTCTCGAGGCGGGTGAAACCGTCGCGTTGCTAGGGCCGAACGGCAGCGGCAAGACAACCTTCGTTCTCCACCTGAATGGGCTACTTTCCGGCGAAGGCAGCGTTCAAGTTTGCGGCCTACCCTGCGATCAGAGGAATATCCCGGTAATCCGGCGAAAGGTGGGAATCGTCTTTCAGGATTCTGACAGCCAGCTATTCATGCCGACCGTGCTGGAAGACGTCGCGTTCGGCTTATTAAACCGCGGCTCCGATCCTGCCTCGGCAAAAACCCGGGCGCTGGAAGCGCTGGAGACGGTTGGCATGGCAGGCTCCGCCTCGCGGGCTCCTTATCACCTAAGTGCCGGAGAAAAGAAGAGAGTAGCCATCGCCGGAATTCTGGCGACAGAGCCGGAGATCCTGGTTCTCGATGAACCTACTACATACCTAGATCCACCGGCGCAGCGTTCTCTTGCCGACCTGCTCGCTCACTTACGGCAAGCCAAGATCCTGGTAACCCACGATATTCCCCTGGCTTTGACCTTATGTAATCGAGCCGTTTTCTTCCAAAACGGGTTGATTACCGCGGAGGGCGGCGTAGCGGATGTCGTTTCCCGAGCAGGCTGGGCCTTTGCCCTCGATCGCAGTAAGTCGCGAATCTCGGATTAACCCTGCTTGCCGGCCTGCGCCATGCGCTTGCGGTGCTCGGCCCAACGCTTCTTCTGCGCGGCTGCGATGCGGCGGCGCGCGGCGGGGCTCAACACTCGTTTCGTGCCGGCGGACTTCTTCGCTCCGGCCGCGGGACCCGCTGTTACTCGGCCGCCTCCCAATCTAGCTTGGATTTCCCGGATCTTATCCTCAATTTTCTGCCGTTCTATCTGGTAACCCACCAGCGCCATCTCGAGCGTGGTCTGGTCTTCAGCTCTTCGTCCTCGTGCCATCGGTTCACCTTTCGCTTACTATAGCATGACACCGTGCAGGAATTATGAGTTAAACTGAAGATCTTTTTGCCACATGAGGGTAGTTATCCAGCGTGTAAGCGACGCCCGAGTCGATGTAAGCGGAACTACATCGGGCGCAATCCGTACAGGCCTTTTAGTATTTATCGGTATATGCCGGAATGACACACGGGATGACGCCGCTTACCTGGTAGACAAGGTTTTGGGACTCCGCGTCTTTCCGGATGAGGACGGGAAAATGAACCGGAATGTACAACAGGCCCGGGGTTCTGTGCTGCTTGTGTCGCAATTTACTTTATATGGCGATTGCCGCCGAGGGCGCCGCCCCAGTTTCGATGACGCGGCGCCGCCGGACCAGGCGCTAGCCCTTTATGGCTACTTTGTCGAGCTAGCCAAGCAAGGGCCCGTGCCTGTGCAAACGGGAGTATTTCAAGCTTCGATGCAAGTGCATCTGGTCAACGACGGTCCCGTAACCATTCTGATCGATTCAGCGGATCGTGCAAACCGGCCGCTAAAATCCGAATAAGAAAGAGATACGCGGGCATTTACCCCGCCTGCTCCAGATCCGTATACTGAAATTTGTCCACCCGACAGCAGGTTCGTTACCGCGACGCCGGCGTCAATATCGACGAGGCCGACCGCGCCGTTTCCGCAATTAAGAAGTTTGCGCGCCGGACTTTTACCAAGAGCGTTCTTACAGACATCGGTAGCTTTGGCGCGGCCTATGAGATCTCCGGGCTTCGGAAACCCGTGTTGGTCAGCTCGGCCGACGGCGTGGGTACCAAACTGAAGATCGCGTTCCTCACCGGGCGGCACGATACGGTAGGCGAAGATCTGGTAAATCATTGCGTCAACGATATCGCGGTGCAAGGCGCGGCGCCCCTATTCTTTCTCGACTACTTCGCAGTGGGTAAATTGGAGGCGGAGGTCGCGGCGGCGGTGGTCGGGGGCATAGCGCGCGGCTGCAAACAGAACGGCTGCGCTCTGATTGGCGGAGAAACGGCCGAGATGCCCGGCATGTACGCAGAAGGCGAATATGACCTGGCTGGTTTCATCGTGGGGGCCGCGGACCGTTCGGCGCTTCTGTCGGGCAACGACGTTGCCGCGGGAGAT
Source organism: uncultured Solibacteraceae bacterium (assembly GCA_964390225.1). Taxonomy (GTDB): domain Bacteria; phylum Acidobacteriota; class Terriglobia; order Bryobacterales; family Bryobacteraceae; genus PSRJ01. The sequence goes on from CAYMHP010000160.1 coordinate 3,008, forward strand.
GTCCTGTTCGGGCTCCCGTCCACCGGCCTGCACACCAATGGTTACTCACTCGCTCGGAAGCTGCTGTTCGAAAAAGCAGGCTACGGTCCTAAGACGCTTCTGCCGGAGATCGGCTCAACTGTCGCGGACGCGCTTCTGGCCGTCCACCGAAGTTATCTGAAACCCATTCGCGCGCTGATGGAGGCGCGCCTGCTGCGCGGAGCGGCGCACATCACCGGCGGCGGCATTACCGATAACACGCCGCGCATGTTGCCGAAGGGTCTGGCCGCCGCGATAGACACCGCCTCCTGGGAGATCCCTCCGCTATTTGAGATATTACGGCGGATCGGTAATATTCCGATCGACGACTATCGCCGCACCTTCAATCTCGGAATCGGGATGATTCTCGCCGTTCCTGCGCGCGGCGCGGCGAAGGCCGAAAGCATCCTGCGGCGTATACGGGAGGCGCCGGTTCGCATCGGTTCGGTAGTTCCGCAGAAGCGTGGCCGGCCTCGCGTGGAGTACCGGTGAAACGGCTGGCTATTCTGCTCTCGGGCCGTGGTTCGAATTTCGAAGCCATCGCGAATAATGTAGCGGCCGGAACCATTGCAGCTTCGATCGCGGTAGTGATCAGTAACCGGCCGGACGCACGCGGGTTGGAGATCGCCCGCCAGCGTGGATTGAACGCGGTATCGCTGCCCTCCAAGGGCCTGGATCGGGAAACTTACGACCGCCAGTTAATTGCGGTATTGCGCGAGAACCAAGCCGATCTGGTCTGCCTCGCGGGTTATATGCGCGTGCTGAGCGCCGGGTTTATTCGCGAGTTTCCCAACCGCATTTTGAATATTCACCCTTCGCTGCTGCCGGCGTTTGCGGGATTGGATGCGCAACACCAGGCGCTCGAATATGGCGTGAAGATCAGCGGCTGCACCGTTCACTTCGTCGACGAGTATCTGGACGCAGGTCCCATCGTTCTGCAGGCGGCCGTTCCGATACACGACGATGACACGGTTGACACGCTTTCCGCGCGGATTCTGGACGAGGAGCACCGTATCTATTCCGAAGCGATCCGCATCGTGTTGACGGGCGAATACCGCATCGCGGGCCGGCGCGTGCTGGTCAAGTAGCAGGCCGGTGCTGCTTGCGGGCGCGCATCTCTAGAAATTCCGAGAGTCTCATAGGCACCGTGGAACCACCCTCCATTTGTTGCTCCACGGCACGCTGATATTGACCTAGAATATCGAGCCGGCGCCGGCGATTCAAACAACATTGCTCCAGGTCCATCAGGATCTCGATCTCCCACGGCTCAAAGTTGTTGCGGTGGATCGCTCCGCGCTGCAATTCGCTCACCAGCTTGCGAAAGCGGTTCAGGGTCAGTTCGATCTGTACCAGCTCGTCCTCTGGCATTACAGGAATACATCGGCAGTGTGCCGAAGAAACCTTAGCCCCGTCTCGCCAGAGTTATGATGGACTTCGATGAACCTCGTCGTCGCAAGTGATCATGGGGGATACCCGCTGAAGGGGCACGTGATGGAAGAACTCCGCAAGGATGGTCATCACGTGGAGGATCTCGGTACCAATTCCGCCGAGCCGGTCGATTATCCGGATTACGCGCGCGCCGTAGCGGAGGCTGTTCTCGCGGGCCGTGCCGAACGCGCAATCCTGCTCTGCGGCAGCGGCGCAGGGGCTTCGGTCGCGGCCAATAAGTTCAAGGGCGTCCGCGCGGCCACCTGCCATGACAGCTTCTCGGCCCACCAATGCGTGGAGGATGACGATGTCAACGTGCTTTGTCTCGGCGCGCGCGTTGTCGGCCCTGAACTCGCAGTCGAGCTGGTGCGCGATTACGTGAAGGCCCGCTTTTCGGGCGCCGAGCGCCACCGCCGCCGCCTGGCAAAGATCGCCGCGTTCGAAGCCGACTTCGGCAAGTAAGCGCCCTTTCGGTCCGATGCGCGGCTGAAAGCTCGCTTCAGCCCTGCCCGTGAGGGCGGGGGTTCGCCGGCTTGTTCTAACACCCTTGTTACAATAGATGACTTCAACCTCATGCTTGACGATTCCATACGGGAACTGGAGAGCCGTTCCCTTGCGAGAGTGGCATCCGCACAGTCGCCCGAAGAGTTGGAGGCCGTTCGCGTCGAGATGCTGGGGCGCAAGGAAGGCGCGCTGACGGTCATCGCCAAGGAGCTCGGTAAGCTCGCGCCCGAGGAGAAGAAGCGCGTCGGCATGCTGCTGAACGCCGCCAAGCAGAAGCTCGAGGAAGCGCTCGAATCCAAGAAGCAGCAATTCGCGGAAGTTGCGCTCCGCACCCGCCTCGATGCCGAGTGGGTGGATCTGACGCTGCCCGCACCCGGCCCACGGCGCGGCCATCTGCACCCGATCACGCAAATCCAGCGCGAGCTCGAGGAGCTTTTTCTCTCGCTCGGCTTCACCGTGCTGGACGGACCGGAGGTCGAAACCGAATATCACAATTTCGATGCGCTGAACATCCCGCGCGACCACCCGGCGCGCGACATGCAGGATACGTTCTGGCTGGAAGGCGGCAACCTGCTGCGCACTCACACTTCGCCGGTACAGGTGCGCGGGATGGAGAAACTCGGCCCGCCGCTGCGCATGATCGCGCCCGGCCGCGCGTTCCGCAATGAAAGCGTCGACGCCTCGCACGAACATACCTTCTATCAACTGGAGGGCATGATGGTCGATCGCGACGTTTCCATCGCGCACATGCTCTACTTCATGAAGACGCTGCTCACCGCGGTGTTCAAGCGCGAGGTGACGGTGAGGCTGCGCCCCGGTTACTTTCCGTTCGTGGAGCCAGGGTTCGAGCTGGACATCGAGTGCCTCATCTGCGGCGGCTCGGGGTGCGCGGTGTGCAAGCAGGGCGGCTGGGTGGAACTGCTGCCGTGCGGCCTCGTGAATCCGAACGTGCTGCGCTTGAGCGGCATCGATCCCGAGCAGTGGAACGGCTTTGCCTTTGGCCTGGGCTTGACGCGCCTGGTGATGATGCGCTACGCGATCGACGATATCCGCCACTTGCAAGGCGGCGATTTGCGGTTCCTGGAGCAGTTCTAATGCAGTTCTCCTATAACTGGCTCCGCGAATTCGTCGAGGATCTGGACTGCGCGCCCGGCACTCTCGAAAAGCTGATCACCATGAAGACGGCGGAATGCGAAGGCATCGAGCTCGCCGGGCCGATGCTCGACCGCGCCTGCGCCACGCGCGTCGAATCCGTCGATCCGATTCCGAACGGCCACAATGTGAAAGCCATCGTCGATGCCGGCCGCTACGGCCGCAAAACCGTGGTTTGCGGCGCCCCCAACTGCAGGGCCGGCATGATCACCGCATACGTGCCGATCGGCAGGAAAGTAATTCAGGGCGTGGAAAGCGATGGCATGCTCGCCAGCGGCGCCGAGCTCGGGATCAATCGCGACCATTCCGGCGTGCTCGAGCTCGACCTTCAAGTGGGTGCGCCGCTGCCCGGATGCGTCCCCGACAGCATTATCGAGATCGATAACAAATCGCTGACACACCGGCCCGATCTGTGGGGCCACTTCGGAATGGCTCGCGAGGTCTCCGCGATCCTCGCGCACGCGCTGCGCGATCCCGTGCGACCCGAGCTCCTGCCCACCGGTGCAGCTCGCATAAAGGTGCAGATCGATGAACTGGACCTGTGCCCGCGTTACAGCGCCCTCGTTTTCGAAAACGTCACTGTAAAGCCGTCGCCCTTGTGGCTCGAATACCGGCTCACTTCGATCGGGCTGAACCCGATCAACAACATCGTCGATATGACGAATTACGTGATGGCCGGGATCGCACAGCCGATGCACGCCTTCGACGCCGACCTGCTGAAGGGGGACACGATCTTCGTGCGGCGCGCGAAACCCGGCGAGCGCTTCCGCGCGTTGAATGGCGAGGAGTACACGCTCGACCCATCGAACCTGGTGATCGCCGATGCCGGTGGCGCCATCGCCCTGGCCGGTGTCATCGGCGGCCTCGACTCCGCGATCAGCGAGAAAACCACGCGCGTAGTGCTCGAGAGCGCCAACTTTCTCGCCTCCTCGGTCCGCAAGACTTCGGCCGCTTTGAAGCTGCGCACCGATGCTTCGATGCGATTCGAAAAGGCGCAGGACCCGGCCAACACGGTGCGCGGCATTGCCCGCGCCATTGAGTTACTGGAAGAGATTTCTCCCGGCATCCGTCCGGTAGGCGGAGTGGCCGACGCCAGGAAGGACCTCCCCGCTCCGAAGCCGATTGACCTTCCGCTCGAGTGGCTGGAACGCAAGCTCGGCCGCGCCATCGCTCCGGCGGAGGTGCGCGGCATCCTCGAAAGGCTGGCCTTCGGCGTTTCGGAAGCGAAGCCGGGCGTGTTTACCGTGACGGTCCCCTCGTGGCGCGCCACCAAGGACATCACCATCAAAGACGACCTGGTGGAAGAAGTCGGGCGCATGATCGGATACGGTTCGATCGCTCCGAAAGCGCCGCTGGTGCCCGCCGCCGTGCCGCCGCGAAATCCCGAGCGCGCGTTCCATCACGAGGTGCGCAACATTTTTGTGGACCTCGGATTCACCGAGGTCTACAACTACTCGTTCCTGAGCGAGCAGGCGGTGCGCGCCTTCGATGCCGACCCCGCCGCGTACTTGCGCGTGGCCAACCCGATCGCTTCCGACCAGGCATTGATGCGCAATTCCCTGCTGCCGGGGCTCTGGAAGAACGTCACCGAGAACCTCAAACATCGGGAGAATTTCCGTATATTCGAAATCGGCCTGGAGATTCACAAACGGGCCGAGGGACTGCCCGAGGAGATTCCGCACCTTGCGGCAGCCATTTACGAACATCATGGCGATGGAATTGCGTCGCTCTTCGAAATCAAGCGCGCCGCCGAATGCCTGATGCCTAACGCGCAGGCGTGTCCGGCCGAGGCGCGGCCGTTTGAACATCCCGCGCGCGCCGCCGACGTGCTTTGGCGCGGCGAACGTGTCGGCCGCCTGTTCGAGTTGCATCCTTCGCTTCTCGAAGCGGGCCGGGCCGCGGTGCTGGATATCGATCTGCGCGCCGTGGAGCGGCTCGCGGTGGCGGAGAAAAAGTACACGCCTATCCGGCGTTACCCATCGAGCGCGTTCGACCTCTCTGTAGTCGCGGGGTTGCGCGAACAGGCGGGGCGTCTCGAATCCGCGATTCGCTCGTTCGCCGGACCGCTGTTGGAATCGATCGAGTTCCTGCGGCAATACTCCGGACCGCCGCTAGAGGCCGGGAGAAAGAGCGTTTCGTTCCGCGTCACCGTCGGCTCGAGCGAGCGGACGCTTTCCTCCGAAGAGGTCAGCGAGATCCGCGATCGCATTATCGCCGGCATGCGCGACATGGGATACGAGTTGCGCGTGTGAGTACGCGCCGCGCCAAACCAGGCGGCTGGGTGGCACGCCGGCGCGGCCCGTGCCGCTGGTGCGGAGCCGAGGTCCCTCGCAAGCGCTTCACCTTTTGCAGCGACGCCTGTGTCCACCAATGGAAACTGCGGACTGACCCCGGTTACTTGAGGGAACAGGTGTTCGCCCGCGACCATGGCGTCTGCGCACGCTGCGGCGTCGATACCGAGGCGTTGCGCAAGAACAAGCGCAAGCTCGACTATGCCGCGCGCAGGCAATTCGAAAAGGACTGGGGCTTGCGGCGGCACCTCTGGGATGCCGACCATGTGGTGCCCGTAGCCGAAGGCGGCGGCGAGTGCGACCTCTCCAACATGCGGACGCTCTGCCTCAAGTGCCATCTCGAGGTCACGCTGGAATTGCGGAAGCGCCTGGCGCGGAAACGTGCAAAAACAACCGCTGGCAACGCTGCTGCGGAAGCACCTGCGGAGGTCCTTATGCCGGGCAAAAAAGCCCATAAACCGCGAGACGTTCAGAATTCCGGAATGCACGGTATCCATGCGCAGGCCGCCCCTGGCCGCAAGAGCACCGGGCAGACGGAAGGCCAATACGGCCGCGATACGAAGGGCCGCAAGGGCCAGTTCACCGCAGCCGGTGACTCGCCATTAATCAAGAAGTAAGTGGGATAAGGCTCCGCCTTGTCCAGGCGAGGAAACTCGCCCGCGCCAGGCAGAGCCTTACGCCACCACGCCGGTTGCTACAATCGGCGTGCGTTGAAGGACCCGCTCGTCGGTCCCCTGGCTGCCATTGCCGCGGGTATCCTGGTTTCCCGCTACGTACCGTTTCAAGAATTCGAACTGCTTCTCGCCATAGGGGAGTTTCTAGTGCTCGGCGCGGTCGCGCTGTGGCGTGGCAGTCGCGTCCTCGCGGCGATCTGTTGTTGTGCGGGGTTCTTCTGGACCGGGGCTCTGGTGAGCGTAGTGAACCAACCGGGACCGCCGCCGCAAATCGATGCCGCAGCCCGCGAAGTCGTCATTCTGAGTGGCTGCGTGATCGACCCGCCGGCCATCTCCGGCGACCGCGCCCGCTTCATTCTGGAATTAGAGCCGCATGCGCGCGCTCAAGTAACCCTCTATGCGCGCGAAGACGAGCTTCTGCCGGCCCTGCGCTACGGCCAGCAGGTGGAACTCGACGCGCGACTGCGCAAACCGCACAACTTCGGCAACCCTGGCGCGTTCGATTACGCGCGCTACCTGGCACGCCGCGAAATCTGCTGGACCGCTTCCGGCGCGGCGAGTAGCGTACGTGTACTGCGGGGCCGCTGCGGGTCGGCCTTTCAGAAGTTGGTGATGGACCTGCGCCAGGCGGCGCTGTCGCGCATCGAAGCGCTCTACCACGGCGATCCGTATCAGACCGGGATGCTGCAAGCGATCCTCATCGGCCAGTCGTTCCAGTTGGAAAGAGCGTGGACCGAGCAATATCGCTCGACCGGCACTTTTCACGCGCTGGTCATCTCCGGAACGCATGTCGCCGTGCTCGCCGGTGTCTTCCTCTTCTTGCTGCGCATATGCTTCATCCCGGAGGGGCTCGCGCTGTTTCTGACCGTGCTTGTGGCTTGGCTGTATGCGCTGGTAACCGGCTGGCAAGCGCCGTGCGTGCGCTCGGCGGCGGGGCTGACGCTGTTCATGATCTGCGGGTATTTCTATCGCGAGCGGCGCGTCATGAATCTGCTGGCGGCCGTGGCCCTGGGTTTCCTGATGCTCGACCCCGAACAACTGTTCGATGCCAGTTTTCAGCTCACGTTTCTGGCGGTGGGCTTTCTCGGCGCATTTGCGGTTCCGCTGATTCAGGCGACCTCCGGTCCGCTGGAGCGAGGTCTCGCCGATCTGCGCGATACGGGCCGCGACCTCCACATCCCGCCGCGGGTTGCGCAGTTTCGAATCGAGATACGGCTGCTGGTGGAGACGCTGGAAACCGCGCTCCGTCTGCCGCGCCGGCTCGCGACTCTGGCGGTGACCGTTCCCGCGCGCGTCCTCTTCTTTATCTATGACGTCGTGGTTACCTCGGCGGTCGTGCAGATGGGGTTGGCCTTGCCGATGGTGGTGTACTTCCACCGCGTCGGCCTATCCGGTCTTTCGGCAAACGCGTTCGTGATTCCGATCATGGGACTGGTGGTCCCGGCGGGCTTCTTCGCGGTGCTTACCGGCTGGAGATTCGCCGCGGCGATCGTGGGCAAACTCCTGGCGCTCTCCCAGGTGGTCGTCAACTGGCATGCGTCGCTCGAACCGAGCTGGCGGATTCCCACGCCGCCGCTGTGGCTCGGCATCGCGCTCTCGGCCGCGATGATCGCGACGGCAGTGACGCGCCGGTGGTGGCGCGCTGCAGCGGGAACCGCGACAGCGCTGCTGTTAATCGTTTTGGTGTGGCATCCGTTTCCGCCGGACCTCCGCCTCAGAGAGCTCGAATTGACCACGGTCGACGTCGGCCAGGGCGATAGCCTGCTGCTCGTGTTTCCCGATGGTAAGGCGATGCTGGTGGATGGTGGAGGCATCCCCACGTTCGGGCGCCGCTCGCGCACGCAACTCGATATCGGCGAGGACGTAGTCGCGCCGTATCTCTGGAGCCGCTCATTTCGCGGCATCGATGTGGTGGCGCTCACACATGCGCACGAAGATCACATCGGCGGACTCCCGGCGCTGATCGACGATTTCCATCCGCGCGAGATCTGGACCGGCGCGGTTCCCGACGGGCCCTACTGGCAGAAGCTCTGCGAGAAAGCCGCGAGCCGCGGAGCGCGGCTCATCTCTTTTCAAGCGGGACGGCGGATGGCGTTCGGCGGCGCGGAAATTGAAGTGCTGGCTCCGCCGGACGATTACGTTCCGTCCGATACACCGAAGAACAACGATTCTCTCGTGCTCCGCGTCCGCTTCCAGCGCCACACGTTTCTCTTGAGCGGCGACGTCGAGCGGCAAATCGAGCGCCGGATGCTGGCCGATGGCGAAGTCACCCGCAGCGAGGTGCTCAAAGTCGCGCACCACGGCAGCAAGACTTCATCCACAGACGAGTTTCTCGATGCGGTGGCGCCGGAGTTCGCGGTGATCTCGGTCGGCTCGGAAAACAGCTACGGCCATCCCCACTCTGATGTACTCGAGCGGCTGCGTGCGCATCGCGCGCTGGTGTTCCGCACCGATCGGGATGGCCTGGTCTCGATCCGCAGCGACGGCCGGCGGATCCGAGTGGAAACGAATCGCTGGCGCGAGTCGGCCCCCAAACTACTGGGACTCTTCTGAGGCGGCTTCCGCTTCGGCGGCGGCTTCCGGCCCGGCGGCGCGGGCTTCTTCCAGCAACCGTTCGGCCTCTTCGGCAACGCCGCGCGGCACCTGCACCTGAAACTCCAGCGAGGGTATCGTGCTGGCGCCGACAACCACAGAGGGAATGCCGTTAGCCTGCAGCATGCTGTGGATGTTGGTCGCTTCCATCTCCGCGTCGATAGCCGACGAACTGAACAGCGTGACCATATCCAGGTCGTGCGAGAGGTCTACGGTGCTCTCATCCTGCTGTTCTTCGGGATCTTGCGCCATGACTCAAGGATATCGCAGAATGTGGATGGTGCGGCCGAAAAAGCCGCTCCCCGGGAGACGGCAAAATGTCCGAACACGTTGCAGATGAGATAGATAGCACGGATGAAGGCGGTAACGGCCTAGCCTGGTTTTTCACCGGCGTGATCGTGGGGGCGAGCGTTGCGCTGCTTTATGCGCCGAAAAGCGGCAAGGACACACGCCAGTTCATTTCCGATAAGACCCAGCAGAGCCGCGATGCCGTGGCCGATACCAGCCGGGAGATCATCGATGCCGGCCGCGATATGTTTGATCGCGGGCGCAAGCTGGTGGAAGACGCCGCGGACCTGTTCGAACGCGGGCGAAAGCTGGTGAGGGGCTGACGCCGTCCGATGGCGAGCGTTACCGTCGGCGACTTCGAAGTCTCCCTGATCCGCAGCGCCGTCTATTGGTGGGATGGAGGCGCATTCTTCGGTGTCGTCCCGAAGACGCTATGGAACCCGAAAATCGCGGCGGACGAGCTGAACCGCATTCCCGCCGCGTTCAACTCCTACCTGATCCGCACGGGCGAGCATACGATCCTGATTGAGACCGGCGGCGGCGATAAGCCCGATGCGAAGGCCCGCGAGCGGATGAAGCTTCCGCCCGAAACCGGGCCGCTGCCCGACGTGGTGGCCCGGCACGGCTTCGACCCCGAAGCCATCGACATCGTCATCAACAGCCACCTCCACTGGGATCACTGCGGAGGGAACACGATTCTCACGGGCAGCGGCGTCCGCCCGGCGTTCCCGCGAGCACGATATTTCACCGCCCGCGGCGAATGGGAGCACGCGCACGAGCGCCTCAGCCGCGATAGCGTCAGCTACGTGGATGCGAACTACGATCCGCTGGTCGAATCGGGGCAGATGGCCCTGCTCGACGGAGATTGCCAGATCGTCCCAGGCGTTTGGATGCGGCGCGCCCCGGGGCACAACCGCGACATGATGGTGATCACGGCCGAGAGCCGTGGCCAGACGTTCTGCTTTCTAGCGGACCTGGTGCCGACCGCTTCGCATCTCCCGCCGACCTGGGTGACGGCTTTCGATCTGTTTCCGCTCGAGACGATCGAGACGAAAAACCAATGGCTGAGCGCCGCCGTCGAAGGCGAATGGGCGTGCGGATTCGCGCACGAATGTGAGATTGCGTTTGCGCGCGTAGTGGATCACCCGAAGACCCGGTTTGCCGGCGTGCCACTATGAAAGTATGGAAAACCTACCGGAATTCCGGAATGAGCCGTATACCGACTTTTCCGTGCCGGCCAACCGGCAGGCGATGGAACAGGCGCTCGCCGACGTGCATGCGCAATTTGGGCGAGAGTATCAACTGCGAATCGGCAGCCAGTGGATTGCGACTGGTGACAAGCTGACCTCGCTCAATCCTTCCAATACGCGCGAGGTCGTGGGCGTGCACCACAAGGCAACGGCCGAGCTTGCCAATCGCGCGGTCGAGTGCGCGCATTCGTATTTCCCGAAGTGGAGCCGCACGCCGGCGGAGGAGCGAGTCCGGCTGCTGCTGGATGCGTCGCGCATTCTGCGGCGCCGCAAAATGGAATTCGACGCCTGGCTGGTGTACGAAGCCGGCAAGACCTGGCCGGAGGCGGAAGCCGACGTTTCCGAGGCCATCGATTTTTGCGAATATTACGCGCGCGAGATGGTGCGGCTGGCGGGCCCGCAAAAACTGCACCAGCTTCCCGGCGAGCAGGACGAAATGGTGTACCTGCCGCTCGGTGTCGGCGTGGTGATCCCACCCTGGAATTTCCCGCTCGCCATAATGGTCGGGATGACCGTGGCGTCGCTCGTGACCGGCAACACGGCTATCGTGAA
>CAYMHP010000161.1:0-5116 GCA_964390225.1 uncultured Solibacteraceae bacterium
TTGTAGAGGGGACTTTCACCCCCGAGCTGTCGAACATGCTCGGCACACACAAAAAAGAGGCGCCCCGCAGGGCGCCTCTCGACATCGATTCGTTACTACGGTTGGCTCAGAATACGAACTTCGCCACGATCTGCATGGTGCGTGCGTTGTTGGAGAAGTTGTGCGGCCAATCGGCGAATGATTTGTTCTGCGGCAGCAGAAACACATTGTTCGTGATCTGTTGCGTCAATCGGACCGAGTTGATGTATCCGGCGGTGAACTGCGAGTGATTGGCCAGGTTGGAAGCATCCCCGCGGAGCTCGAACGACTTGGACTCGGTGATTCTGAAGCGCTTCGCGAGCGATAGATCCACGTTGTTAATACCCGGCATCTGCAATGTGTTGCGTCCGGCGTTGGGGTATGCGCCTAATTGGGCCCGGATGTATCGTGCGTTGGGATTGGTAGCAAGGTAAGCGACCGTCGCACCGGCCGAATTTTTTAAGGCGGTCACATTGCTTCCCACATTCGCCTGGCCGGCGGGATTGATGATGGTGCGGTCCACTGTGTCACCATTCAGATTGGCATCGTCGCCGCTCTGCGGAGTGACCAGTTCGCCGGTCTCCGCTGTGTACGTGCCGGAGAGCCGCCAGTTGCCCAGCAGGTTCTTCGTCGCCCAGTTGTCGGCTCTTGCGAACCACGGCGTTTCCCAGAGTCCGGTCAGAACGAACCGTTGCCGGCGATCCAGCGCGGAAGTCGCCCACTCGGCCCTGAGATTTTGGAAGTCTTGCGGGCGGCGCGGCGAAAGCAATGTCGAGAAGTGGGTGGCGGTGCTATTGTCCAGGTTGTGGCTCCAGGTATAAGCGGCTTGCATCAGGAAGCCATGCGCAAAACGCCGGTTCAATTGCACGGCCAGACCGTTGTACAGGGAGCCTCCGAAAGGAACAAATCCCACGATATTGTTGGTGAATCCGAGCGCCGAATACCGGGGATCGATTCTCGGTCTTGCTTGCAGCTGTGCCAAAGTGAGTGGCAGCGCATCCAGCTGTGCCTGGCTAGGCGCCGTCAGGTAAGTCGGCAAAAAGGATGTCGGTGTTACCCTCGCGTCGACGTTGATGCGGTTCTGTGTGATCAAGTGATAACCTCGGCTGCCCAGGTAACGGACTTCCAGTGTGTAATCATTGTGGAACACGTGCTGAACTCCGACGTTCCACTGAACCGAGGTCGGCGGAATCTGGTTCGGCAAGTAGCTCGAAGTGGCAGCGCGCGCCTCCGCCTGAGTTAAGTTTCCACCGCCGGACAAGCTGCCCGGCCGGATACCACCGTTCGCCAGGAACGGGCCGTTCGCCGGGAAAATGTTCGGGTAGGTGTTGGCATCATACGTGGAACTCAGTTGGGGCGGATAGGCAGTGGAGCCCACGTTATCGAAAATGACGTCATAGGCCATGCCGAATCCCGCCCGGATCGAGGTGTGCCCACTGGTGCCGGGTGAATAAGCAATACCGATCCGCGGCGCAAACGCCTTGTTAAACGTCGAAGGTGCGTTGAATAGAATCAACCCGGGGGCATTCGAAATCGAGTTCAGCGCTTGATAGGTCATTCCAATGGGAACAGTCGTGCGCTCCCAACGGACGCCCAGGTTCACCGTCAGATTGTTCTTGATCCGCCAGGAATCGTTGCCGTACAGGTAGGTGGCCCACTGGTTCCCGTAGTAGCTCGTGCTTCCTAGGTTCCGCTGGGCCTGATCGGTCGGGACTACATCGTAGAGATACTCTTCGAGAACGCCATAATCGTAATCGCCACGCTCACGCTGGATGAAATGCTGAGGCGAGATCACATTACGTCCGTCAAAACCAAACTTGAAGGTGTGGTTGCCTTTGGTCCAATTGATGTTCTCAACCAGTTGGTAGGTATTTTGGATCGTATATTGAGGAGCGTTCGGATCGGGGCCGATCTGTAAGCCCAGATCGTTATCCAACTGGATGTTCGGGAACGCATCGAGGCCCGGGAACTTGTCCGCTGTAATCGTGTAAAACTGGCTGAACCGGTTATAAGCCAATCGCAGTTCGTTGGTTACCGAAGGGCTGAAGGTGTGGTAATCGGCGATCGAAGCCAGATAATACCGCTGCGGAAGCGTCGTCCAGAAAGCAGGAAGGTTGGCATTATTGTCCAACGAGTCGCTGCGATTCCAGATAAATCGCCCTCTGATCTGGTCTTTGCTGCCCGGGTTGTAATCCACGCTGCTCACCAGGGTGTAATAGTTGTTAAAGAAGGAGCCGGAAATCGGGAGCACTCCGATCGGGACGTTGAGATTACCCACCGTAGTGGCATCCTTGCCGGTTTGGGCCGGAGCCACAGGAACAAACTTCTTGAAGATGTTGTAGTTCGTCGTGGAGAAACCCGGCGTGCCGGCTAACCCGTTCAGCATCGCAATGCCGGCCGCGGTGGGAGCTTCCACCGGGTTCTGCGGTGTGTAAGCCAGGCCGAGCGGCGCATATTCGAAGTTGGCAAAGAAGAACAGCTTGTCCTTCTTAATCGGTCCGCCGAACGTGGCGCCCAGTTTGTTCTGATCCAGCCGCGGAATGCTCGTGATGCCGGCATTCGTATACTGTGTATCCAGGGCGTTCAATATACGGTTGTTTTGCACATACTCGTAGAGCGAACCGTGGTACTCATTGGTCCCGCTCTTGACAACGGTATTGAACTGACCACCCGTCGAATGACCGAATTCCGCGCCGAACTGGTTCTGCAGCAGCGTGAATTCCGCTGTGGCTTCGGTTGGAACATAAACCAGCGGGCCGGTGATGGCTTTGTTGTTGTTGTCTACACCCTCGATCATGAAGTTGTTGTTCATCGGCCGCTGGCCGCCAACGGACGGCCCCGTGCCTTGACCGACACCGCCATTACTGGTCACACCGGAATTGAGCAGAGACGCATTGAGCGCGCCGTAGAAAGTACCGCCGCTGTTGTTCTCTACGATCGGCAGGTTGACGATCTGAGTCGCATTGTAGCTGCTCTGAACTTGAGCCGTTGTCGTGTCGATCGTGGCCGCTGCTTCGCTTACCTCGACGGTCGCGCTGACCGCTCCGACTTGCAGCGTGACATTCGCGGTCGCCGTCTTGTTCAGCTCAATGTTCAGGTTCGCCAGACTCGCCGTTCCGAAGCCCGATGCGGTTGCGGTGAGATTATATTGCCCCACAGGGATGTTGTTGAACCGATACTCGCCGGCGTCGCCGCTCTTGGTTTCTGTTTTAACCCCAGTCGCGCGGTTCGTGACAGATACCGTCGCACCCGGAACGGCAGCGCCTGTCGCGTCCGTTATTGTCCCTACCAGGTTCCCGTCCGTCGCCTGGCCAAAACCCAGCATTGCGACCACAAACAGCGCGATGAATACCGCTGCAGCCAAACTGCGCATACTTCCTTCCCCCTTCAGTTGATGTCGTCCCCGGTACAGCTAGGTTCTCACACAGCTAGCAAATTTGATACCACCAAAAGTAACGCTAAATACGGTTGGATGCAAAGGATTTATGCAAGAACTGACACCCCGATTTGGGCCCCGAATTCGCAGCACCACTATCGAGGAGGGACACCGATGACAGTGCAATTACAGGTAAGCCGTTGTCACCAGGACCACTTAGGTCCAATATGGTTTTCGGGACTGCATTTGTACTGATTTGGGAATTCGAGTCAGCTGGCGCGTGCTTATCGAGGGAGCTGATTTCTGCAGTCTTCCATTGCAGCTCCTATGTGAAGGACTAGCCGTTCCCCGAATGGCGGACCGACTACTTGCAGACCGATCGGCAACCCCGCGCCGCTGACGCCGCACGGCATCGAGAGCGCCGGCAGACCCAGCAAGTTGAAGGGCCGCATAAAGCGGGTGGTGACGCTTCGAACATCTTCTTCGCGGGTGCCAAGCATTACCGTCATTTGACCGATACGTGGCGGCAGAATCGGCGCAGCCGGCGCGACGACGCAATCCACCTGCTCCCAAACGCGGCCCATTTCGCGTTGTATCCGTCGGCGCAATCTCTGCGCGTTGATGTAATCCGCGGCCGCCACGAGGCAACCTTGATCCAAGAGCGCCAGCACATCCGGGCCGAATTGCTCGCGCCGGCTCAGGTGCGGCTGCATTACCGCCGCTGCCTCGGCGAGCAGGATAATCTGCGCGAGCGCCGTCATCGAGGGCAGGTCGGGCAGGCGAACCGGGCGGACCGCGGCGCCGGCGGATTCCGCCTCACGTAACGCGGCGCGCACGGCCGACTCCACTTCGGGATCAAGCATCTGGAAGAACTCTTCGGAGATGCCGATCCGCACTCCGCGAAGGGAGGAGCCCTCTGCAGGCAGAAAATCTTCAACCGCACGGCGCGACGAAGCAGGATCACGGGGGTCGTAACCGGCCACCGCGTTCAGCACGAGGGCCGCATCGCGCACACTCCGCGTGAGCGGCCCCATGTGGTCGAGGCTGAATGCCAACGGTAGCGCCCCAAACCGGCTCACGCGGCCGTAGGTCGGCTTGAGGCCAACGACGCCGCAAAAGGCCGCGGGAATGCGGATCGATCCGCCCGTATCGCTGCCCGTCGCGGCAAAGACCAGCTCCGCCGCGACGGCGGCGCCCGAGCCTCCGCTGGACCCGCCGGGGATATGCTCCAGGTTGCGGGGATTGCGAACGGCTCCGTAGTGCGGATTCTCGGAGGTGATGCCGTACGCCAACTCGTGCATGTTGAGCTTGCCGAGCGACACGGCGCCGGCGGCATCGAGCTTCTCTAACACTGCGGCGTCGTGGTCTGGGACAAAGTCTTCGTAGATTTTGGAGCCGCTCGTGGTCCGCACGCCACGCGTCAAAAACAGATCTTTGTGCGCGATTGGGATCCCGTGCAGGGGGCCGCGATCGCTCCCGCCAGCGAGTTCGGAATCCGCCTGGCGGGCACGTTCCAGCGCGCTCTCCGCGGTCAGCGTGATGAATGCGTTCAGCTTCGGGTTGAGACGCCCGATCTGCTGAATTGCCGCGCGGGTGAGTTCGGTTGAAGAAACCTGCCGCGCCCGCATCGCGCGCGCGGCCTCGCCAATGGTCACGCGTTCTCCGCCTCGGCACGAAACGCGGTGGCGGGCTCGTCCTCCCAGCTCAGCCCCAGAGCGAGGG
>CAYMHP010000161.1:5126-13727 GCA_964390225.1 uncultured Solibacteraceae bacterium
AGATTTGCTCGAGAGCGTCCATGCGCCGTGTGATGCGGTCGACATCCTCCGCGGATACGCGCAGTCCTCGACCCTTCGCCAGGGCTTTCCAATCAGTCGGCATGTCGTCTCACGATAACGGATCTTTGCGGTGGCGGCGAGCGGCCCACTCGGCGCCCGCCAGCACCACCAGGGAAGCCAGAAAACTCCAAAGCAAAATCGTGACGGAGTTATGAAACACGCCGTATTCGCGCTGCAGCTTGTCCCGCATCAGGGGAAACAGCAGCAGGTTCAAGTATTTCATGGCCTCGAGCGCCAGGCCGACAAGAATGGCGACGGGCGCGACGTCCGCCGGATCGATCTTCCGGTTCGGCAGCAGCCAGTAGACCAGGAATAGCGCCAGGATCGAGATTGGCACGGCGGCGATTTTGAAGACCAGCAGGTTTAGCCACGTCTGCACGCCAAAATGAGAGCCGCCCCAATCGGCCATCCATCCCTGGTTTAAAGCCGTGAACAGGAGCGACAGCAGGGCGAGGCCGCCGCAGGCGAAAATCAGCCCGAGCGCGACGAGTTGGTTGCGGATGTAGGAGCGGTTATGCGCCACTCCCCAGGCTCGGTTCAGGGCGACCTCGAGCGGCTCGAAGACTCCGTTTGCCGTGAACAGCAGCAGAACCATGGAGCCGAGTTGCACGGCCGCCCGCGAGGGCGGGTTTCGGCGTACGAAGTCCCCCAGGTTTCCGGGGAACGAGTCATTCAGCGCCAGGTAGATCGCGGCCTCCGCCGCGCGCCAGTGCAGCACGTTGCGGCAGAGCGAGACCATCACAATTACGAAAGGATAAAACGACAGGAGCACGCTGGCGGCGATGGCCAGCGCATAAACGTGCGCCTCGGTCGCCATCAAATACCGGAATGTCGGCCGGAACAGCGTCCACGAGACACGCCGCTCGCCCGGGGCGGATGTGGGAACCAAAGCTCCAGCTTAGCAGCGAGCGCCGGCGATCTTGTTGCCGCTATAGCTGTAGCGCGGCCCGGAGACCCGGGTCGTGCCGGACGCGCCAGATGCGGCTATCCAGATAGTAGTGGGTCAGCCCGAAGCCGCAGAATAATCCGAACGCCAGGTCGGAAACGTTGCCCAGGTGGAAGCCTGGGATGCGATAAAGTGCGCTGAACAGCAAACCCACGGCACCGTAAGCCAGCAGGCTGCGGCTCACCGCGGCGGGAATCAAGCCGTTGCGCGCCGGCGTGGAGAGGTCCGCATACCGGTTCCGATTGTGAAACCAGACGATCGCGTGATACTGCAGGTTATGCACGATGGTGACGGTGGGGACCGCGGCCTGCCAGCTCAGAAACGCAAACGTGAACCAGTGCAGAGGGATCACCGATAAGAACAGCAAATACTTCGGCGTGTCGATCGGGTCGCCGGCGCGCGCGCGGACGATCTGGCGCGCCAGGTACAGCGAAACTGTAACCGCCACGACGGTCCACGCCACGGGTTCCCAACCAGCCAGCGAGAACGGCAACCCCAGTTCCCGCGGATGCCGAATAAAGAACCGCTGAAAAGGCGGGAAAACCAGCATCACTCCCAGAAACAGTCGATCGAGCGTGTTGTCGAGAGGACGCAAATCGCGGTTCTTGACTTTGTAAAGGACCATGAAGCCGTAATGCTGGCGGATGACGTGATAGTAGGCCCAGACTCCCACCAGCAACGCGAGGTACCCCTTCATTCCCGCGAGCACCATCACAGGCCCCAGCAGGAAAAAGAACGCGAGGCTCCCGAACAGCAGACCGCGATCGCGGCGGCGCGCCTCCCTGTCGAAGAAGGTTCGTGAAGCCGTTCCGAAGATATGCGTTCCGTCAAACCCCAGCGACCAGAACCACCAGAGAAAGGAGGCCGGCAGATGGAATGCCGCGTAAAGCAGCAGGTACACGTAACCTGCCAGTCCGCTGCCGATCACCAGTGATAGATCGACTCCACGGCCGATGATCCAGCGCGGACCGCGCGCGACTTCAACGGGTTGTGCCAGGGTAGCCAATGTGGTGGGCGGGCGTTGAGCCAGCAAAGGCAGTGGCTCGAAACGCATGCTACACCGATATAATATGTCATGCCCCACCAACTTGCCCAGTTCCTCCGACAAACCATCGAGCGCGAAGCGCCCTTGCTGCGGAGCGTCTCTGAAGCCGACGCGGGCGCAAAGCCGGACGAGCGCGTCTGGTCACAAAAAGAAGAGCTGGGACATCTGATCGACTCGGCAACCAACAATCACGTGCGTTTCGTGCGCGCCTGCCTGGAGCCGCAGTTTCAGGGACCGGGATATGAGCAGGACGGCTGGGTCAGCCTGCACGGCTACAACGGCCTACCCTGGGTGGAACTCATCGAATTCTGGCAACGGTATAACGGGTTCCTCGCCGGCCTCGTCGAACGGATTCCCGCAAGCCTCCTGGAGCGCCTGTGCATTGTGGGCAACAGCTCACCCGTCACACTGCGATTTCTGATCGAAGACTACGTGCTCCACATGCAGCATCACCTTGATCATATTCTGAAACGAGAGAAGATCACGCGGTACCCGGGCGCCGCCGTGGGTGTGTAGCTGGGTCCCCCGGACACGCGCTACTTCACCCCCGGCAGTCATGCCGCGGGTCCTGCTACACGAACGCTCCACCGTAGCCAGACCCGCGCCGTAACCGGTGCGGCTGAAGCCAAGCTACCCCGGGCCTCACGCGGCCATCGATTTCCCGCTGGCGCTTTCGGCGCTGGCGGGCGGCGCCGGTGAGTTGCACTCTTTGAGGAACACCAGGCCGCTGCGCTCGTCGTCGAATTCGACCAGGAGCGAGTCACCCGCCTGTAGTTGGCCGGTGGCCAGGAGGTTGCACATCGGTTGCACCAGACTACGCTCGATGCCGCGTTTTAGATGGCGCGCTCCGTAGCGTACATCCGTTCCTTCGCGGAGGAGAAAGTCCTGGGCGTCCTCACTGAGGTCAAACGCTACCGCACTGGTGCCCACTGCGCGCGACATTCTCTCCCGCACCTGCTCGATTTCCAGCGCGAGGATGCCCCGCAACTCCGATTCACCCAACGGATTAAAGACCACTGTCTTGTCGATGCGGTTCATGAACTCGGGGGAGAATCGCCGGCGCGCCGCATCCAGCCCCGTCCGCGAGAGCTTGCCGCTACGCTTTTCATCTATGGCGGCGGACTGCTCCGCCCGGGCGAAGCCCAGGTTCGGCCGCACGAGCGCATCCATTTCCCGCGCGCCCAGGTTGCTCGTCATGAAAATCATGGCGCGAGAGAAATCCACCCGACGATTGTCGCCCAGCGTGAGCGTGGCTTTGTCCAGAATGCCGAGCAGCAGGTTCCAGAGGGCATCGCTCGCCTTCTCGATCTCGTCGAACAGAACGAAGCTCAGCCGCACTTCCTGCGTGTGGTACTGATTCAGAACTTCCTGGCTGAGCAGGGGATGGGTCTCGCGATGGCCCAGGTATCCCGGAGGGGAGCCGATCAGTTTGGCGATCTCGTGGCTGTGCTGAAATTCGGCGCAGTCGATTTTGATGACCGCGCGGGCGTCACCCACCAGGCTCTCGGCCATGGCTTCAACGGTTCGCGTCTTACCCGAACCGGTCGGGCCCAAAAACAGGAAGGAGCCGATCGGCCGCCCCGGACTGCACATCCCGGAGAGAAATGTTTGATACACATCCACGATCTGCCGTAGTGCCTCCTCCTGCCCCACAATGCGCTTGCGCAAATTCGTTTGTAGAGCTTCCGCTTCCCGCCCCATCCTGAGCGGATCCAACAGCATTTCGAAGCGTGCCATGTTACTTCTCCTTCCACTCTTTTGGACGCATCCTGCGCCCACGCGACGCACTGTCTCCGTAAAGCTTTATCGACGTTTTTGTAAAGATCTGTAGTGGAACCGACCAATTGGCGCGCGGAAATTGCCTAAGATCCAAGCGGGGCCCGTCTGAAGAAGAGTTAATCATGTTTGCCGAACACACCGAAGTTTCTGCAACCCAGGTGAAAGCGATTTAATCGCTGGTTTATTCCCGTGGGTGCCGTAGCCGTTCCCATCTGAATCGGCTCCGTTTATGCATGGAGTACTTTTAATCGTCCCATTCAGGCGCTGCTGCCCGGGAATCCCTGGTGGCTCAGTCCTCCCTACACCACATTCACGACCGCACGGATGCTGCTGGGGTTAAGCGCAGCGTTCGGCGGCCCCTGGGTGGAGCGCCGGGGCCCACGCGCGAATGGCTGCTGTTCGAGAGTGCGCTGTTCGTGGTCTTCACCATGTACGGAGGCGGCTTCGCCACCATTCCGGATATTTTTGGAGTGGAGAACGTCGGCGCCATTCACGGCGCGGTGCTCACCGCCCGGAGCGCGGCCGCGGTAGTTGGTCCAGTGATCATCGGCGAGCTATCGAACCGCGCCAGGGCGGCGCTGCCATCGGGAGCGAGCAAGGTCCACATTTACGATAAGCCGCTCCAGGTGCTCGCGGCAATGCTGGCCGTGGGATTCGTTCTTACTCTGCTGGTACGGCCGCTACGGGCGCATCGGCCGTAAACGCGACTTACGGAACCCGGCTGCCGCCATGCTTGGCGACAGGCTGCTTGCTCTGCCGTAATTGCGCTTCGCACGCCTGGTGGAGGATGGTCCAGAATTCCCGCTGATCGGTATGCGCGATCCTCTCCAGGTGCCGCGCTAAGTTCTCATCCAGCCGATCGAGGGCTTGCCTTACACGATCCGTCATCCGCCCGCGCCTCTGAGGTGCGCGGACCTTCCCCGCCCCTGCTTTTCTGCCAGAGCATATCCGTGCAGGTTGCTCCAAAACTGGTTCTGCTCGGTGGTGCTGAGCCCGTCCAGGAGACCGTCCAAATCGCAATTGGTCAATTCCACGGCGTGCCGCAGCGCCTCGGATTTTCCTTCGGGAGCGGTGACGAGGATCATGCCTGCCATTATCGCCCTCCGCGCCTTACACGTCCGTAAGCCGGCGAGCACTGGTTCCGGCGCTTGTGCCAAAGTGCTCATCCAGCCATGCTGGATGGCGTGAGGCGTGCGGCAAAAAACAGCATGGAAGACGACCCGAAACTGCCACCGCCAGACCCGGACCCAGATCCGGAGCCGCCCGGCCCTCCGGCCCAAGAACCCGGCGAACCCGGGCCGGACGTAATCGACCCGATCAGCCCCGACCCGATGAAGTTCTAGACTCCTGGAAGACCGGTTCCATAGCCGGTAAAACAGGAAGTTCCTAACTTTTGTCGAGGCGGCCGGTGTCGGCTCGCACCGACGTTGCGCTTTGCAGGCTCGAAGATCGGGCTTTTGCTGGATATACTTCTTCGCATGAAGTTGACTCGCGCCTTCTATCTCGTCGCGGCAGCTTTGCTCGGGATAATGACCTTTCCCCTCAGCGCCAATGTAGTGACACCGGGTAACACCGTGTCGCCAGATGTGTTCACGGTGTCTTCGGCCCCGCCGCTCCTCGGCGACCTGACGGGGGCCGTTCAGCTCGGCGGCGGAACGGCGGGATTTTATGAAGAGCTTGTCTTGCGGGACCCCCTCGGAATTACTTGTTCCGGCTGCCTCGACTTTGCTTTTCAAGTAAGCCTGAACTCCGGCTCCCAAATCGTAGTCACTCAGCTGACTTTGTCCCGATTCTTCGGTTACACGACCGATGTCGGATACGTCACCGGCTCCGGAGACGTTGCTCCCGTTTCCGTCATGCGCGGCTCCGCCGGTGGCGGCACATTCTTCAATCTCACATTGCCTTCGGGCCAGTCATCTGAGTTCTTGGTCGTGGCGACGAATGCGACCACGTACGACACCGCCGGAAACCTAGGTGTGGTGGGTACCACAAACGGCCGGAACCTCACGGCTCAAATCACAAATCTCTTCGAGCCCGCTCAGGTGCCGGAGCCGTCCACCGCTCTGCTCGGGGGTCTTGGGCTGCTGTGTATCGCGCTGTTCCGGAAACTGGCAAGTTAAGCCGTCGCGGGCCTGCTGCCGACCGCACTTGACGGTCGGGAGCATTCTTGAGAGGGCGCGGACGATGCCAAGGAGCGTCGGAGAGCTATCTCCTGGGAAGCCGGGTATAAGATGAGGGCGTGAACCTTCCTGTAAATCCTCCGGTACTGCCGATGCTGGCAAAGCGGGTGGATGAGCTGCCGAGCGAGGGCAAGTGGATCTTCGAACCGAAATGGGACGGCTTTCGTGCCCTGGTTTTCCGGGACGGCGACGAACTCGAAATCCAAAGCCGGGATACAAAGCCGCTGAACCGCTATTTTCCCGAGGTTGTCGAGGCGCTCGAGTCTCAATTGCCGCCGCGCGCCGTGCTCGACGGGGAACTCGTGATTGCGCGCGGGAGCGTGCTCGATTTCGAGGCGCTTCAAATGCGGCTGCATCCGGCGGCATCGCGGGTTAAGCTCCTGGCTGAGCAGACGCCGGCTTCGATTGTGTTCTTCGACCTGCTTTCGGACGGTGAGCGGGATTTGCGAAACGAGCCCTTCCAATTACGACGCAGGATGCTTGAGAATATCCTCCGGAACGCGGTCCCACCGGTTCACATCACGCCGGCGACACAGGAACGGGCCACAGCCTCGGACTGGTTCCGGCGATTTGAAGGAGCAGGCCTGGATGGGGTGATGGCCAAGCCGGCTTCGGGGAACTACGAACCGGACAAGCGGGTGATGCTCAAAGTGAAGCACGAGCGGGAGTGCGATTGCGTCGTGGCGGGATTTCGCTGGTTCAAGGGAGCGGAGAACGAAGCGGTCGGGTCGTTGCTGCTTGGGCTCTATGACAAATCCGGTAAGCTGCAGCACGTCGGCGTATGCGCGAGTTTCACGGCGGAAAAGCGAAGGGAACTGCTGCACTTTCTGGCGCCGTATCGCACCAACGCACTGGCCGATCACCCGTGGAAGGAATGGGTTGGCCATCTGACGGCAGACGGAGAGACGGCACGCCGCGTGCCGGGGGCACAAAGCCGCTGGAGCCGCGGCAAGGACCTTTCCTGGGAGCCGCTGAAACCGGAACTGGTGGTGGAAGTGGCGTACGAGCACATGCAGGGCTCCCGTTTTCGCCACATGGCGCATTTCCGCAGGTGGCGAACGGATAAGAGACCGCGGGACTGCACGTATGAACAGTTGGAAGTAGCGCCGCCCCACGAACTGGCCAAGATTTTTGCAGCGGCGCGCTGAGTGTTCCGAAATGGGGCAGGCTGTCAGCCGGCTTGCGGCCCCGATTGGCCCAGGGAGCGGTGCTTCCGTTATTCCTGCGACCCGCCACCACTCTTCCGAGAGCCACGGCCGGCGCGCAGTTCGCGCCACTGGCGGGTGGGGTCGTCATCGGGATCGGGCGTTTCCTGGCGAGGCCGGATGTCTTCGGGGACGTGGCGCAGGTTGACGCGAATACGGGTCCAGGTGGAGGAGCGGCCGCGCATGGAGTCGACCAGGACGTCGTCCACGGCCAGATGTGCCGCGGCGCCGGGGTATTTCGTTTTCCAGCGCTCGAGGCCGGCGAGGGCAGCGTCGCGATCGGGCGAGTTGGCGACCGTGATCAGGGGCATTTTGGTGCGTGGCTTGGGGGAGGAGCGCGCGCGTGAGGGTGCCACTCGCGGCGCCTCTCCCTCTGTGCGGCGAAAGTGAGGCGGCCAGGGGGCATCGGCGAGGCCCTCGGCCTCATCTTTGGCGGCGAGTTCCAGGAGCTTTTCCAGCGAACCAGGGTGGCGGTCCATGGCGGCATGCGGGTCGCCAACCGTCTCGCAGCGTTTGGGCACGGTGAAGATGGTGAACGCGGCGGGGTCGCACTCGGGGACTTCAACCCAATCGAGCGGTGTGGAGACGCGAGCGTCGGGGAGCGGGCGGACGGAGTAGGCCGAGCACGTGGTGCGATCCTTGGCGTTCTGGTTGTAGTCGAGGAAGACGCCGTGCCGCTCCTCCTTCCACCACTTGGAAC
This sequence comes from uncultured Solibacteraceae bacterium, assembly GCA_964390225.1. Lineage (GTDB taxonomy): Bacteria > Acidobacteriota > Terriglobia > Bryobacterales > Bryobacteraceae > PSRJ01. The sequence continues at coordinate 13,042 of CAYMHP010000161.1, forward strand.
TGGCGATGTCCGGCCGCCGGCGTTCGACGGCGCGCGACAGGGCCACGGCGGCGCGGCGCACTTCGGCGAAGGTCCACCTGGGCTGGATGCGGACGTTGATGTGCATGCCTCGGGAACCACTGGTTTTGGGCCAGCCCTGCAGGCCCACGTCGGAAAGGAAGGCTTTTACTTCCAGCGCGACCGTGCGGACGTCTTCCCAGGAAACCCCCGGCCCCGGATCGAGGTCGACGCGGAGTTCGTCCGGGTGATCAAGATCACGCGACCGAACGGGGTGGGGATGAAGTTCGATGCAGCCGAGGTTTACTATCCAGGCAAGGCCCGCAGCATCGTCGACAACCACCTCTTCCGCGGTACGGCCCGACGGGAATGACAAAACCACCGTGCGGAGCCACGAGGGGCGATCCTTAGGTGCACGCTTTTGATAGAAAGCTTCGTCTTCGGCGCCGTTGACGAAACGCTTGAGCACGATGGGGCGATCGGCGATACCGGCCAGAGCGCCGGGCGCCACCGACAGGTAATAACGCACCAACTCGAGCTTGGAGACCTTCACTTGCCTGGAGAAATAGAGCTTATCCGGATGGGTAATGCGGATCTCGCGCCCATCGACCGTGAGGACTTCGACAGCATCTGGCGTCTTCACAAAAAACAGGCTACATCATCAGGGGGACGGCTGACTACGCTATGGG
>CAYMHP010000162.1:0-4313 GCA_964390225.1 uncultured Solibacteraceae bacterium
GCGAAAAATTCCAGAGCGCGCCGGGGATCTTCTCCACCTGGTAATCCATTGCGGCGATGAGCGCGTCCTTGTTCTGGTGGAAAATGGGGCGCCACTGCTCCTTGGGCTTCAGGTCGATGAAGTACTCGGTATTGAAGAAACCCGCGATATCGGTGCCGTCGTCCGGCCGCCCCACCTGGCTGACGACTTGGTTCACTTCGGGGAAGGAGGAGAAGATCACGCGAGCCTGGTTCATCACGCGGGTGCCCTCGGTCGGGCCGGTGCTGGGCGCTAAGGTGCCGCGCGCCCAAATTGCGCCCTCATCCAGATGCGGAAGGAATTCGGAGCCGATGGCGCCGCCGAGCGCCAGGTACGCCGATACGGCGAGCGCTCCCGCAGCGACCGCCAGCGTCGCCCAGCGCATCCGGATCGCGATTTTGAGCGCCCGGCGGTAGCCCTCCGTCAGCAGGACCATCCCGGGATTGCGCCACTCGCGCGTGTGGCCGCGGAAGACGAAGCTGGTGAGCACGGGCGCGACCAACATCGAAAAAATCAGCGAGCCCAGCAGCGCGAACGAGACGGTCCAGGCCATCGGCTTGAACAGGCGCCCTTCCACGCGCTGCAACGTGAAAATCGGCAGGTACGCCGTGATGATGATGCCGATGGAATAGACCACGGGCCGCTGCCCCTCGTGCGCCGCATCGCGGATGCGATCGATGGGGCGGCCACCGTGTTCCTGGTTATGGCTCAGGTAACGGATGATGTTTTCCACCATTACCACCGCGCCTTCCACCACCATGCCGAAATCGAGCGCCCCCAAAGACAGCAGGTTCGCTGGAATCTTAATCAGGCTCAGACAAATGGAGGCAAACAAGAGTGAGAACGGGATGGTGAGCGCGACAATCAGCGCTCCGCGCGCGTTGCCCAGGAATATCAGCAGGATCACCGCAACCAGGATGATGCCTTCGGTCAGGTTGTGCAGCACCGTGTGCGTCGTAAAGTGAACCAGGTTGCTACGGTCGAGGAAGGGAACGATCTTCACTCCGCGCGGCAGGATGTGCTCGTTGAGGTCGTTCACCTTGTCATGGATGGCGTCCAGAGTGGCATCCGACTCGGCGCCTTTGCGCAGGAGCACGATTCCCTCGACGACATCGCCGTTGTCGACGATCTTGCCGTCTTCCCGGTGAATTGCTTTGCCGATGTGACCCAGGCGAATCTTCGGGCCTTCGGAAACGGTTCCGAGGTCGCGAATGCGAATCGGCGTCCCGTTTTGTGTCTTAACGACGGTGCGTTGGATATCGGAGACGTCGCGCAGCAGCCCGAGGGCGCGCACGTTGACCTGCTGCAATCCCGCTTCGACGAAGCTGCCTCCGGCGTTCACGTTATTATTCGCAAGCTGCTGCTCCACCTGCGCGATAGTGAGGCCGTAGGCGACGAGTTTGTCCGGGTCGAGCTTCACCTGGTATTCGCGGGTGATTCCGCCAAAGCTCACCACGTCCACCACGTTGGGCACCGACTTGAACTGTTTCTCAAGCGTCCAATCCTGCAGAGACTTTAAATCCATCAGGTCGTACCTGGGGTTGGTGCTGCGAAGCGTATACCAATAGATCTGGCCGACGGGGCTGTAATCGGAACCGATCTGCGGTTGCAGGCCGTTGGGCAAGCTCAGTTGTGACAGGCGCTCCAGCACCTTTTGGCGGTTCCAGTCATCCTGCGACTCGTCATCAAAGATGAGCGACAGGCTGGAGAGTCCGAACACCGAGAACGAGCGCAAGTGATCGAGATGAGGAATGCCATTCATCACGATTTCGATCGGAATCGTGACCTGTTGCTCGACCTCTTCCGCCGCGTGGCCGGGCCATTGCGTGATCACCTGGACGTAGTTGTTGGCAACGTCCGGGTAGGCCTCGACCGGCAGGTTGTGGAATGAAATGGCGCCCCAGATGAGCAGCAGCAGGGCCGCGATCAGAATGATGAAGCGATTATTTAATGCGTAATCGACGAGAGCCCGAATCATGATGTTGCATACTGTTCGGGCGCCTCAGCGTCCACCCGCTTTCCCCCCACATTTCGGCGCGTTCGAACTTCCCCAGTTCCCGCGAACTTCTGTTACGGATGGTAACACGCGCGGGAGACCGGCCTCGGAATCAGGGGTGCAACGAGCGGTGTGCTCTACCATGAAGTGGGCGTAAGGCTTCACGCGCCACCTCGTGCAAAAAACGGCCGCCGATTACGCCTATTGCCAGCAAGGCGCCGAAAAGCAGCACCGCATCGATGCTGGCTCTCCCTTGCCGTTCCCAATAGACGTCCTGAAGGTTCAGCCAGAGGGCGAATTCGTCGAGCGTCAGGGCGGCGCCTACGCCGTAGAGAAAGGACATGATCCTTCCAGGCCATCTCGACCGGCTGCGCACATCGGTGCCGATCTGCAGCAGCCACCCATATCCAACAGTGAGCAGGAGCAGGATGCCCCACACGAGGTGGTGAATGTGACGGCCGCCAACCTCCAGGTTATGGAACGGACCCCGGCCGGCTCGAATGCTGTGTGTGAGCAGCCGGACGATGGCGAAGGCCAGGAAGAACGCGATGGCTGCGATTAATTGCCGCTCCCGGTGAGGCCGCGCGAAGTGCTCGCGATAGAGTTCACCGACGCGCCGCGCGCCTCCCCGAATGGTGGCGGAAAACGCAGCGAAAATCAGGAGTCCCGCCCCAAAGAGCACCAGGGATACGCGGGCAGGGTGCACGATCACCATCAATTTGCAGCAAGCAATTTATTGGCCGCGGGGAAAGTTTTTCCCGCGAGGAACCACGCCATCACTGGCGCGACTGAAAGTGCCGCTCGGCTGTGGCGAATTGCTAAGCGCCCGCCCGAATCAAAGCTCTTCGTCGAATTCGGCTTCCGCCTCGGGCAGCGCGTCTCCCGGGCCCGCCACCCAGACGTAGAGCGTGGGCAGCAGAAAGATATTGAGGAACATGGCGAGCATGAGTCCGCCTACGATGACGATGGCGAACGGGCGCTGCGAATCGGAGCCGATGCCGCGGGACATGGCGGCAGGCAATAATCCCAGCGTCGCGACAAGAGTCGTCATCATGATGGGCCGGAGCCGCAAAACCGCGCCTTCTACGGCAGCATCGATAATCGCCCGCCCCCGGGCCCGGAGCTGGTTGATGTACTCCAGCATGATGACGCCGGTCTGCACGCAAACACCGAACAGCGCCAGAAAGCCGACCCCGGACGAAACGCTGAAATGCGTCCCGGTGATCCACAAGGCCAGCAGCCCGCCCAATGGCGCCATGGCGATGTTGGCGAGCATCAGCGACGCCCACTTGAACGAGTGAAACATTGAGTAAAGAATAATAGAGATCACCAGGATCGTGATGGGCAGCACGATCATGAGCCGCTTCTGCGAACGCTGCTGGCTCGCATACTCCCCGGCCCAGTCGATTCTATAACCCTCGGGCAGCTTCACCTGTTTTCCGACGGCTCGGATCGCCTCCTCAACGGTACTGCCGAGGTCGCGCCCGCGCACGCTGTATTTGATGGCAACATAGCGCGAGTTGCCCTCGCGGTAAATCTCCGAAGCTCCGTCCGCCACCTGGACTTTACAGACCTGCGCCAGCGCGACGCGCTCTCCAGACGGCGCGACCAGGCGTATACTTTCGATCGCTTCCTTTGTATTGCGGTACTGAGGAAGGTAACGCATTACCAGGTCGTAACGTTGCTCACCCTTCAGCACCTGGCTGATAGCGTTTCCTCCAACGGCTGTTTGAATAGCATCCTGAATATCCGCGACGTTGATTTGATAGCGCGCAGCCTCCTTGCGGTCCACGACGAGGTTCAGATTGGGCTGGCCGATCACGCGGAAAAGGCCCAGGTCTTGAACGCCGTGTATTTTGCGCATCACGTCGACAATCTGGTCGCCCTTTTCTTCCAGCGTTTTGAGATCGTCGCCGTAAACCTTGATCGCGAGTTCGCCCTTGACACCGCTGACCGCCTCTTCCACGTTATCGGCAATCGGCTGGGAGAAGTTCCACAAGACTCCGGGGATTTTCTCCAGTTGCGCATCCATAGCCGCAATCAATTGGTTCTTGTCCTGGCGGAAGACGGGCCGCCACTGCTCCTTCGGTTTGAGATCTACAAAGTATTCGGTATTGAAGAACCCCGTTGTGTCGGTACCGTCATCAGGGCGGCCGACCTGCGATACGACCTGGGTAACTTCCGGAAAGGAGCTTAGCAGGATCCGGGCCTGGTCCATCAGCCGGGTGCCTTCCGTGGGGCCCGTGCTGGGGGCAAGCGTGCCGCGCGCCCAAATGGCGCCTTCGTCGAGGTGCGGCAG
>CAYMHP010000162.1:4323-6331 GCA_964390225.1 uncultured Solibacteraceae bacterium
GCAGAAACTCGGAGCCGATCACGCCGCTGCTGGCGAGGAAGAACGCTCCCACCAGCGAGAGAATCGCGACATTTACGACCACCAGCCGGTGCCCCACACACCAGCGCAACGTCTGCCGGTATCGCTCGGTAACGAACAGCAGCACCGGATTGCGCCACTCGCGCGTCCCCTTCCGAAACAGGAAACTGGAGAGGACGGGCGCCAGCACCATCGAGAAAATCAGCGCGCCGAGAAGGGCGAAGGCCACGGTCCACGCCATCGGCTTAAACAGTCGGCCCTCCACGCTCTGCAGAGTGAAGATTGGCAGGTACGCGGTAATGATGATTCCAATTGCGTAAAAGACCGGGCGTTGCACTTCGTGCGCGGCTTCCCGGATGCTCGCCAAAACGGGTTTGGGCGCGGCGTCGCGCCGGCCCAGGTGGCGCACGATATTCTCGACCATCACGACCGCTCCATCCACCACCATGCCGAAATCGAGCGCGCCGAGCGACAACAGGTTGGCCGGAATTTTCTGCAGATCGAGACAGATCGAAGCAAACAGCAGCGCAAATGGAATCGTGATGGCGACGATCAGCGCGCCGCGCGCGTTCCCCAGGAAGAGGAAGAGAATGATCGTGACCAGGATGATGCCTTCAGTCAAATTGTGGAGGACGGTGTGGGTGGTGTAGTGGACCAGGTCGCTGCGGTCCAGAAACGGAACGATTTTGACACCCTTCGGCAGAATCTGTTCGTTCAGTTCCTTCACTTTGTCGTGGATGGCATCGAGAGTCGAATCAGACTCGGCGCCTTTGCGGAGGAGCACGATCCCTTCTACGACGTCGTCATTATCGACGATTTTGCCATCCGAACGGTGAATGGCCTTTCCAATCTGGCCCAGGCGGATTTTGGGACCTTGCGTTACGGTCGCGATGTCTTCGATTCGGATGGGCGTTCCCGTCTGCGTTTTGATGACAGTCCCGCCGATATCGGCGACATCCTGAAACAGGCCTATCGATCGGACGTTAATCTGCTGCAGGCCTGCTTCGATAAAATTTCCCCCGGCATTGGTGTTGTTATTCGCGAGTTGCTGCTCGACCTGCCCGATGTTGAGACCGTAAGCGACCAGTTTGTCCGGGTCAACCCGTACCTGGTACTCGCGGGTAGTCCCTCCAAAGCTGACCACGTCGACGACGTTGGGAACGGACTTGAACTGTTTTTCCAAGACCCAATCTTCGATTGTTTTCAGTTCCATCAGGTCGTACTTGGGATTGGTGCTCTTCAGCGTGTACCAATAGATCTGGCCTACGGGACTGTAATCGCTGCCGATCTGCGGCTGCAAGTTCTGCGGCAGAGTGAGGGTCGATAAGCGTTCGAGTACCTTCTGCCGATTCCAGTCGTTCTGCGAATCGTCGTCGAAGATCAGCATCACGCTCGAGAGGCCGAATAAAGAAGTGGAACGCAGATGCTCGAGATGCGGAATCCCGTTCATGACGATCTCGATCGGGATCGTCACCTGCTGCTCGACCTCCTCGGCTGCGCGCCCGGGCCACTGCGTGATGACTTGGACGTAGTTGTTGGCAACGTCCGGATATGCTTCGATCGGAAGCCGGCGAAACGAAATCACACCCCAGAAGAACAAGAGGAACGCTACGATCAACACGAGAAAGCGGTTGCTGAGCGCGAAATCGACGATACGGCGGATCATGGGTACCCCCTACTGCTCCACCGTGTTCTGGAGCACCAGGGCGTTTGCCACAACGCGCTCTCCGGGCCCGATGCCCGAAAGAATTTCCTGCATATTTTGAGGCAGCATCTTTCCGCTGATTACCGCGATACGCCGGAAACTCCGGTCGCCCGCCGGCACATAGACCCAATCGCGGTCATGCAGGTGCAGCACGGCCGCGGACGGGATCTCCGCCGTTACCTGCGTCGTCTGACCGTGGAACGTGGCGGTCACGAACATCCCGATGCGCAGCATGCCGGGATTTTGCACCTGGATGCGGACCTTTTCGGTGCGCAGATTCGGGTC
>CAYMHP010000162.1:6341-13695 GCA_964390225.1 uncultured Solibacteraceae bacterium
GACGGTTCCAATGTTGTCGATGCGTCCTTTTAGCACGCGATTCGGATACGCAGCGAGGTGGATGTCCGCGTACTCGCCCAAATGCACGTTACGCAGGTCGTTTTCGTAGACGTCGCAGACGATCCAGACGTCGGAAAGATCCGAAATCGTGAACAAGTTCGGTGAGTTGTCGAGCGTCTTTACGCCGGCGGCAGTCGTAGTGTTCTGTTCCGTAATGACGCCGGACACCGGAGCATAGATGTCGACCAGGGCAGAGGGATTTCTCGGGTCGGCGCCCAGCACCCGAAGGTGTTCCTGCGCCGTTTCCACGTCCACCGTAGCTTTAGCCTCGGTGTCTTCCGCGACCTCGAGGTCTTTCTGCGCAATCGCTCCGCGGTCGTACAAGATTTTTGCGCGGTCGAGCTGCGCCCGCGCGAGCTTTTGATCCGCCACTGCGTGGCGGTAATCGGCGAACGCCGACGTGATGTCGTTGCTCTGCACGCGCATGAGCAGTTGGCCCTTGGTGACGGAATCTCCCAAGCGCGCATGGATCTCCACCACCCGCCCGGAAGCCAGCGAAACGACCGGGACATTGCGCGAGACATCCGCATTTACCACTCCGGTCACGTTCAGCTCAGGAGCCGCCACATGCTTCATCGCGGTCGCGAGCGGGAACTGCTCCGGATGCTCGACCTTGAACACGTCGGACTCGCCTTCGTGCTCCACCTGTGCGGCGGGCGGGGCTCCAGCAGAGGGATCGATTTTACCTTCCGCGCTGCAGCCCGCCAGCAAGACGGCGAACCCGAGCGCGGCGGCCAATTTCAAGTATGAAGTTCGTTTCATCGGATCACCTCGCGGCCCACCGCGAAATTCAGTTGATTGGCGGCCGTCATGTAGGCGCCCACCAGGTTCAAATAGCTGAGCTGCGTGTTGCGGTAATCGCTTTGCGCGTTGAGGAAGTCGAGCAACGACGCTCCGCCTTGTTGATATGAGAAGGAAATCGTGTCGCGCACTCTAGCGGCCTCATCGAGGTATGTGGACTTATACCGCTTGAGCAGCGCGAGGTTGCTGTTCAGAGTCGTGTAAGCCGAATCGACGTCGCTGAGGACTTGCGCCATACTGGCTTGCCGCAGCCGGTCGGTGCGCTGAATCTCGATCTGTGTCCTGGCTTTTTCGCCCTGGTTGCGATCGAAGATGCGCAGCGGAATCGTCACGCTTGCCCCCATCGTGTCGTTCGCGTACGGATTGTTAAACGAGGGATTATGGGCCCACCACGGGCTAAACGTCGGATCTGTCGACCCGTTAGCCACCGCCAGGCGGTAATCGGCCCTAGCCTTCTCGACGCTTTGTGTAGCGGCCTGCAGATCGGGACGACCGGCCAGCGCCTGATTGTGCAGGTCGTCCAGCAGTAGGATCTGCTCCGCGAAGTCGAAAGTTCCAGACACGTCGAACTGATCGACCGGCGTGCGGTCGTCGAGCAGCATGAGAAGCTGGATCTTCGCGTTTCGCAGGTTGACCTCGCCGGTCTGCACGTCCGATTCGTACTGGACGCGCTGCAGTTGCAGACGGTCGAAATCGACCCGCGCGATGTCGCCCGCCTTGAGGCGGTCGTTACCGACCGAGAGCACCCGATCGTAGTAGGCCAGGTTGTCCCTGGAGAGCGCCAGCACCGCCTTGGCCTGCATGGTTTGGACGTACGCGCCGCGCAGCGTGAACAGCAGATTCCGTGCCAGGTCGGTTTGCTGAAACGCGGCGACCGACGTCGCCTGGCGAGCACTTTCGGTGCGCAACTCCCGCTTGTGCCTGCGCTCGACCAGGTAGCTGAAGCTGGTTTGGAACAACGTGCTGGTGAAAGGCTGCCAGACTCCTTGAGACGGTGTAATCTGCGTTCCGTCCGTAAGGAAAGTGAATTCAGGATTGGGACGCAGGTGCGCCGTGATCTCCTGCGCCTTCGACTCCGTGACATTGAGTTGTCCCGCTAGCAGAGTCGGGTTCTGGGACAGAAACCGGTCACGAAGTTCTTCCCACGAGTAGGCCCGCTGGGCGAACGCACTCGTGCTTAGGGAAGTCACGGCAAGAACTCCAATTGAGATGTATCGCGTTAGACGCCGCATGCCACCTCCGGGCGGCGATAGGGCGCGCTGCGAGAAACACCTGGTAGTCGAACCGTCAGAAAAGGGAACACGCGCGCGTCGCGTGACATGATTTCCTCCACCAAACTGAAACAACTTGGCCACGGGACTCAGAAGCTCCCGCGGCCGGGGGTTTTGCAGTCGGGAAAAAATTACGCCAGCGGAGGAGCGCGGCCTGCCCTGCAGAGAATGGGGCGTGTGGATGGCTCGCGCCAGGACGTAAGAACGAATGCCACGCAGCAAAGAGCCAGCGTGACGGTGAAGATCCGGGCAACCTGATAGTGGTTGAGCGTTTCGAGCAGCCGGAAGAGTTGCAGGCCGGCCTTCTCTTTGGAATCCTCGGGTGGTGTGCTGCCCAACCCGCCGTGTTTTCCCAGGTGGGTGTTGATCAGCGAAAAGCTGAACAGATCGTCGCTTGATGAGACGCTCGGAAACAGGGCAAGCGTGACAATCAGGACGGCGAAGAGGCGGCGTAGACGGGCCCGTTTCGTGCTCAGCGGATGATGGCGCCGCTCCACCCGGCTCAGGAAAAATACCGCGGCCATACCGATGATCAGCCATACCAGGTTCAACGTGGTGTCTAGGGCTAAAGGGAACATCGGTCTATCAACTTGGGTGTCAGGTCCGGCAAGGCGCACGTCCAGACCCGGGCGCTAAAGCTCCTTCTCTATTGATATACCGAACGCCGCCCGGGTTGCAAGTTACGTTGGCGGGCTCTGGATCTGGCGCGGTTTGTGAACCGGAGCCCCGAATGTGAATGAATTTGTAACAAATTCGCGAGATCATGAGGTAGGTTTTTGATGTCGCAGCCAGACGGCCTGAAGGCCGCCAACCCTCCCGCACAACTCCCTCGCAAACTCCTGGCGCCCGGCAAAGTTCGCGATTTCTTTTCTCAACTCGGTCCGGGACTCATCACGGGCGCGGCCGACGACGACCCTTCCGGCATCGCGACTTATTCGGTAACAGGAGCCGCGTTCGGTTACGGTACGCTATGGACCGCCCTATTTTCGTTTCCGATGATGGCGGCTGTCCAGCTGATGTGTGCCCGGCTGGGGATGGTCACCGGGCGAGGACTGGCGGCTGTGGTCCGGCGCCGGTATCCGCGCGGCATTCTTTGGGGTGCGTGCCTGTTACTGATCGTCGCCAACGTGATCAACATTGCGGCCGATTTAGGTGGCATGGGTGAGGCTACCCACATGGTGACCGGACTGAACTCGCTATGGTGGATCCCGGTTTACGGCGGGGTGATTGTCGCGCTGCTCTCCTGGACCTCGTACCGGACCTTGGCGCGAGTCTTCAAGTGGCTGACCCTGGTGCTGTTTGCCTACGTGATCACGGCCTTCATCACGAAGCCGGACTGGGCCCAGGTTCTGCGCCGCACCTTCCTGCCGGAATTCCACTGGTCGGCGGAGTACCTTTCGGGCTTGGTGGGCATCCTGGGGACCAGCATTTCCCCCTACCTGTTCTTCTGGCAGGCTGCCCAGGAAGTAGAAGAAGAACGGGCTATCGGCCGCCGTTCGGTGGGACAGCGAAAGGGCGCCACGGCGGCGGAATTGGGCCATGCCCGGAACGATGTCCTGCTGGGAATGCTCTTTTCCAACATTGTGATGTACTTCATCATCCTGACGACCGCAACTACCCTTCACGCCCACGGCCTAACACACATTGCCACTGCCCGGCAAGCTGCGGAGGCGTTGCGGCCATTAGTGGGGGATGGTGCCTACTGGCTGTTCACCGCCGGCCTGATCGGAACGGGAATGCTCGGCGTCCCAGTGCTGGCGGGATCCTGTGCTTACGCCGTCGCCGAAGCCATGGCATGGGGCGGATCGCTCGAGCGCCGTCCCCGGCTCGCGCAGAGATTCTATTCGGTGCTGGCCATTGCGATGGTAGTCGGCGGGGCGCTGGACTACGCCGGTTTCGATGCTGTCAAAATGCTGTTCTGGTCGGCGGTGGCCAACGGCGTGCTAGCGCCGCCGCTGGTCGTTCTGGTGGTTCTGCTGACCGGCGACGGCGCGGTCATGGGAGATCGGGTGAATCCGCCGCTGCTGCGGTGGCTGGGCTGGATCACAGCGGCGGTGATGACGTGCGCCGCAGTCGCGATGTTCGTCGCGGGATAGAATTGAAGCTTCCCGCATGAGCCGAACCTACACCGAGATTACCGACGATTTGGCCGATTACATCGGCAGCGTTACCCTGCGCGAGCCGGAGTCTTTGAAGCGGCTGCGCGAGGCCTCGCAGGACCACCCGATGGCGCGTTGGTGCTCGGCCCCGGAGCAGGTCCAGTTCCTGCATTTGCTCCTGTTGCTGCTCGGCGCGAAACAGGCCATCGAGATCGGCGTCTTTTTAGGCTACAGCTCGGGCTGGATGGCGTTGGCCCTGCCGCCCGACGGCAAAATCATCGCCTGCGAGCGAAGCACCGAGCACGCGGCGATTGCGCGGAAGACCTGGCAGGAACTGGGGGTCGAGCGCAAGATCGACTTCCGGCTCGGCCCTGCCCTGGAGACTCTCGATGCGCTCATTGCGCAGGGACAGGCGGGAACGTTCGACCTCATCTTCATCGACGCCGACAAGACGAACTACGAGAACTACTATGAACGCGGGCTGGTTCTGTTGCGCCGGGGCGGGCTGATTGCCGCCGATAACGTGCTGTGGAGCGGCAGGGTGATCGACCCGCGGGAGCGCGATGCCGATACCGAAGCGATCCGTAAATTCAACCGGAAACTCCACACCGATTCCCGCGTGGCCCTGAGTATGGCAACGATGGGTGACGGCCTGACGCTGGCCTGCAAGCTGTAGGGGCTGAACTAGCTTCGTTCAGCTGCTCCGGAAGCGGCGCAGGTCTGCTTCTAGTCGATCAGCCCATTGCGCACCGCGAACCGCACCAGCTCGTTGATGCTGTGCAGGTTCAGTTTTTCCATGATGCGGCCGCGGTGGGCGTCCACCGTGTAGACGCTCAGGTTGAGCACCGTGGCGATCTCCTTGTTCGTTTTCCCCTCGGCAAGCATCTGTAGCACTTCGCGCTCGCGGCTCGACAGCAGGTCGATCGGATTGGTGACGTGCTTGCGGTAATCGTCCAGGACCGCGTTGGAAACGGCAGGGCTGAGGTATCCTTCGCCGGAAGCGACGGCGCGCACGGCGGAAACGAGGTCGCCTGCGCCGGAGTCCTTAAGGAGGTAGCCGCGCGCCCCCGCGCGCAGCACCTCCCGCACGTAGACGGAGTCCTTGTGCATGCTGAGCGCGATCACGCGCGTGTGCGGCAGGGAAGCGGTCATGCGCCGCGTCGCCTCGATGCCGTTCAATTCCGGCATGGCGACGTCCATCACGACCACATCGGGGTTCAGTTCCTCAGCCCGTTCCACAGCTTCGCGGCCGTTTCCCGCCTCGCCGACGATCTCCATATCGGGCTGCGCGCCGAGGATCATCTTGAATCCCTGCCGCACCACGGCGTGGTCATCAGCCAGAAGAATGCGAATACGTTTCATGCCGCAGCGGCACCCGCACCTCAATTAGAACACCCTCGCCCGGGCGCGACTGCACCGTCACGTCGCCTCCGGCGCTGCGGGCGCGGGCCCGCATCCCGATCAGGCCAAGCCCGCGGCCATTGGGGGAAGCGGTGAGCCCTCGCCCGTCGTCCTGAACACACAGCCGGATCTGGTCGCCTTGCGATTCCAGGCGCATTTCCACGTGCTTGGCGCCGGCATGGCGGGCGACGTTGGTCAGCGCCTCCTGCGCGATGCGAAACAGGTGCGTTTCCGTTTCATCGGGCAGGCGGCCCGAGAAGGTGGACTGGAGATTCACGGCGATTCCCGTGCGAGCCATGAACCCCTCGCACAGCCAGCGCAGCCCCGCCTCCAGGCCAAAATCGTCGAGAATCGTGGGCCGAAGGAGCTGCGACATCTGGCGCACATTGCCGATGGCTTCATCCACCAGGCGGAGACAATCGGCAATGCGCTCGCGGCCTTGCTCGTCGGGCGGCTGGATGGCCGTCAAATTGGTTTTCACCGCCGTCAGCGACTGTCCCAGCTCGTCGTGCAACTCGTGGGAGAAGCGCCGCGCGGTCGCCTCCTGGTCTTCCAGCATGTGCCAGGAGACGCGGCCCAGTTCCGCGGTCTGCCATTCCAGGTTGCGCGTCAGGCTCAGGACCATCCGCACCGTTACCACCGCAAACAGCAGCGCCAGCAGAACACTCGCCGACGAAAAAAGGAGCGAAGCTTCCAACAGCTGCGAAGACCGCAGGTCGATTTGCGCCTGCGCGGCATTCACCTTGCGGTACTCCGCTGAGATGAGCCGCGCGATCACGGACACAAATGCCTCATGGTCCCGAAACAGATCGATGGTCAAATAAGTTTCCGCGTTTTCGTCGCTGAGCAGCCTGCGCGCCTCGGCCGAAAACGTTAACGAAGCATGCTGCAGCCGGTCCCAAAGCGCGCGCTCCTCGGTCTGCGCGCCTTCCGCCGAGATGCGGTTGATGTCGCGATCGGCTTCATCCAACTGCATGATCATGTGGTCGTAATCCACGGAGTCGGGGTCGCGGGCGAGGATTGAGAAAACTTCACTTAAGCTGGTCTGCTGGTGCTGCAACTCGCCGATGAGGCGGTTGGTCACCGCTTGCTCGCGCACCAGACTCGCCGCATTCTCCTGAATCTGCTGAATATTGCGGATGCCGACGATGGCGGCGCCCAGCAGCAGCAGGATAACGAGGCTGAAGCCCCCGATCAGAACTCGAAAGATCCTCTGGTGCGTGATCTGGCGCGGAAGCATAGGCGTCTACAGTATCGCCCTTGCGCCAACGCGCAAACTATCCCCTATGCGAGCTAGGCGCAAACACTAAAGAACATTAACCCAAACACTAAGAAAGATTAACCGCGTTAGCCCCTGATTGGGCGCCGTGATTAGCCTGCGCGGGCTATCGTGTTTCCAGGCGTCCGGCCGCAGAATGGGATTGTAAGCGGGCACAACGCCCGCGAGGGAGAAAACGAAATGAAAAAGAGCTTACTTGCGATCGCGTTGGCCGCTGCCACCGTACCATTTACTTTCGCCGCACAGGCGCCGTCTGCATCGGGCAGCACCACGGAGACCCAGAGCAGCACTTCGAAGACGAAGAAGCACGTGAAGAAGGCGCATAAGGCGAAGAAGAACGCCGCGACCACCAACAGCGCCGCTCCGGCCACGAAGTAGTTCCGTCTACTAGCCAACAAGCCCCGCCCGCGCTTTGTGCGCTGGCGGGGTTTTTTATTGATGTT
>CAYMHP010000163.1:0-13679 GCA_964390225.1 uncultured Solibacteraceae bacterium
CTGCATGGAACATGCTGGAGCTGAACGCTTCGTCGTCGTTGATGACGCGCTTCACGTCGTCATAATCGAACAGCATCCAGAAATCCAGCGAAGGGACGTGGAGCACGGGCGAACTCTTCCGGAATTGGTCATACGCCGGATAGGGATTGCGGCGCATCTCCTCTGAAAACAAGTTCGTCACAGCGGGAACCTCCTATCTGGAATGGCGCAAGCTTCCGGCGAAACCGCTCAGGCCTGCGCAGGCGGCCAATTGCCTTACGCCATGTGATCGCCGAGCGCCCGTTCTACGTCTTCGGGAGCGACGCGCTCGCCGTTGTTCAACCGGCTGAGAAACGCGTCGATGATCTCCTTGGCCTCGTCTTTGCGGTAGTTCTTGATGAAGCCGTCAAAGAAATGCTCGCCGGCCATGGCGTGGTTGATCTCGGTTTCTTTATTATGATCCTGCAGTTCGGTAAAGTAGACGACGCGGTATTTCCCCGTGTACTCCGTTTCCCGGTAGATCTCGAACATCACCTTATCGGACTCGAACATAGACTCTCTATGGTGGCACAAGCCGGTTCGGCGGTGCATCCACCGGCGCGCATTGCTAGAATGAAAAGACGCGCGGGGTTGGCCTAGCGGTCGGGCGTCAGCCTTCCAAGCTGATTTAGACGGGTTCGACTCCCGTACCCCGCTCCATGCTTTCTCACCCAACGATTTCCCTACACGCTTAGATACCCGCGTACCACGCGTATCCATATTCTGGAGACACGGAGCCCAAACCCTTGCCGAACGGTTTCAGGCTATCGGTTACGGTCAGGCGCGTGATGTACTTGACGCTCTTATAGCCGAGTTGCCGGGGAACGCGCAGTCGAAGAGGTCCGCCGAACGCGACGGGAAGCTCACCGCCATTCATACCGTGCGCGACGAGAGTCTGAGGGTGCAATGCATCGGCCATATCGATGCTTTCCCACCAGTCGGATTGAATGGAACGGTAGACAACGTATCGGGCCTGGGGGAGAGTCCCTGCAACCTCCAGGACGTGAGAGAGAGGCACGCCGGTCCATTCGGCTATATACGACCAGCCCTCTTCGCAGGCCAGATGAGTGATCTGGCTGCGGACGGGGAAGCGCTTGAGTTCCTCAAGCGCGAAGGAGGCCGGGCGGGCGACCATTCCATCCACCACGAGGCGCCACTCGGCAAAGTTGCCCTGCTGCAGCCGCCTGAAGGCTTCGCCCAACCGTCCGACTTCGTTTGCGAACGGAGGTTTCGAGATCTGGTCGCGATGGAACTCGCGCGCGGACGAGTGGCGCGTCAGCAACCGCTGCGCAGCGTAGGTCAGAGTTTCGCCCGGGCCGTAGAGGCCACCGCCATCGGGCGGGATGAGTCCATAACGCCGCGCGAGACTCGCAGCTACGGCGAGCCCTGAGGCGCCTGCGGTTGCCACCAAGCCGGTGGTAACGAGCTTCCGTCTCGAGATCTTGCTCATGATCGCTCCACTGGTTCGGCGGGCTGGCCGGTGATCATGGCTCGCACCCGGTTTCGGAATCCTGCTAGACAAACCATAACCACATGCACCAACAGGAAGAGCACCAGCAACAGAGAGATGAAGAAGTGTATGGTGCGTGCGGATTGCTGGCCGCCCCAAACCGTAACCGCGGCCGGAATCGCAGACGCAATCGCGGGGGACATGGCTAGGCCGGTCCAGATTACCAACGGAAACAGAACGAAAATCACGAGCAGGTACGTGAGGCGCTGCAGGACGTTGTACGACCAGGCTTCTTCGTTACTTGCGGGCCTGAAACGCAAATGCTGGGCGACTACGCTCGCGAGCCCGCTGGGCGAGAGGTCGGCTCGCGCGGGAAGCAAGTTCCGCCGGAAATGGCCTGTGAAGAATGCGACGGCTACATACAATAACCCGGTCAAGACAGCAACCCAGGCGGATTGAAAATGAAGATAGCGGCTCCAGCCGTTCTGATCGGGAAGCACGTAACCGAAGCCGGTGGGTACGGTGCCTCTGGAGGCCGGAATTGGCAGTTGGAACAACGGAGGCGTCAGCACGTTGCCGGTCTCGCCCCAATAGAAGCGCGGATGAGAGATGAGAATTTCAACTCCCGTGACGAGCAGAGCCAGGAACGCTAAGGTGGTGATCCAATGAGTGACGCGAACGAAAGCAGAGTGTCGCGAACGAGCTCTCGGTGCTGGCGCGGCGGAAACGGAAGCCGGCATCCACACGGAATCGGCCATTGGCGGAATTGTACCAATTCGACGGAACGCGGGGGCAAATACGACCCCGCCTTGATCTCCCCGCTCATCTAAACAGGCGAAGATGTTTACTGCGACTCTGAACGCTTAAAGGAGAAACGGGATGACGAGATCGACGGAGCTTGGCGGCAGTTTCACGCTTCCGCGCACATCGATGACCTTGAATCGCTTGGGCTATGGCGCCATGCAACTGGCCGGTCCGCAGGTGTGGGGGCCTCCGCGGGACGTCGACGCCGCGGTTGCTGTCCTGCGGGAAGCCATTGCGTCGGGTGTGAACCACATCGACACCAGCGACTACTACGGTCCGCATGTGACGAATCAGATTATCAGGCGGGCGCTCCATCCGTATCCGGAGTCCCTGGTGATCGTCACCAAGGTGGGCGCCCGACGCGATGCAGACAAGTCGTGGATTCCTGCTCTTTCGCGTCAGCAACTGATCGATGCGGTTCATGACAACCTGCGAAATCTCGGGCTCGACCACCTCGATGTAGTCAACCTGCGGACGGGAGGAATGATGGAGCCATCGGAAGAGTCGATCGAAGAACCGCTTATGGTGCTCGCCGAACTGAAACGCCAGGGGCTGATCCGGCAGCTCGGTCTGAGCAACCTCAGCCCAAAGCAGTTGGCTGAGGCTCAGAAGATTACCGGGATCGTGTGCGTGCAGAATATGTACAACCTTGTACACCGGAACGACGATGGCTTCATCGCTGAACTCGAAAGGCAAGGGATAGCGTATGTGCCGTTCTTCCCGATGGGAGGCTTCACACCGTTACAGTCGTCGGCACTCGACGCGGTAGCGGCAGCGCTGAAGGCCACCCCTATGCAGGTCGCCCTTGCGTGGCTTCTTCAGCGCTCGCCCAACATCCTGCTGATTCCCGGGACATCGTCCCCCCAACATCTCCGCGAGAATCTCGACGCGGCAAAGCTCCAACTTCCTCCCGAAATGATCTCCGCGCTTGATTCAATCGGCCGGAGTCGTTAAGGAATTGCGGAAATGCGAGACTCAGACGGTCGTTGACGGAAGCGTGGCGGCATCTGGAGCCGGGTCGCGCGGCGCATCGATTCGTTTTGGAGAATCGGGTATACTGGGCGCTGCGCCGGAAAAAGCTGTTCAAGCGCATTGCGGCCTCCCGGATACTCAACAAACCAGTCCAATGAGATCACAAGTATGACTATCGCTGCGGCTCCGTCCGTATCAGCTCAACCTGAGCCATACATGCGTTTGGCGGAACTGTTGATGGGGTCCCGGATCACCCTCGCGCTGCGAATCGTTGTCGAGCGTGGCGTGGCCGACCTGCTGGGCGATACTGCCCAATCCGTGGAGGAACTCAGCCCCGCAGCCGGGATTCCCGCCCAAGCGCTGCGCCGGTTGCTGCGCGCCCTGTCGTACGTCGGTGTCTTTGAGGAACATGCCGATGGCCGCTTCTCCAACACCGAGGTTTCCGCCTACCTCCGCACGGACGCGAACCCGTCGCTTCGCGAGATGAGCCTGATCCTGAACGACGATGCAGTGTTGCGAGGATGGCAACAGTTGGAACAGGTGCTTCAAACCGGTAATCCTGCATTCGCGGCGGTCAACGGACAAACATTCTTTGAGCACATCGCGTCCGATGCGAAGCGCAGCGAGACCATGGCCCGATTCATGAAGGGGATCTATGGACCGGAGGGCCCGCGAATCGCTGCCGGCTTTGCCTTTGGCCGATTTAAGAAGATCATGGATGTTGGTGGCGGGCCCGGGCACATTTTGGCCGACATTCTCCGGGCGCATCCTCAAACCGAGGGCGCCGTATTCGACCTGCCTCGGACGGCCGAAGTGGCGCGCCGTTTCCTGGCCAGCGAGGGGTTGGCGGATCGCTGCCAGGTATTTGCAGGAGATTTTCTTGAGGCGGTGACTCCCGGCTATGATGCCTACTTTATCAAGAGCACCCTGCACGACTGGGACGACGAAAAATCTGTGCAGATTCTACGGAATATTCGCAACGCGATGCCCGTCGATGGCCGCGTTCTGATCATCGAAATCGTTCTTCAGCCCGGCAAATCGATCGGCCACCCGCATCGCCTCATTGACTTGGAAATGATGGTGAGCTTTGGCGGGAAGGAGCGTACGGCTCAGGAATTCGGGGAGCTGCTGCGCGGCGCAGACCTACGGCTGGAGCAGGTGCACCCGGTCAAGGGCAGCTTCTTCTCCGTAGTGGAAGGCAGCAGGGTTTAAGCCGCGGCGGTAACGGTTAACCTCACCGGCGCTTCCACAGCCGTTCGCCTAATACAACTTCCCGGCGCTTGGCGATTCGGAAATTCGCGTTCCTGCCACCGGCAAATTGGCACTCACAAACCGGGGAGGCGCTCACGCCTGGCCCACATGACATAGAGATACTACAGTGCATGAACCATTAGAAGAACCGGTCAAGTTGAAGAGGTACATACTGACGGGCGCGCCCGGCGCCGGCAAGACAGTGATCATTCGTCAGCTCGAAGTTGATGGTTTCAGCGTGGTCGAAGAGGCCGCGACTGACGTTATCGCTCTCAAGCAGGCCCACGGCCTTGCTGAGCCGTGGTCCAGGCATTCCTTCATTGACGAGATCACCCATCTGCAACGAACTCGGCTCTTCGAGAGCTCACACTCGCCAGGTGAAGTTCAGTTTCATGACCGATCGATTTTCTGCACCGCGGCCCTGTCCGACTATCTCGGCCGTCCAAGATCCCTCTTCCTCTCACAGGAATTGGAGCGCGTCGTCGCGAGAGGCTGCTTTCAGCCGGAGGTGTTCTTTATCCGGAGCCTCGGATTCATCACGCCCACCGCGGCGCGGCGAATCAGTCGGGAGGATGCGGTCCATTTCGAACGTGTGCACGAAAAAGTCTACAGCGATTTTGGCTTTCACATTATCTCTGTCGAACCGGCGAGTCCGTCCGATCGAGCAAACCAGATCAAAACATACCTTCGCGCAAGGGTGAATCTGGAAACCCGCGGTTAAACGCGCGCCAGGCGCGTATGACTGCGGTTCCGGCATTCTGACGCCTACCACAACCCTTCTTTCGCATAAGGCCGCGCCCACAGAGTCAAATGCAGTTGTACCGCCTTCACCCAGGCATCTTCGAGCCTCTGCAATTCTTCTCCATGGACTCCGGCCTCCATGAAGAATTTTCGCGACGTAATCGTCACCGTGGTCCCGAATCCGATCAAATACCGGAGCGGCACGACGGACGGCGTCTCTGCTCCATCCGTTTGGTTCTTTTTTACCGGAGTGTGCCGAAGTCCGATTTCCTCCTGGTAATCCAGCCAGGCCTGGTCATGCGGCCGGAAGCAGGCGTCTACCACCCACTGGACAAACCGTTTCTTCACCCTGGCCTTGTACTCGTCATCCGGCTTGCCGTCCGGCCCAAAGAACCACTTTGCCAGGTACGGATGCGCGCCGATGATGGCCCGCCACGTATCTACCATCTGCTCGCCGCGATTGGTGAAGATATCGCCATGGCGCTGGAGCGTTCGGGCGTCCTCTTCGCTCCATCCTACGCTCTCCTCGATTTGCCGCAATTCCTCCAGCGAAACCGGCGAATGCGCCGCGCTCGGCCGGCCGTAATCGTATCCGGGTATCGAGACGTTCTCCGGCCCGTGCACGAAGCGGGATTGGCTCATGGTCGCGTTCTCCTTCCACACATGTTTGCATCCTCGCGCTCATCCTGGGCGCGTCTTCGAGACGCGTTGAGTGAGGAATTATCCCAGCCCGAGCAGCGCGTTGAGCCGGTCGTATCCGGCACGGCTCACCGGCAACTGAGTGCCGTCGATCAGAACTGCGACGCGGCTGCCTTTGGTATATGGTTCGATGCGCGCCACCCTCGCGACGTTCACCAGGTACGAGCGGTGAATGCGCACGAACTGCTGCGGGTCGAGCAGCGATTCGAGCCTCGTAATGGTCTGCTGCTTGAGGTAGCTTTTCCCTTCGGCGTGCAGCGCCACGTAATCGTCCTGGGCCTCCGCAAAGTCCAGGCGTTCGGTGGTGATGATCCGCACCTTGGTCCCGTCCTTCACCACGATGCGCGAGGCATAGTGCGCCGGTTCGCGCGCCGCCGCGGCCAGTTCGCCGGCGTTCGGAACCGCTGCACCGATTCGCTGGCGTGACCGGTCCACAGCCACTTGAAAACGGTCGAGGCTGAACGGCTTCAGAATGTAATCCACCGCATGCGCCTCGAAGGCCCGCACTGCGTAGGTATCGTACGCCGTCGTGAAGATCACCGGCACTTCCCGGCCGATCAATTCCAGCACTTCGAAACCGTCCAGCTTCGGCATCTGGACGTCGAGAAACACCAGGTCGGGTTTCAACTCGGAGATCGCTTTTACCGCGTCAAATCCATTGGCGCACTCCGCGACAACCTCCAGGTCCGGAACGGTCGCGGCGTATTCGCGGAGAAGCTGCCGGGCGAGTTCCTCGTCATCCACAATGACGGTCGCGATTTTCCGTTGGCGCGGAGCGGCCGCGCCGCTCGGACCCGCTGCATCTGCGCTCATCAATCGCACGGCAACTCCAAATTAACGCAGAAGCGGTTTTCGCGCACCTCGGTCGTCAGCCGCGCGCGCTCGTGATACCGGGCGCTCAAGCGGTTGCGTACGTTCGCGAGTCCGAATCCGTTGGAAGAGGCGGCCCGTTCTTCGGGGTCGAAATCATTCTGCACCGTGATGCGCAGCAGACCGTCCCCGCACTCGGCTTCCAGCAGGATCTCGCCGCCCGCCACCATTCCCGCAATTCCATGCTTGATGGCGTTCTCCACTAGCGGCTGCAGAATCAGGGAAGGCACATTGCACTTCTCGCAATCGGCCCCCAGCGAATGCCCCACGCGCAGCCGGTCGCCGAAGCGGACCCGCTCCACGTCGAGGTAAGTCTTGGCGAGCGCCAGTTCCTCCTCGATCGGGATGCTCTCCCGTTCGGCCAGGCTCAGCGTCGAGCGCAGAAAATCGGAAAGCCGCAGGCACATCTCCCGCGCCCGCGGCCCGTCAACCGTGGCCAGCGCGCTAATCGAATTCAGGCTATTGAACAGGAAATGCGGATTGATCTGCGCCTTCAACGCTTTCAGCTCGGCCTCGCGCGCCAGCACCCGGGCCTCCTGCGTGCGCGCCTCGGCCTCACGCGAACGTTGAAACGAAAAAAGCACGTAATGCAGCGCCACTGCCAGCAGGTAAACCAGGACTCCGGCGCCGAACAAAAATCCGAGCTGCCCTTGCGGCACCCCCATCAGCTTGGCAATCCCCGCGAGCAGCCCGGCGGCGACCAGCGCCGCAGCCGAGTGGTTCAACAGCAGGCTGGTGATCTCCGCGGGTTCGAAGGGGAGCCAGCGGCCCGAGTACCACGGCGAGAGGCAGACCACCGCGTAGAACAGCGCCAGCGCCGCCGCGGAAATGGAACTCCGGCCCCAGCTCAGTTGCCCCGCGCGCGACAGCTGAATCGCCAGCCCCGCCGCGAGCGGAACCCAGGCGAGCAGATACAGAGCAAGACGTGTTCTGCCGGCGAGTATCGGATGCATGCTGCTCCGCCAGGCTCAGTTCTTGATCTCGCAGCCGCCGAACACGGCGTACCCAGTAATAATCAGCCGCTGCGGCCTGGTCACCTGATCGGCGCGCGGCGGCACCGTCGAATCGCCAAAGCCTCCGAAGATGCCGACTCCCCGCATCTCGATGGTCCACGTTTCTGGGACCTTGATTTCCACACCGCCAAACGTCGCGTTCACGTCGATGATGGCCTCCTGCTCCGCCATAGCTGCGCCGCGCAGATCGACTTCAAAACCTGCGAAAATCGCCGAGACCTCACCGCCGCGGAACGCCTGCGAATCGATGCGCCGCTTGCCGCCGCCGAACGCCGCCCACAGGTTTAGCGTGTCGTCGTTCGAAACCACCGCCGGGCCTGGCATCCCTCCTGCCGGCATGGCTTGCGGCCAATGCGCGCGACGGTGGAACGGGCGTATGAGCATCAGCGCGCCCCACCCAATCAGGATCAGAGGCCAGAAAACGCGCCAGTCGAAATAAATGATGTTCAGGTTGTCGAGCAGGAGCAGCGCACCGACTACCGTGAGCGTGCCGCCCCAGATCATTGAGGCCGTGCCATGCGCGTCCACCAGCCGGACCACGCCGAAGGCGATGAGGATAGCCGGCCAATACTGAACGAGTTCGCGGAAGTGAACGATACCCAGGTTGTCGAGCAGAAAAGCCGTGCCGACCGCAATGATGACGAGCGCTCCGGCAATCCGGGGAGTCGCGCTGCGGTGCTCCCAGCGTTGGCGCCGGCGCTCCCAACGTTCCTGACGCCGTTGCCATCGCTCCTGCTGCCGCATCTGCCACCGTTCTTGGTTTTCCATACCTGAAAATTAACAACGGCTCCATTCGGGTTGGATCGAAAATCGGTGAACGGTGGCCAGGCGCCGGTGAAAGCGCAGGCGCCACCGGCCCGCGGCCTCGAGCAAACTGACGTACACTGGGCGGGATGGATCTTCGTCTCCTCCGCCGTGCTCTGTCCGTCGCGGCGCTGCTGACACAAATTGGCTGGACTCAGCCGGCGCACCTGCAAAAGGTCGTCATCAACTACGCCACGCGCACGGGCACTAGTTGGCCCTTGTACATCGCCAAGGAAGGCGGCTACTTCGAGAAATACGGTCTTGACGTGGAGCTCGCCTTCGGCATTCATCCCGCCGGGATTGCCATGGTGGTCAGCGGCCAGGCGGCTATGACCAATTACCCGCTCGAGCAGGCCATGACCGCCAGTTCGAAGGACGGTTCCCTCGTCATTCTGGGAAGCCCATACCGCAAGAGCTTGTTCGAACTCATGGCCGCCAAAAACGTGGCGAGCGTACGGGACCTGAAAGGCAAGCGCCTGGGTGTCAGCCAGATCGGCGACGCGCCCTACAACTACGCCGTGGCCTTGCTCGGAAAATCCGGCCTCACCCCGCGCGACGTGCAGTGGGTGCCGATCGGGACCGACGTCAACGGGCGCGCAGCGGCGCTCGTCTCCGGGCGCGTCGACGCCACCATGCTGACAGCGCCTGTCTATTTTAGAGTGGAGCAGCAGGGCTTCAGGGGCCTAGCCAATACCAGCGATTACGACGATATTTACGCTCCCACCGTGTACCTCTTCAAAAGATCGCTGGTCGCGGCCAATCCCAAGCTTCCCGAACTGCTGATCAAAGCGCACGCCGAGGCTATCAAGCGTTTTTACGAGGACAAGGCATTCGCCCTGAAAGCGTATGTGAAGTTCACGCCCGAGGACCTGAACGACCTGGCGAAGGTCTACGACCGCTACGCCGGAACGAATACCTTCGAGCGCGTGCCTTACGTGACCACGGCCGCCGTCCAATACGAGATCGACCATCCTGCCGACGAACAGGCGGCGACCCAGTGGAAGCGCTTCGACTTCCACGCCGTAATCGACAACACCCTTGTGGACCGGCTGGTGCGGGAGGGCTTTTTCGAGCAGTTGTTCGGCCCCAGCATCAAGCCGGAAGAGGAACGCAAAGCTAAGCAGGCTTACCGCTAACGCGCGGTGGCTTCCGCCCGTTGCGCGTGGCCCGGGATGGAATCAGAGCTGCGCTATAGTGCGGGTGCCGTATCATTTTCCACAGTTCGCCTTTTTTCCCTGTAGAATTGTCCTGGTACGCGCACTTTGTCGATTCGTAGGACTTACCAATCAATAGTTTGCATTACGGCCACAAACGTGCTGCATTCAACACCTTGATCTGATTCGGTAGCTGCAAGGAGGCCGCAATGAAACCGACGATCCTCATTACGGATAGGGACCTGGGTTTCGTTTTCTGGCTCGGCCAAGCTCTGGATGCCGTCGGCTACGAAGCGTTTCCGGCTAGGGGTGTGGTGGAAGCAGCGGCATTGATCGATGAGCTGAAGCTCGCAATCGACCTCCTGGTGATTAACCCCTTCTTGGAGGGCGTTACCGAATTCATAACGACGTTACGCCAATCGCGCCCCATGCTGAGAATTGTTTTGATTCTTCCGGAAAATGAAGGCGTGGCCCCCCGAGACATTGACGCTGTCGCCGCACAGCGCAAGCCTGTGATTGCCGACGACGCTGCCCGAGCGGAGTGGCTCGCCACCATCAAGAACGCGCTTCCGGAGCAGCCTTACTTCGCCCTGCGCGCCGGGTAGTGCTGGCGACGATGGCGACGTATCGTCGCCGGCTGTCCGGCATAACTCGCGGACATCGGAGTTTTCCGAACCCGCGCTTCCCAACCGCTTAGTCTTTCCTATCAGTCACAAAAACTCGGTTCATATCTAAATCCAGGCTTGTCCCCACCGCGCCACAACCGCAGAATCGAGATCCGTGGAGGCAAAGCAAATGTATTTGACACTCAGCTATTCCGATGGCCGAAGGATGGAAGCCGTCGTACTCGCGATGTCGAGGGACTGGATGAGGCTGGCTGTGCGCGGCCAGATGGAGACGACCGAGTTCCACCTCATTGACAGCAAGTGGGCCAACGAGTCGGGCGAGCGGATTGAGTTGGATTCGCTCGTCCTCAGCGGGCCCGCGGACATGGCGGTTTTCCGCGCGAGTCTGCATCCCGCTATTCTCGCGACGCACGCGAATGAACCCGCCGCGGCACTGATCGCCGAACCAGAGGAAGAGCAGTTAGCGTACACCGCAGGTGCGGGAGCCTATAGCGTGCCGCAATGAACTGGAGCTGCTGGCAACCGGCTGCGCAGGACCGCGAGCAGGCGCCGGAGGCCGAAATTCCAATCGGGGAACAGGTCGATGTATTGCAATTCGCGCTGGATCGAGCGAGGGACGCGGCAATTGTCCAGCCGTACGGGAATGATGAAGATCTCCTCGAGCGGGATGCGGCGCGCGCAATCGAGTGCGTAGCGGATCTCGGCCTGAAATCCGCCCCACTTGTCGGCCGAGTGGTTCGAAAAGCAGGCCACGAAGAAGTCGGAGGTCTCGATGGCGCACTCAATCGCGCGCGGCCAATTCTGCCCGGGAAGGAGTTTACGCACATCGATCCAGGGGCTGAAACCCGCGTCGGCGAGCGCGTCGTAGAGCCGCTCGGCCGTCTCCAGGTCCTCCCGCACGTAGGCGAGGAACACCCGAGGCGGCCGCGGCTCGAAGCGGAACCCGCGCTGCTCGTCAGGGAAAAAGGTTCCGAGACCGTCGATCTCCACCGGCTTGCCTTCAGTGAGCCCACGGATGACGATCTGCGCGACCCGATGCGCGGCGGGAGAGTCATTCACGGTGCTTGCCTCCGGCCGGCTCAAAGGTCACTTTACCCTGCGGGTCGACCGTAAATCTGCCGAATCCCGGCAGTGCGGCATCCTTCCCATGACGCAAACTGGAGAGGATCTGATGCACAAGCAGATCCAGGCGATCGGCCGCTTCCGCCCGGCTCACGCCCGACTGCCGGGCGAGTTTCTTAGCGATTTCCGGCTTCTTCATTCCGATTTCACTCTATCAACCGATGCGCGCGGCGAGCCGGGGTTGCAAGCCTCCTAGAGGCCTTAGTTGATTGAAATTGAGAAACTTGCAAGGCGTTCTCGGCTGCCAGGATCGCAGGTGAACCGCGAAATGAACTGATTTTAATTACGGCTTAAGACATCGTTCATGTGCCGCCCGTTATGATAACCGAGACGACGGAATCGTCGAAACCAAAGGAGACAAGCATGAAGAAACTGATGACGCTGATGCTCGGCATGGCACTCGCGTTCGGCACCGTGGCCGTGAGCTTCGCGCAGGAGACCCCCAAGAAGGAAGAGGGAAAGAAGAAAAAGGGCGGCAAGAAGAAGAAGGGCGGAGACACCACCGAAGCCCCCAAGGGCGCCCGCTAGTCGACCTTCCGAAAAGTTGTTGCTGGGAGGCCGCGTAGCGGGTACGACCCTGCGCGGCATCCCAGTTGTAATTCGATTCCCTCCTTTAACTTCCCCAAAACTGGCATTTCTGTCTCGCGATTGCACGTTCCAGTTGCATACCCTACAATCTCTACTTGGACTGCGGTGATTGCCGCATTGAGTCTGGATGAATATTTCTGTAAAGGGCGAGTACGCGCTGCAGGCGATTCTTGATCTCGCATCGCAACGTCCCGGCGAACCAGTCAAAATCGCGGACATCGCCCGTCGCCGGAAGATCCCGCAAAAATTCCTGGAGCTGATTCTCGCCAGCTTAAAGCAAGGTGGATTCGTGGAATCTCGGCGCGGCGCCGAGGGAGGTTACCTGCTGGCGCGCGCGAGCGACCGCATCACCGTTGGCGAAGTACTGCGGTTCGTAGAAGGCCAGCAGCAAGCAAAGGGTCGCGGGCGGCGCAAAACTGAGACGCCATTCTCCGACATGTGGCAGCGGGTCGACCGAGCCGTCGATGCCATCGTTGAAAACACCAGTTTCGCCGATCTGGTTCGGGACTGGAAGGAGAAGCAGAACAAGTACGTGATGAATTGGGAGATCTGATTTGCAATCTTACGACGACAACACGCTCAGCATCGGCCGCACCCCGCTCGTTCGCCTCAACCGAGTGACTGATGGCGGCAAGGCGATCATTCTGGCGAAAATCGAAGGCCGCAATCCCGCTTACTCGGTGAAGGACCGGATCGGGGCGGCCATGGTGTGGGATGCGGAAAAGCGCGGGCTGTTGAAGCCCGGGCGCGAGCTCATCGAGCCCACCAGCGGAAACACGGGAATTGCCTTGGCTTTTGTGGCAGCGGCGCGCGGGTATCCGATTACTTTGACGATGCCGGAAACCATGTCGCTCGAGCGCCGGAAGGTGCTGCAGGCGCTTGGGGCAAAGCTGGTGCTCACGGAAGGGACGCAAGGGATGGCTGGAGCGATCTCGAAAGCCGAACAGATTGTGTCTTCCGACCCGCGGCGCTACCTGATGCTACAACAGTTCAAGAATCCGGCCAACCCGGAAATTCATTTCCGGACCACCGGACCTGAAATATGGGAAGACACCGGCGGCGGCATGGACGTATTGGTGTCCGGAATTGGCACCGGCGGCACCATCACGGGCGTCTCGCGGTATTTCAAGAACGAGAAGAAGAAGAACATTCTTTCGGTGGGGATCGAGCCGACCAACAGCCCGGTAATCACGCAGCAACGGACCGGAAAGCCGCTGAAGCCAGGGCCGCACAAGATTCAAGGCTTGGGCGCGGGGTTCATTCCCGACACACTCGACCTCGAGATGGTCGATCGGGTGGAGTTGATCGGCAACGAGGAGTCGATCGAGATGGCGCGCAGGCTGGCAAAGGAAGAGGGCATCCTCGGTGGGATCTCCTGCGGCGCGGCGGCGGCGGTGGCCGTGCGTCTCGGGAAAGAACCTGAATTCGCCGGCAAGACCATCGTCACCGTTCTCCCGGACACTGCGGAGCGTTACCTTAGTAGCGTCCTCTTTGAAGGTGTTTTTGACGACTAAAGAAAAAGCGGGCGCGGTTTGGGTGATAGGGGTGAGTGCGCCCGCTGTCGTAA
>CAYMHP010000164.1:0-8844 GCA_964390225.1 uncultured Solibacteraceae bacterium
ACATTGCAGAACGCCGCCGGGTTGCGCAGCGAACCGCCCATATCACTTCCTGCTGCGAGCGGAACCATGCCGCAGGCCAGCGCTACCGCCGCCCCGCCGCTGCTCCCACCGCAAGTTTTGCCCAGGTCATAGGGATTACGAGTGGCTCCAAACACGGGGTTGAAGGTCTGCGAGCCGGCGCCAAATTCCGGCGTATTAGTCTTGCCCACGGTGATCGCGCCGGCGGCCGCGATGCGTTCGACGAGAATCGCATCCTCGGCCGGGACATGGTCCCGGAAGAGCGGCGAACCGTATGTTGTGCGAATGCCCTTGGTCTCGTGCAGGTCTTTATGAGCCACTGGTAATCCGTGCAGCGGCCCTAACGGCTCTCCACGCGCGAGCGCTTCATCGGCGCGCCGCGCGTTCTCCATCGCCCGCTCCGCCACCAGCGTGACCATCGCGTTCACGCTGGGGTTGACGCGCTCGATCTGCGCCAGGTGCGCGGCCATCA
Source organism: uncultured Solibacteraceae bacterium (assembly GCA_964390225.1). Taxonomy (GTDB): domain Bacteria; phylum Acidobacteriota; class Terriglobia; order Bryobacterales; family Bryobacteraceae; genus PSRJ01. The sequence continues at coordinate 491 of CAYMHP010000164.1, forward strand.
ATTCCCGGGCCGAGAGTTCCTTGCGCCGGAGCAGGCGCGCCAACTCCGTCGCCGTGAAGAAGCAAATATCGGGTTGCGCCGCTGCGTCTGCCATTTGTGACGAGTTATACTGCTCCGAGTATCCCACTCCGCGGAGCACGCCAGTCATGAATCTTCTGAAAGCTGCTTGGTTTCTGTTCCCTTTGGCATGCGCGGTTGCGCAGCATCACGCGGCCGCCGGTCCCGAAAAGCCGGTGATTTTGTACAAGGGACTGGGCGCGTGGCGGCATCCGATCGCGACGAAGGACCCGGAAGCGCAGAAATTTTTTGACCAGGGGCTGAACCTGCTTTATGGTTTCAACCGCTACGAATCGCTGCGATCGTTCCGCAAGGCTTCGGAGTTGGACCCGCAGGCGGCCATGCCGTACTGGGGGATGGCAATGGCCCAAGGGCCTTACATCAACATGGATGGCGACCCCAGCTACAATTTGAAAGGCGCCTGCGAGGCGTCGGCCGCCGGCCTGAAGCTGACGGCGGCGCCGCAGCGCGAGCGCGCCTACCTTCGTGCAGTAGCCAGTTGGTGTCCGGAGTATAAGCCGCCCGCCTATATCGAAGCGATGCGAGCGCTGGTGAACCGTTATCCGGACGATCTGGATGCGCGCACGATCCTCGCCGACAGTTTCATGATCGCCACGCGCTGGCACTGGTACACAGCCGACGGGATGCCGGCCAAGGGCGTCCCGGAGGCGGAACGCAATCTCGAGCAGGTGATCCGCCGGTGGCCGCAGCATCCCGGCGCGAATCATCTCTACATCCACGCCGTGGAGTCCTCGAGGACCCCCGAGCGGGCCATCGCCAGCGCACAACGGCTGATGGGCATCGTCCCCAGCGCAGGGCACATGGTGCACATGCCGGGACACATCTGGCTGGTGCTCGGCGAATGGGAAACGGCCGCCAGCGTAAACGATCGCGCGGCCGCCGTAGATCGGGACTACTTCGCCGCCATCAACAACCCAGTGAACACGTATACGCCGTACTACCTGCACAACGTCGATTTCATTCGCTATGCACGGTCGATGCAGGGCCGCAAGGCCGATGCGATGAAGGCCGCCGAAACCCTGACTGCGGGCGTTGCGCCGCTGGCGCAGGCCATGCCGCCGATGGCTGAGATGGTTTATGCACCGGTCCTGTTTACGTACCTCAGGTTCAACGATTGGGACGCGGTTCTTAAACTGCCGCAGCCGAAGGGTGACCAGAAGCTCAGCGTAACCATGTGGCATTTCGGGCGAGCGCTCGCGTTTGCCGCGCGGGGCGATCGCGCCGGCGCAGCACGCGAGAGGGAGTCGTTTGAAAAGACGAAGGGCACAGTGGCAGCCGATGCGACTTGGGGGCAGAACAAGCCGGGCGATGTCTTCGCCATGGCGTCGGAGATTCTGGCGGCCCGCACCGCAGCATCTCCCGGCGATGCGTTGCCACACTGGCAGCGGGCCGTCGCGATGCAGGACGCGCTGACGTACGACGAGCCGCCCGCCTGGTATTACCCGCTGCGCGAGTCCTGGGGCGCCGCGCTGTTGCGCGCCGGCAACGCGGCAGAAGCGGAAAAGGTGTTCCGCGAGGGCGTCCAACGAGTGCCGCACAACGGCAGGATGTTGTTTGGCTTAATGGAAGCGCTCAAAGCGCAAGGCAAGAACGAAGACGCGGGATGGGTGCGGCAGGAGTTCGAAGCAAGCTGGGCCAAGGCCGACGTAAAGCTGCGTCTCGAGGATCTCTGAGCGCGTTGTTACCGGGGAGCCTCGCGCAGTTAGAACCGCGCCAACACCGGCGCGGCTGAAATTTGCTGCTGCGCCGGCGCTGCGCAACGCTCGGCTCGACTTGCTAACATCTGAGGCGGATGGGCTTCGAGCGGCGCATACTCGGGCGCACGGGCCTGCAAGTAGGCCGGATGGGAATTGCGGCCTCATACGGTGTGCCTGCCTCCGCCGTGGAGCGAGCGTTCGAGCACGGCATCAATTACCTGTATTGGGGCAGCATGCGGCGCCGGCCGTTTGCCGAAGCCATCCGCCATCTGAAACCGCAACGCTCCCGGTTTGTTTTGGTGATCCAATCTTATTCGCGCGCCGGGATGCTGGTCGCTTGGAGCACCGAGATGGCTTTGCGCAAGCTCGGCCTCGATTATGCCGATGTCCTGCTGCTGGGTTTGTGGAACAAGCCGGTGGCGCCTGGAATCCTCGAGGCCGCCCGCAAGCTCCGCGAGCGAGGGCTCGTTCGGCACCTGGCGATCTCGTCGCACTCCCGGCCGCTGATTCCCAAACTGGCGGCGGAAAGCGATTTCGATGTCCTTCACTTCCGCTACAACGCCGCGCATCCCGGAGCGGAAATTGACATCTTTCCCTATCTGCGGGCCGCGAACCGTCCAGGCATGGTAGCTTACACCGCTACCAGTTGGGGTCAACTGCTGAACGGCAAGAAACTGCCTTCGGGCGTGCGCGTCCCCACGGCAGCGGATTGCTACCGGTACGTCTTGACGCGGCCCGAAATCGACGTGTGCATGTCCGGTCCGGCGAACGCCGTGGAGGTAAACGCCGCGATCGAAGCGCTCGACCGCGGACCGATGAACGAAGAGGAATTGTCTTGGATGCAGCGCGCCGGTGCTGCGATTTCAGGAAAACCGCTCTCCGTCAGCGCGTGACAGGTTGGGGCAGCGGTTAGCTGCCCCCGGTGTTCTGGCGGGTTACTGATTTGGCTTGTCTGCCGTGCGGCTGGCGGAATTCTTGTCGGTCTGGCTGCCGTTCAACGCGGCGGTTACCTGATCGGCACTGAACACCCTCACTTCGACGCGCCGGTTCTTCGCCGAGGCCGCTCGATTGCGTCCTTCGTCAACTGGCTTTTGCTTACCCAAGCCGACCATCTGAATGCGGGTGATCGGAATGTCGTGCTTTGCGACCAGGTATTCCACCACGCTGTCCGCGCGCCGGCGGCTGAGCGCCTCGTTATATTCCTGGGATCCGGTGCGATCCGTAAACCCTTCAACGGCGATGTAAAACCGCTTGTCGGCCTTCAGTTGGTCGGCAAGCATGTCGAGTTGCTGCCTAGCCTCTTGCGACAACGTGTATTGATTGAACTTGAAGGGGACGGTCACCGTGTTTTGCAGCTGGTAGTCATCGATATTGGCAACCACTTGTCGCAGATTGTCCACTCCCCGATTCGCCTGGTCGGCCGACTGAGCCGCCTGGTCTGCGCGATTTTTCGCGTCTGCCGCGTGCTGGTCGGCTGTGGCCGCGTGCTGATCGGCTGTGGCCGCGCGTTCCTGGGCGGCGCTGATGCCGGACTGGGCGCGTTGATCGACGTCCTTCACCTGACCCTTCGTCTGCTCAATGGCTTCACCGTTTTGATTGGTCTGCTCGCCTACCTGATCGACCTTGGCCTGAACAGGCGCGGTCGTGTTGCGCACATACTTCTTCGTGGCGCACCCGGCGCTTAGCAGCGCGGCGATTCCGACGGCAGCAAGAAATCCTTTCATATTCGAACCCCCCGTGCCCATTCAGCAATCCGGCGGCCAACTTAGGCATCAAACGAAAATACAGCGCGATACATACGCGAGGTTAATACAGCTTCATTTTTGGAACGAGCACAGCGACACATTTTTACTCATCTGAGTACTACGTTTGGGTGATTCATACACAGCCAGGCCCGGCGAAGGGAGTTATGACGAACGCCGAAACGGCATTAAGTTTTTGATTGTCTCAGTGAGTTGTTTCGGGCCGAACGGCTTCTGCAGTAGCGGATAATTCGGATTCACCCTCTCGTCAAAGGGATAGCCCGACATATAAACGATCTCCGTGCCAGGCCGTTCCGCGGAGATGTGCCTGCTGAGTTCGACGCCGTTCATCCTCGGCATCACGATATCCGTCAAAAGCACGTGAATTGGACCGGGATACTGCCGCGATAAGAGCAGAGCGTTTTCGCCGTCGTCCGCCGTCAGGACAAAATAGCCGTCGTGCTCCAGGGTAATGCGCGCAACATTTTGCACCATGACATCGTCTTCCGCGATCAAGATCGTGGGTTGGTCGGGGTGTGTGGGTCGCAGATGTTCCGGGTTCCGCACAGCAGTGCATTTCGGCAAGCACCGCTCCATTTTTGAATTCGGGATTGGCCGGCCGGTGCCGATTGGCACGGTTGGGATTTACCGGCCATTGCCTCCACCGTGAGGGTATATACTGTCCCTGAATCAGAAACAGAATGGGGTTATTTCTCACGGGAGGCGAAACATGCTCAAGAAGTGTTTAGCTGGAACGGCAATAGCCGGGCTGCTTTCGTGGGCGGCGCTGACATGGGCGGCCACGCTGCCGGACGCCAAGTCGCTGATCGGTGATGCGTCCAAAGCGATGGGGACCGATAACCTGAAGACGATCGAGTACTCCGGCTCTGGCGCCGATTTTTCGTTGGGGCAGGCGGTGAATCCAAGTTCGCCCTGGCCGCGCTTCAACGACAAGAGCTACACTCGCCTGGTCGATTTCGAAGCCCCGGCGTCGCGTATGGAACGAGTAAGGACGCAAGGCGAGAATCCGCCGCGGGGCGGCGGCGGGCAGCCGCTTGTCGGCGAGCAAAAAGCGCCGCCGCAGATCATCACGGCTAACTCTCCATGGCAACAGCAACTCGATATCTGGATGCTGCCTCCCGGATTCCTCCGAGCCGCGGCGATGAATAATGCCACCGTGAAATCCGCGAAAGTCAACGGGAAGAAGTATATGGTGGTCTCCTTCATGGGTCAGAACAAGGCCATGGTGAACGGCTACATCAACGACCAGAACATGGTCGATAGAGTAGAAACGTGGCTGGATAACCCCGTGCTCGGCGACATGCTGTTTGAAGCCGATTACAGCGACTATAAGGATTTCAACGGCATAAAATTTCCGACGCACATTCTGCAGAAGCAGGGCGGGTATCCGGTGTTCGAGCTGACCATCACCGACGTGAAGACGAACGTTCCGGCGGAGATTCAGGCGCCCCCGGCGCGCGGCGGCGGCCCCGGCGGTCCCGCGGGTCCGGCTACCTCGCAAAAACTTGGCGACGGCGTTTACCTGATTCTCGGCGGATACGCTGCCGTCGCTGTCGACATGAAGGACTACATCGTAGTCATCGAAGGCCCACAGAGCGAGCAGCGCGCGCAGGCGATCATCGACGAGACCAAAAAGCTGATTCCGAACAAGCCGATCAAGTACGTGGTCAATACGCACCACCACTTCGATCACGCGAGCGGACTGCGCACGTTCGTCGCCGAGGGCGCGACGGTGGTGACGCACCAGATCAACAAACCGTATTTCGAGAAGGTGTGGGCCAATCCGCACACGCTGAGCCCTGACCGGTTATCACAGTCGAAGGTCAAGCCGAAGTTCGAAACCATGACCGAGAAAAAGGTCATGACCGACGGTAACCAGGTGATCGAGCTGTATCGCGTGCAGGGTAGCACCCACAACGATGGGATGATCATGGCTTACCTGCCGAGGGTCAAGGTGCTGGTGGAGGCCGATGAGTTCAACCCGCCGGCGAATCCGAACGCGCCGCCGCCCAACCCGCCGAATCCTTATAACGTAAACCTGGTGGAGAACATCGACCGGCTGAAGCTCGACGTTGATCGCATTATTCCGATCCACTACCCGGCGGATGCCCGCGTCGTCGGTAAATCGGAACTGCTGAAGGCGGCAGGCAAGACCACCTAACTATGAAGCGTGAGTTACTGCATTCTCTTGGCGCCGGCGCGCTTGGCGTTGCCTGGTGCCTGATGGTCTCCATGCCCGGAAGCGGACAGGCTCCGGCACGGAAGGGCGGCGCCGCGCCCGATCCGTACGGCCCTTATTATCAGGCTCCGCTGGTGAAAGGCGGCCCAGTTGGACGAACTTCGGACGGCCACCCCGATATGCAAGGTTATTGGACCAGCCGGTTCAACCAGGCGGTCTTCGACGTCGAGGACCATCCGACCGCTCGCCCCGGGCTTCCGCCGGGCAAGGGCGCCATCGTGGATCCACCCGACGGTAAGATTCCGTATCAACCATGGGCCGCGGCCAAGGCCAAAGATCTCCGTGAGAATCACATGTACGAGGAGCCCGAGGCGCACTGCCTTCCCTCCGGGGTGCCGCACGAGGATTACGGGCCGTTCGGGTTTCAGATTCTGCAGACCCCCGGTTACTTCACGATGTGGTGGGAGGCCCGGCACGCCTACCGTATCATTCCCACGGATGGGCGCCCGCATCAGCCCGCCAGCGTGAAACTGTTCGAAGGGGATTCGGTGGGGCATTGGGACGGCGATACGCTGGTCATCGATACCACCAATCAGAACGGGCGAGCCTGGTTCGACATGGTCGGAAACTTCACGACGGAGAACATCCATGTGGTCGAACGGTTCACTCCGGTGGACTCAAACACGATCAATGTGGAAGCGACCATTGAAGACGCCACCATGTACACGCGCCCCTGGAAGATCGCGGGGACCTTCGGGCGCAGGCTGCAGGCGAATTACGAGCAGATGGAATTTGCCTGCCTGGAGGGCAACGCCGACCTGCAGCACTACGTGGAAACCGAAGGCGGCAAGGCCAAGAAGGCCAACTGAGTCGTAACTGCAGCGCGGCCGCGGACGCCTCTTGATGAAAACCCGGGCCGTTGCGAAACGGCAATGCATTGTGTTTTCGTAGGGAACGGAGTTATGGAGGTATTCAAATGAGAGCGAAGCTGGCTATGTTGGCCGCAGGAGCAGGCCTGTTTATGGCCGCGCTGCCGGCCCTGGCGCATCACTCGTTTGCGGCAGAGTACGACGCTAGTAAGCCAATCACGATTAAGGGCACTTTCGTGAAGATGGATTGGGTGAACCCCCACTCCTGGATTCGCTTCAACGTGAAAGGCGAGGACGGCAAGGTCGTGCTCTGGTCGGCGGAGGCTCTTCCGCCGAACGGCTTGTACCGGCAGGGGTGGCGCAAGGATTCCCTAAAGCCCGGAGACGAGATCACGATCGAAGGTTTCAAGGCGAAGGATGGCTCGGCGACGATGTGGTCAAGCCGCGTCACCACGGCGGACGGCCGCAGGATGTTCGCGGGTTCTCCCGATGGCGTGCCCCCGGCGGGCCCGGGCGGAACGCAGGCGCCGCCGAAGGAATAAGGAGCACTGCTCGACCAGCGCGCCACTGGTGAGTCTCTAAGACCCGGGAGACCCCGAGAATCGAGTCTGCATCGCCGCCGTTGCATGTGGATAGGAGCTTGAGATGAGAGATCGATCGATACTGTGCGCCTTGGAGGTCGCCGCGCTGGCCCTGCTTGCGGTGGCGCCGCCCCGCGCCGCCGCCCAGGGGAAGAAAGACGCGTATACCGCGCCGCGCACTCCCGATGGAACACCCGATCTGCAGGGCATCTGGGAAGTCGCCAACAAAAAGGCCAACGATGCTCTCGGCAAGGGCGTGGTTGTGGATCCCCCGGATGGCAAGCTTCCTTACAAGCCCGAAGCCGTTGCGAAGCAGAAAGAGAATTTCAAAAACCGGGTCAATGAAGACCCGGTGAATAAGTGCTTTATCCCGGGCGTGCCTCGCGTAAATTATCTGAATTATCCCTTCCAGATCTTTCAAACACCGAAATACATCGCCATCGCTTACCAATACGTTCACAATTACCGGACCATTTACATGGACCGGAAGACGCACCTCGACGGGATCGACTTCTGGGCCGGCGATTCGATCGGCCACTGGGAAGGCGAGACGCTGGTGGTGGATGTCGGCGACTTCAATGACCAGACCTGGTTCGACAAGGCCGGCGACTATCATAGCGATGCTTTGCACGTGACCGAGCGGTACACGCGCACCGGCCCCGATACGCTGCAATACGAGGCGACCATCGAAGATCCGAACGTTTATACCAAGCCTTGGAAGATCAGCCTGGAGATGCGCCGCAACACGCAACCGAATGCGCGCATCCTGGAGTTCGAGTGCCAGTATCTCGCGGACGAGGCCGCCAAAAAGCAACCGGGTAAGTGAACGGCCCGCCGGCGGGTTGGAAGGGAGATCTGCAATGACAAACGGGCTTCTCACTTGGGTGGGTACGGCGGCGATGGGAGCAGTTCTGGCGGTCGTGAGTTTACCCATGACCGCGCAGGAGAATCCTCCAGCGGGACAGGCGGAACCGGGAGCAGCTCCCGGCGGCCCGGGAGGTCGCGGCGGCCGTGGCGGACCGGGCGGCGCTTTTGGCCGCGGCCCGCGTCGAGCATTGCCACCTGCCGGGCCGGTCAAGCGCATGCCCGATGGCAAGCCCGATATGCAGGGCTACTGGAACGCGGCCAATAACGGTGGGGCCGTCTTCGAAGTGCAGAAGCATCCCGTGGCCCGGCCCGGTGTTCCT
>CAYMHP010000164.1:8854-10952 GCA_964390225.1 uncultured Solibacteraceae bacterium
CGGCGCGATTGTCGATCCTCCGGACGGCATGATCCCCTACCAGCCGTGGGCGGCCGAAAAGGCTAAGGAGAATTTCGAAAAGCATCTGGCCGATGAGCCGGAGCTGCACTGCTACATGTCCGGCCTGCCGAACCAGATGTACCGCCAGTTCGGCTTTCAGATTTTGCAGCCGCCCGGATACGTGGTGATGAACTGGGAGTTCATGCACTCCTATCGCATCATCCCGACGGACGACCGGCCGCACACGCTTCCCGCGAGCACCAAGCTATTCGAGGGCGATTCGGTGGGCCACTGGGAAGGCGACACGCTGGTGGTCGATACCACGAACTTCAACGACCGCACGTGGCTCGATTCGGTCGGCAACATTCACACCGATCAGATGCATGTGGTGGAGCGCATTACGCCGGTGGACGAGAGAACCATCAACTACGAAGCCACCATCGAGGACCCGAAGGCGTACACCAAGCCGTGGAAAGTGGCTTTCCAGTTCGCGCGGAACATGCAGCCGAATTACGAGCAGATGGAGTTCGCCTGCATCGAAGGCAACCAGGACGTGCATCACTACATCGAGGAGACCGGCGGGAAGGCGAAGTCTCAGCGTCCATAAGGGGCCGAGCGCGGCTCGCCATCTGGCAGAGCGGATTCAGCTCGCCATTGTGGCCACCGTTGCCGCAGGGGCCGCTCTGTGATCCCTCAACGTCAACACCAACAATGCCGAAACACCGGCTGAAAGCGACATGAAAAGGAAACCGGCCTCATAATGTCCAGTCCATTCGACTAGCGCCCCGATGACCATGGGGGCTGCCAGGCCGGCGAGTTGTCCGGCCGTATTGAGAAATCCTACCGACGCGCCGATAACATGCGGGGGCAGCAGGTCCATAGGTAACGACCAGAAGGGCCCATGGATCGCCGGAAGGAAGAATCCCGCCGCGGTCAGCAGAATGACTGCCATCGTGTTGCTGGTGGCAATCGAAGTCAGCAGCATGCTGACTGCGTTTCCCAAAAGAACTGCAAACAACACGGTTCGCCGGTTCTGCATCCTCTCCGCGATGCGTGCCGAGATGAGCATACCAACGAAGCCGGCCGCATATGGCAGTGACGCCGCCGCACTGGTTTTGACGACCGTGAATCCTCGATCGATCAAATACGAAGGCAGCCACGACTGAAATCCCCACCACGTCGCATCCCAAGCGCCATAAATGAGGAAGAGCTTCCAAAGGCTCTTGTGGTTGAGCACTTCCCGGAGAGGAATTCGCCCACGCGCCTGGCCTTCTTTCCCGATTTCCGCCAGCTCGCCAGCGGTTATTTTCGGGTGCTCGTCGGGATGATCCCTGAGATACAAGTACGCCACACCCGCCAGCAGAAATCCCGGAACGGAGATGGCGAGGAAGGCGCCCCTCCAGCCGAATGTGCCCATAGCAGTGGCGAACAACAGTGGCGCTACCATTGGGCCGATGGTATTGGACGACAACAATAGGGCGCTGGCCCGCGTTCGCTCGCCTCGTGGGAACCAGACCGCCACTGCTTTCAAGGCTGCCGGAGGATAGACTCCTTCGCACAGCCCGAAGCAGATGCGGACCCAAATCATTTGGGACAAGTTCCGCACAGTTCCGGTCAGAACGCTAAACAACGACCAAGCCGTGATCCCGATGGTCACGGTTTTTCGCGGACCGATTCGATCGGCGAGGAGTCCTCCCGGAATCTGAATGAACGCGTATCCTACAAAAAAAGCGCTCAGCACGACGCCCACGACGGCTGGTGAGATTTGAAATTCGCGTGCCATGAAGGGAATCGCCAGCGGCATGAGGCTGCGATCGACGTACGACATCACGAAGACGGCGAACAATAGAAAACAGACCCACCACCGCAGTCTCATGCCGCTCTTCGCTTCGGCTTTCATCTCCATTGAGAGTACACGAGTGTGCAGACGCGTGCTCTCATGTCGGCCACCGTTTACCGAGGTCTTCGCGGTCGCGATTGAGATGCCCCGGTCGGAATACGCGCAAAACAAGAGCTTGAGACGGGTCTCGCTTTACCGGAGGCTTCAGCTTCCAGATTATCGACCACCGGGGAGTAATCCGCACACCCTCAGTCGATC
>CAYMHP010000164.1:10962-13656 GCA_964390225.1 uncultured Solibacteraceae bacterium
TGGCTTAGCAACCACTCCGTTGTGCTCGCGGAGCCGAGGTCAGTGCCGCAGCAGCCGTTCAAACCAGGTTTTCGAGCGCGGCTGATCGAAGCCCTCCAGCATCCAGATATCGTAGGGCCACTTGGCGATGGAGGTGAGAAAACGCTCGCCGTCCGGGTGCATACTGAACCCGACGATCGTGCTAGTAGAAGCCGGCAAGTCCACGGGCGCGAGCATCTTCTCCGCACCGGTAGCGACGTCGATCGAATAGAGCTGCCACTGCGCGCCTTCGCTGGTGGTGTTCTGGAACATTCCGTACAGCTGGCGGCCATCCTTCGAGAAGCTGTATGCCGAAAGCTTGCGTGAAGTGAGCTTGCGGACGGAGGCGCCACCCGGAGAGACCAGCGACATGCCGTCGGCCGAGGGATACAGGATCCAATCTCCAGCCGGGGACCACTCCGCCCCGCCGTAGTCTTCGGCCACTGGTGCGGCCTTCGGAAGAGGGACGAGGGTTGCCCCGGCCTGCGGCTTGATCTTCACCACTTGTTCTTTCCCAGGCAGCCCGGCGATGGCCGCGATCCACTGGCTATCCGGAGACCACGAGTGGGACAGCGCGCCGCTCCGTCCAAGCTTCGCGATGGCGATGGCGCGGCCGCCGGAGGCGTTGGACAACATGATTGTCAGGTATCCGGCGGCGTCGATTAAATCGAAAATGAAGCGGGTGCCGTCCGGTGCCCAGCGCGGCGTTGCAGTGAAGGCAAAGTCAGAATTCGGCGGCTCCTCGGTCGGCTTCTCAGTCATAGAGCGCGAGAATCCATTCGGAGAAATGTCTTGGATGCTGAAGCTCCCGGACCGGTCGGTGGAAACCAGGTAGTGCGTTCCAGAGGGAGCCCAGTCGGGCCACCAGGATGCTCCACCTCCGCCCAGCATCGTGTGCACGCTACCTGTGCGGAGCGTTACCTCCAAAACATCCCATTCCGTTGCTGCGGCGGTATAGGCGATGCGCTTGCCGTCGGGAGATACGGACGGGTAGATCAAAGCCTCCGGGCTGGAATAAATCACTTGTCGTCCGCCGTTGGCGATATCCATCAGGATCATCCTGGAAGAAATACTGCCGGTGAATTCTGCTATCACGAGGCGACGGCCGTCGGGGAGCCAGTCCGCACCATAGATCGGGTTGGCGGTCGAGGAGAAGATTTTGTGCGCCGTGCCCGAAGAATAGGGCACGATCCAGGCGTCTGGCCCGTCAACCACGAACAGTTTGGACCCGTCGGGTGAAAACTTCTCCCAGGACGCGGAGTTGTGTGGAGCTTGCCACCAGAATTCCCGTTGCGCGCCACCCTTAAGTGAAGCGATCCATAATCTGCCGTCGCGCTGGAATAGGACAGTATTGCCGCCGGGATGCAAAGTGGGCCCACTGACCTTGTCGAGTAAGCGCTGCGGCGCGCCGCCTGAGGACGCCACTGCCCAAAGATCATGGTCTGACGTGAAGTATATGGCTGCGCCGTCCGGCGACCAGAATGGCTGATCACAGCTTTTCGCGGAGTGCGTAAGCTGCGCTGTTTCGGTCGACCCGACAACTCTTGTGAAGACCTGAGCGATCCCATGTACGTTCGCTAGATAAGCAATGCTATTGCCGTCCGGGGACCATGCCGGGTGGAGTTCGGTGGCTTCATCTCGTGCGATGGGGGTAAATTTGTACTTGGATAGATCGGCTTGCCGCGACGGGTTCAGCCATGCTGCCAGCGCGATGCCTGCCGCCAGACTCACAGCGACGGCTAGAGAGACGATCCTCCAGGTGCGGCGGGTCTGGGCGGGAACTACGAGGGACGCGACTTCGACTGCTGGGATTTGCTGGGCGGTGGTGGATCCGCTGTAATGATCGCGGAGATGCCGCAGTTCGCGGTACAAATCGCGCGTGGTGTCGTAACGGTCGGCGGGTTCTTTGGCTAGCAGGCGCTCGATGACCCACCGCAGGGGCGCCGGGACGGTTGCCGGAAGCGGTTCGGCGTCCTCACGGATAATGGCGGTCATTATCTCGGCGGAGCTGGCGCGCACAAAGGCGCGCTTGCCGGAACACATCTCGTACAGGACCAGCCCGAAGGAGAATTGGTCCGATTGCGGCGTGAGGTCGGTGACGCCGCGGGCCTGCTCCGGGCTCATGTAGGCAACGGTGCCGACGGTGGTGCCAGGGTCGGTGATCGCGATGGTGCGGGTGGCATTGTCGGGCGCCGCGTCAGGAGACAAATCGTGCGCGGCGGATTTCGCCAAGCCGAAGTCCAGGATCTTTACGCGCCCGGGATTCGGGGATTGCGGGCCGGTTACAAGGATGTTGGCGGGTTTGAGATCGCGATGAACCATGCCGGCTGCGTGGGCGTTGGACAGACCGTCAGCAATCTGCACGGCTTGATCGAGAAGCTTGCGAGGCGTGTCGAGTGGTGAGATGGGGGAACCGTCGATATACTCCATCACCAGGTAGTTTTCGCCGACATCGTAAAGCTGGCAGATGTTGGGGTGGTTGAAGGCGGCAATGGCTCGGGCTTCGCGCTCGAACCGTTCGGAGAATTTGACGTGCGAAACCTTTATGGCGACCATGCGGTCCAGGCGAGTGTCCCGCGCTTTGTACACCTCACCCATGCCGCCTTCGCCAATAGGCGCAAGGATTTCGTACGGACCCAATCGGGTTCCAGGAGCCAGGGGCATAGAGTTTCAAGC
>CAYMHP010000165.1:0-5803 GCA_964390225.1 uncultured Solibacteraceae bacterium
ACAAGGTATCCCAGACGGAGGGCTTGCGGCCCTCCTCCGCGACAGCGCCTTCGACCTGGTAGGACGCGGTCGCACATCCCCAAATGAACTCTTTCGGAAACGTGTAGTAATCGTGTTTGGGCGCTGCGGATGCCGGTTCTGAGACAGTCCCGGCGGAGGCCAGGGTCACGGCACCTACAGCCCTTCCAAAATCGCGCCTCGAAAAGTTTCGCGGCATATCGGCTCCGAGCCCATTTAATCACAATGCGAATAAAAACACCTGTATAACCGATAACAATTAAGGGGCGGCCGGTTTTGGGCGCTGGCGAAACCAACGAAGCCGGCCAGGCGGACACGCCCTGGAAGCAAACCCCGGCGCGACGGCCGGGGCTGAAGCGCGAACGGCGCTGCCGTTCTTAAGGCGCCAGAACTTTGCCGCGGGTCTCGGTAAGCAGAAAGGCTGCGATCGCCATGGTGGCGTAGGCGATGGCGGCGAACAACCCAATCGCCTGACCGAGCGGCATTCTGGCCGAAAGAATGCCCACCAGCGTTGGGAACAGGGCTCCCGTTGCACGCCCGACGTTGTACGCGAAGCCTTGGCCGACGCCCCGTACACGCGTTGGAAAATGTTCCGTGAAGAACGGTCCCATGGCGCTGAACACTCCGGAGGCGAAGAACCCCAGCGGAAAACCTAATACAAGCATGGCGGCATCGCCGAACGGGAAGGTGGTGTAGGTTACCGCGATGGCGCCGGCGCCTATTGCGAACACCAGGAAGGTTAGGCGGCGGCCAATCCGGTCGGCAAGGAACCCGCCGGTCAAATACCCGCAGAACGCTCCGGCGATCGACACGGCGAGGTACCCGGCGGAATCGAGCACCGAGAGCTTCCGCTCGGTGCGCAGGAACGTCGGCAGCCACGTGGTCACCGCGTAGTAGCCGCCCTGGGCTCCCGTTCCCATGAGCCCTCCGAGGACGGTGACGCGCAGCAGCGGCGGGCGGAAGATCTCGAAGAACGATGGCCGATCGCCCCGGGCGGCGAGTTCCGTGCGCGACTGGATGTATACGGGCGGCTCCTCCACGTTGCGCCGCACCCACAGAACGAGCAAAGCCGGCGCGATCCCGACGAGGAACAGAACGCGCCACGCGGTCTGGGCGGGTAGCAACGAAAAGAACAGCGCATACAGCAGGGCCGCAGCGCCCCACCCGATCGCCCAACCAGCCTGCATGATGCCGAGCGCTTTGCCGCGATGCTGCGGGCGGATGACCTCTCCCAACAGAACCGCGCCTGCCGCCCATTCGCCGCCAAAGCCGAGGCCAAGCAGAGCGCGCGTGGCGAACAACTGCCCGTAATTTTGAGAGAGACCGGACAGAAACGTAAACAATGCAAACCAGAAGATCGCGATCTGCAGAGTTCGCACACGGCCGAAGCGGTCGGCGAACCATCCGGCGAGCCATCCGCCGAGCGCCGATACCAGAAGCGCCGCCGTGCCCAGCACCCCGGCCTGAGCGCGCGTGATTCCCCAGGTGGCGATGAGCGCGGGGATGACGAAACTGTAGAGCTGGACGTCCATGGCATCCAATGCCCAGCCGCCCACGCACGCCACGAACGCGCGCTTTTCCCGGGGCGCCAAGTCGGACAACCAGCCGCGTATCCCGGCGGAGGTTTCGACCGTTTGCGTTGCCTGCTTCATCGACTACCCCTAAGACGCCGCGCTTCGTCCCCAAAGACGCTCGGAGGCGATATCGGCGCCCTGGCGAAGTGATTTCAGTTTCAGCCATACCGCGGCCTCAATCACCCACTCGCGGTTGGTAAAGGTGCCGAAGCCGCAATCGGCGCTCGCAATGACGCGCTCCCGGTCGCCCACCGCGGCAACCGCTTCCTGCAGCCGTCGAGCCACGACCTGCGGATGCTCGACGATGTTGGTGGTGGTATCGATCACGCCCGGCAGCAGCGTCATGTCCTTCGGCAACGGGTTGCGGCGTATAGCTTCGTACTCATGCTGGTGCCGCGGGTTCGCCATTTCGATACTGAGCGCGCCTACGCGAGCCTGGTAGAGCACCGGAAGGATCAGTTCCAGCGGAACATCGAAGACGTGCGGGCCGTCCCAGTTGCCCCAGCAGCAGTGCAGGCGCACGCGTTCGCGCGGAATGCCCTCGATCGCCTGGTTGATGGCGTCGACGTGCCGTTCGCAGGCCTTCACGAACTGGGAATCGGAGAGATCGCGATAGAACATGGAGCGATCCATGGCGAGATCGGGCGCATCGATTTGTAGCAGAAGGCCCGCCCCGTGAATGGCCAGATACTCATTGCGCATCTCGCGCGCCAGCGCCCGCAGGTACGAGTCGTGAGAATCGTAGTGGGCGTTCAGCATCGTAGTCGAGATGATTCCGGGCGAAGGCGCGGTCAGGAAGCATTCGGCAAAGGCGTCCGCTTCGCTCGCGATCTTCGTCAGACGCGCGGTCTCGCGTTGAATCGGCGCCGTATCGAGGTAACGCACTTCGCCTTGTGCTTCGGGCGCATTCTGCATACGGCTGCGTTTGGGGAAGCGCAGCTTCAAGACTTCGACCACCGCCGGAAATCCCTCGTAATCGCGCCCGCGGCGCCGCTTGGATTGCCCGGCGAAACCCGACATGCGTTGCGGTACGTACGTCTGGAAGCCGACGCGCTGCTGTTCCCCGTCGTTGGCGATATCCATACCGGCCTCGGCCTGCTTTTGGACGACGTGCCGGACCGCGCGGTCCATCTCCTCAGAAAGCTGTTGCGCGTCGACCGGTTTTCCTTCCTCCCGATCGATGAGCAGCTCGGAGAGGGTCTCACTGCGCGGCAGACTGCCCACGTGCGTTGCAAGGATTCGGTCACGGCTGAGAACCATACGGAAACTCCCGGGAGTGAACGTACCAGTATAGTGGGACCGGGCGGAAGCGTGGGTGCGAGGGAGAGGGCTCCAGCCCGCGTTGCAGCAGGCGTAACAAATCGCGACGGGCCGACTGAAAGTCGGCCGGCAGGCGGAACCCCGCCCCACGTTTGCATCGCACGAGGTTCAAGAAGCTTCGGATCAAGACACTAGCGCGTCAGTTCTTCGCGCTTTTCGCAGTCAGGCTCTTGTACACGGCTTCCACGAAGTTGTCCGAACTCCCGATGCCGGTCTTCCGGTCGTAGCGGGCGTCGTAATCCCTAGTGAGGTGGGCGTCTTTGATCTGGGCGAGCGTCATGCCTTCTTTGATGGCGGCGCGAACGCGGTCGCGAACGATCGTCACCATGTCGCGGTACTCAACGACGTCGAACTCATCGCAGATTCGCCCGTGGCCTGGGACGATATACGTTCCGCCCTCTTCGTCGTGCTTGGGAATGGCGATATCGAGTATGTTGTTCAACGCATCGATCTCGCCCTGAATGCTGCCGCCGTGCTCCACATCGATGAACGGGAAACTGGTGGTCACAAAAATATCGCCGGTACTGATCACGTCGGAGTGCCGAAACACAACGATGCTGTCGCCGTCGGTGTGGGCGGCAGGTTCATAGACGATCCGAATGGCTTCGTCGTTGAAGAAGAGTTCCTTTTGCCCCGTGGTGTAGGTATCGGTAGGCCACGCATTGAAAGGCGTGGGCGCCTGCACGCCTGTGGGGGCGCTCATGCGGTTCAGCACGTTTTCATGCGCGAGGATCTGCGCGCCGACTGCGGCGTCCGTCAGATTTCCGGCGACATTGGCGCCGGTGATGGTTACGCCGGCCTTGCGAATGGCATCGTTGCCGCCAGTCTGATCCGGATGGAAACCGGTGCTCACGATATATTGCAGCGGCTTATCGGAGAGCTTACGGATGGCGGCGAGGACTTCCGGCGTGCGCGATCCATTGCCCGTGTCGACCACCAGCACACCCATCGAGCCGATCTGCACCGTGATGTTGCCGCCCGCGCCTGCGATCATGTAGACGTTGCCCTGCACCGGCAGCACCTGTAATTCCGCATCTCCGGCGCGGTTGCCTGAACCTCCGCCAGTCCGCGCCGAATTTGCCGTTTGCTGCGCCGGCGCAAGGAACACAACGCCAATCAGGCCGACGATTGCTGCCTTTCCGATCGTCACGAAAAAATTCTCCATCCCGGGACCTACTTCTTTGCCGCGCTCGCGGACATCATCTTTTTCAGCTTGAGCTGATATTCCGGATACATCGTTTCCGCTCCGCCCAGGGCCGCTTCCACCGGAATGCCGTACTTATCCGCGAATTCGCGGATAAAGGGATTTTTGCCCGGCAGGTAGTTCGGCACTTCGCCTTTCGGCCGGCCGGAAACCTCTTCGACGTACTCACAGGGATAGAGCCAGTTTTGCCCGGCCTGCACATTGATGCGGAAGTCCTGGGTCTTGATCAACGGCTCGGTGAGATAGACAGGGTCGGTCACGATGCTGACATGCGTCATGTAGTCGCCGTGGCGGATGAAATGCTCCACCAGCGTGGCCTCGTCGCTTTCCGGCAATCCATTCCGGCGCACCCAGCCCTGCTTGATGTGCGTTGTGTAGACCGTGAGCACATTGCCTTCCCACTTGCCGGTGGAGAAGCCCATCCAGGTGTGGGCCGCGTCCGAGGGTGGATGCGCGCGGCCGTCCATCCATATCGTCCGTGTTTGTTCGTACGTGCTGATGTACTGTTTAATCGCGATCACCCGTTGCGATTGCGGGTCCTTCTCCTCCCAAATGCGCAGGTTCAGCGGGCCACGATAAATATACGGTGCGACGTGTACCTGGCACTGGTGTTCGGGAAGCGTGAGCCGTGAGGAATCCCAGCTCTCGGCGAACAGGCGCGCGCCATCGGTGATCGGCAGCCCGAGGTAGTTCACCAATTCGGGTCCGGGAATCCGCTCCGGCTGATCTTCCGTCAGGAAAGGCGTCCAGTTGCCCGCTAGATCCAGCCCCGGGGAGGGATTAAACGAGCCCGTGGTTTGCGCGAACGCGGGAAGAGCCAGCAGCGCGAGGAAAGGACTGGCGAGTTTTAGCCAGGTGTTGGTTTGCATTTCGCTCTCGAAACCGGTGCGGTTGAGGATGAGTGCCCAGTCGCAACCCATTTTACACCTGTAGCGCCGGTGTCTTCCCCGCTAACGCCGCTTTCGGGCATGCCGCCTGCCACCTGCCGCTTGTGTCACAATGGGCAGATAGTTTGAGGGATGTCTAACGCCCAGTCCGCCCTCGAGCTGGCTGCGGCACTCAGATTTAACGCACTAACCTTTTCCATGTTCCGGAGGTAAGCGATGGCTTTCAAGCTGAACGTTAACGGGCGGTCTACCACGGTAGACGTGCCGGCAGACACTCCGTTGTTGTGGGTGATTCGCGATAGCCTGCACCTGTACGGCACCAAGTATGGCTGCGGTATCGGCCAGTGCGGCGCCTGCACGGTCCATTTGAATGGCCGGGCCGTTCGCTCCTGCCAGACGCCGATATCGGCGGCAGCCAATGCGAACATTACCACGCTCGAAGGGCTTTCGCCCGACGGGACACACCCCGTTCAAATCGCGTGGCAGGATCTCGACGTCCCACAGTGCGGCTACTGTCAGGCCGGCCAAATGATGTCGGCTGCGGCGCTGCTCGCCAAGAACGCGCACCCAAGCGATAAGGATATCGATACGGCCATGAATGGCAATCTTTGCCGCTGCGGAACTTATCTTCGCATCCGGCAGGCGGTCCACAAGGCAGCGGAGTTGGGGACCAACGCATCCGCGCGGACAGTACAAACGGCACAGGCTGAGCCGGTGAAAAAGTAAGGAGGGAATATGAAAACCATGCGCATCGATCGTCGCTCCTTTCTGAAATCCAGCGCGCTTGCCGGTGGCGGCGT
>CAYMHP010000165.1:5813-13630 GCA_964390225.1 uncultured Solibacteraceae bacterium
CAACCCGGCGCGCCCCCGGCCGCACCGCCAGATCCGCACGCATATATTCGCGTTGCCCCGGACGGCACCACCACGATCATGGCCAAGAACCCGGATGTCGGCCAAGGCGTGAAGACCATGCTCCCCATGCTGATTGCCGAGGAACTCGACGTCGATTGGAAGAACGTCAAGATCGAACAAACCGATTTCGACGACACCAAGTACGCCGCGCAGTTCGCCGGTGGCAGCCTGGCGACTCCGCAGAACTGGGTTCCGATGCGGCAAGTCGGCGCTGCAGGCAGAGCAATGTTCATCACCGCTGCGGCGAAAATCTGGAACGTGCCGGAATCGGAGTGCTCGACGGCCTCCGGGCGCGTGTATCATAAGGCTTCGAACCGGTCGCTCGGATATGGCGAGCTGGCGGAAAAGGCCGCGGCGCTTCCGATGCCCGATCTGAAGACGCTGAAATTTAAAGATCCAAAGGACTACAAGATCATCGGGGTCGCGCAGCGCAGTCGCGAATTGCCCGACATCGTCACCGGAAAGCCGATCTTCGGCATCGACATGAATCTGCCCGGGATGCTGTATGCCGTGTACGAGAAGTGCGGGGTTTTCGGCGGCAAGGTGGTGACGTCGAACGTAGACGAAATCAAGAAGATGCCCGGCGTGCGCGATGCGTTCGTGGTGGAGCGGCCGGATTTGAACGCGACCGTGTTGCCCGGCGACCCGGGCCTGGAAAACGGAATCGCCATCGTCGCCGACACCTGGTGGCAGGCGCAGACGGCCCGCAAGAAACTGCAGGTCACCTGGAACGAAGGTCCGCATGCGAACGATAGCAGCGCGCAATTTGCACAGCGGGCCGATGAATTGGCAAAGCAGGAGCCGCACCGCACCATCCGGGCCGATGGCGACGCCGAAGGCGCGCTGAAGAACGCAGCCAAAGTGGTCGAGGCGGCTTACTCGTATCCGTTCATCGCGCACGCGCCCCTGGAACCGCAAAACTGCACCGCGCATTTCCAGAACGGGAAAGTCGAGATCTGGACGAACAGCCAGATTCCGGCCAGCGGCCGCCGGCTGGTCGCGCAGACTCTCGGCCTGACCGAGAAGGATGTCCACCTGAACATGCTTCGCGGGGGAGGCGGTTTCGGCCGGCGCTTAACCAACGACTACATGGTGGAGGCCGCGTACATTTCCAAAACGGTTGGCGCTCCCGTCAAGCTGCTTTGGTCCCGCGAAGACGATATGGAGCACGACTACTATCGTCCCGGCGGGTTCCAATACCTGAAAGCGGGTTTGGACAACTCCGGAAAGCTGGTTGCCTGGCACAATCACTTCGTCAGCTATGGCGACGGCAAAGGCGAGCAGCTTCGCTTCGCGAGCGCGGCGGCGATGGGTCCGACGGAGTTCCCGCAGCGCTTCGTTCCGAACTACAAGCTGGATGCATCGGTGATGCCGCTGAATCTGCGCACAGGTTCATTGCGCGCGCCCAGCAGCAACGCGTTCGCGTTCGTAATCCAATCGTTCATCGACGAACTGGCGCACGCCGCCGGCAAGGACCCGGTGGAGTTCCGCCTCGCCATGTTGAACTCGGCGCCTCCGCCGCCACCGCCCGATCCGAGAGCGGGCTTCTTCGGAGCGCCCGGAATGCGGGCGGAGCGGATGAAGGGCGTTCTGGAACTCGTCGCCGAGAAATCCGGATGGGGCAAGCGCACTTTACCGAAGGGCACGGCGATGGGCGTCGCCTTCCACTTCAGTCATCAGGGCTACTTCGCCGAAGTCGCCGAGGTGAAGGTGGATTCGAACAACAAGGTGAAGGTGAACAGGGTTTGGGTGGCCGCGGACGTCGGGAGCCAGATCATCAACCCGAGCGGGGCGGTGAACATGTGCCAAGGCGCCGTGATCGACGGATTGAGCGAACTGATGGCTCAGGAGATCACGCTTGAGAAGGGCCGTGTCACGCAGACCAACTTCCACCAGCATCCGATGGTGCGCCTGGCGCAGGCTCCGCCGGAAATTGAAGTGCACTTCCTGAAGACCGAGAACCCGCCGACCGGGTTGGGCGAACCCTCGCTGCCACCGGTGTTGCCGGCGGTTGCCAATGCGATCTTCACGGCAACCGGGAAGCGGGTACGCTCGCTGCCGCTCTCCAAGTCCGGCTTCAGCTGGGCGTAAGGAGCGCTTGATTCAGGAGAAACCTGGGGGCTCGCCGGCGGCGGTTGGCGGGCCCCCTTCCTTTTGATGCGTATACTTTGTTCAGCCGCCTTTCTGCTGATGTCGGCCGCGTTCGCACAGGATCAGGTGGCCGTTCAGTCGCTTGATGGACACGTCGAGTGCCGGCTGTTCTTTGCGCAGCCCGAGCCCGGCGCGCTGTTCCGGCTTGCTTACCAGGTGTCCTATCGAGGGAAGCTGGTCATCGACACGTCGTTTGTCGGCCTGGAGATCGAGACTCAGCCGGTACTCGGCGAAAATGCCGGCCTGATTGCATCCCGCAGAGATTCCACCGCGGCGTATAAATCGCTTACGGCCGAATACATGCAAAACGGATCGCTGGGCCGCCGGCTCAACGTAGAGGTTCGCGCTTTTGACGACGGCGTGGCGTTTCGGTACCTCGTGCCGACGTCGACGCCGTTGGAAGAGATCCTCATCGAAAATGAGTCGACGGAGTTCCGCTTCGCCGGCGATCCGCCACCGCGCCTGCCGGAGAGTTCCGTGCCGCTTCCGTTCACCGTAGAGGAGCCGGGCGCGGCGTGGATCGAAATCACCGAAGTCCGCGGCGGGAATTTCCCCTCGATGCATCTGCTGCCGTCGGACGATCGGACGCTGATTTCCAGGCTGCCGCAGCACGGCGACACACCGAAACTCGCGGTCGAGGCGAAGACGCCTCTGGTAGGGCCGTGGCGCGTGCTGGTGATCGCGCCGACGCGCGAACGGCTGAATGATGCAAAAATCCTCTCGAGTTTGCGGTAGGGCCGACGGTCTTCGCCGCCGGTGAATCTCGAAGCGAGAACCGTCGACAACATCGACGGCGCTACCACGCGTGCGCGGTGCTACACTCGACTTCGGGAGGTCGCAGCGCACGGCCCACCGGAAGTTTGACGCGTGGCTGACGTCCCCAATGGGATTGCCATAGATCCTCAGACCTCCAGATTGTGTGGGCTAACGCTCCTGCGCCTCCCCGCAGATCCATTCACTTGTTCAAAATTGCAATGCTCTTTGCGGACGGTGGCTCGGGCACCGATTGTAGAAACGCGTAGATGTCGGCGAGATCCTGATCCGGCAGCACCTTCGCCGTGTAAGGCGGCATCTGCCCAGTAGGCTGCCGGACGTAACGGGAGAGGGCGGCAAATGGAATCGGCCGTGGCGCCAGGCGCGGGCCCGTGCCTGCGCCGCCTTGAGCTTCGCGGCCGTGGCACTGGTAACAGCCGTCCGTTTGGAAGAGCTGCTTTCCGCGCTGCGCGTTTCCGCTCGGGGCGGGAGTTTGAGCGGCGGCCGCGGAGGCGAGCACGGCAATGAATAAGAAGCGCATTCGTAGCTCCTAACGCGGCTGCGTCACGACATCGACGAGCGCCGGTTCTCCGCGCTCGACCACTTCGATGGCGCGGCGGAGCGCCGGGCCGAGATCCTTCGGATCGCTAATCGGTCCCTCCCCGTGCACGCCCATGCCTTTCGCGATGGTGGCGTAATCGATGTTCGGATCTTCGATCCGTGTTCCGATGCCCGCGCGCGTGATGCCGCGCTGGTGCCGGTTCGCCATGCGCTGTAGGTGCATGACTTCCATGTGATACGCGCGGTTGTTGTGCATCACGCTCAAGAGCGGAATTCTGTGGTGGGCGGAGGTCCACAGCACTCCGGGTGCATACATCAGATCGCCGTCATTCTGAATGTTGACCGAAAGCCGGCCATGTTTCTTGTTGGCGAGCGCCGCGCCCAGCGAAGCGGGTGCTCCGTAGCCCACGCCGGCGCCCCCCGACCCACCGATGTACTGGTGGTACTTGTCAAAGTTCCACAGCCGCTGCGGCCAGCCGCCGCCGGAAACCAGGGACCAGTCCCTGTTCTGAATCTGCGCCCATAGTTCTGCCGCGAGCCGCGCCGTGCTGATCGGGCTCGCGTCCCAGGCATAAGTGGCTTCGTTCCGCGCACGCTCCAGAGCCTGCTGGTGAGCTGCGGCCAGCTTCTTGCCGCGGTCCTCGAAGGCCCGCTTGCGATCGGCGGTGATGAGCCGCTTGCACGCGTCGATCAGGGACGGCAACGTGGCCTCGGCATCGGCGGCAATCGAGAGATCCAGATCCGGGAAGCGCTGGAAGTCCTGGTAATTGCTTTTTGAGAAGAGATCGCCGGAGGAGATTCCGATCACCTTCGCGGTGCTCTTCGTGATCGGCCGCGAGGAGCGCTCCAACTGATCGCGGTAGGCGTTCACGGTTCCCCAGAAGTCCCAAACCTCCAGGCCCAGGATCACATCGGCGTTGACGATCAACCCGCGAGCGCCATCGGTCTGGTTTAGGGGGTGACGCGAGGGAAAGTTCATGCGCCCGCCCTGGTGAATCACCGGCGCCTGCAGGGTTTCGGCAAGCTCCACCAGCAATGTCATGCCGTTCGGAGTTCGTGCGGCGCGGTCGGCGATGATGACGGGATTCTCAGCCGCAACGAGCATCTTCGCTGCTTCCGCGACCGCGCCAGCGTCGCCAGCCGGTGGCGCCGAAAGCGTGATTTTCGGGACGTGCGGCTTGGCGTTCGGGGCTACCGGTCGTTCTTGCAGGTCGCTGTCGGCGACCAACAGCACCGGCATGGTCGGCGGCGTCATCGCAATTTTATACGCGCGTACGGCGGATTCCGCGAAGTGCTGGAGTGAGATCGGCAGGTCGTCCCATTTCGTGAAGTCGCGCACCATGGAGGCCGCGTCCTGCACGCTGTGCGCCCACTCCACGCC
Source organism: uncultured Solibacteraceae bacterium (assembly GCA_964390225.1). Classification (GTDB taxonomy): domain Bacteria; phylum Acidobacteriota; class Terriglobia; order Bryobacterales; family Bryobacteraceae; genus PSRJ01. The sequence goes on from CAYMHP010000165.1 coordinate 10,720, forward strand.
CGGCCGGCGCTCCGCGGCATCGATCGAGTTGCCGACTACAATATACACCGGGGCGTGATCGCAGTATGCGTTGTAGATGGCCATCGCCGCGTGCTGCAAGCCCACGGTGCCGTGCGCGAACACTGCGATCGGCTTGCCTTCCATTTTGGCGTAGCCGTGCGCCATCGCAATCGCCGACTCCTCGTGACAGCAGGTGATCAGCTCGGGATTCGCATTACCACCGTAGTTGATGAGGGATTCGTGCAGCGCGCGAAAACTCGAGCCGGGGTTCGCGCAGACGTAGTCGAATCCGATCTGCTTGAAGACGTCGACCATGAAATCGGAGCCCGGCCGGTCGGCGGTGAGCACTTCCACTCGTGTGGAGGGATCGCTCTCCGGGGCGAGCAGCGGTGCGCCCGGGCGCGCCGCCTGGGCTTGGGCCTGCTGTGCCTGCGCCGGGTGGGTGGTCTGGGCCGCGAGCACCGTCGTGCCTACCGCGGTCTTGAGAAAATTACGCCGATCGACAGACGGCTTGTTAGGTCTGGCCATAAGCACCTCCGGCCTGGCAATGGTCTGCATTATATTACAGGACCGCCGGCGGTCTTGCCGCCCGGTGCTGTTGAAGCCAGCCAAATGCCGGCGGCAAATAAGCGCCGGCGCTACCTGTAACGCCGGGGACTTGCCGGTCGCCAAATGAAAGAATGCTCCTAGGAACGAGTACCAGGTCGTGCCTTGTCTTTCTGGTCGCAGCCGTCTTGCTGGCCATCCCTGCGTTTGCGCAAATCGATCTCAGCGGCGTATGGGCCGATCGGATCACCGAGGATTCCTACGAGCGCTCCGGCGGCCCGCCGCTGGGCGACTACCAGGGCATTCCGCTCAACGATGCCGGGCGCATGAAGGCCGACAGCCACGATCACTCCGAATGGAGCCTGCCCGAGTTCCAGTGCCGGCCACACCCCGGCCCCTATCAGTGGCGCGCGCTGGGCGCCGTGCGCATCTCCGAGGAGATTGACCCCGTCTCGCGCGAACTCACCGCCTTTCACCTGGAGTATCTGCGCTCCATGGACCGCCTCATCTACATGGATGGCCGACCGCATCCGCCCGCGTGGGCGCCGCACAGCTGGTCGGGGTTTTCTACGGGCAAGTGGGATGGCAACATGCTGGTGGTCACCACTACGCACCTCAAGGGCGCCTACCTGCGCCGCAACGGCGCCAGCTTCAGCGACAAAGCCACGATGATGGAGTACCTCACGCGGCACGGCAATTACCTGCTGGTGACCATGATCATCAGCGATCCTGTCTGGCTGGAAGAGCCGTTCATTCAAACCACCAACTACGAATTCGATCCGCACACGCAACTGGCCTACTATCCCTGCACCGTGAGCGAAGAAAACATCTCGACGGCCGTTCCGCATTTCCTGCCGGGAAAAAATCCCAACCTCGGCGCCGACGATATTCCTCCGCAGGCGGCGCGTGGAGGCTCCGAAACGATTTATCCCGAATACCGGCACAAGCTGGCTCAGCCGAACCTCGCCAAGCTGAACGTCCCGTCAACCCCGATCAAGCCGGCGCCTACGGCGCAACCCGCGATCGACGAGATTCACATTCTGCCGGTTCAAGGGAACATCTACATGCTGGTGGGGGCGGGTGCGAATATCACGGCATCCATCGGCCGCGACGGCATCTTCCTGGTGGATGCCGGGCGCAAAGAGATGAGCGAGAAGGTGCTGCAGACTGTGTTGCAGCTGGCGACTTCGGTGACGGCCTCACCACAACCCAACAAATGCGTGGGCCTGCACTGCAGCGCGGCTCCCTTCGGGTGGACCAGCCCTTCCATGAATGGGATCATCGCATCGCCCGCGCCTCCCAAGCCGATTCGCTACATTGTGGACACGAGCGTCGATTCCGATCACACGGGCGGCAACCTGCGCCTGGCGCAGCTTCCGGCGGATGCCAAAATCGTCGGCGTGACATTTCCGCCCGTGGGTGTCGCGCCATCGGCCACCGTAATCGCTCACGAGACGATTCTCGACCGCATGACCGCCGCTAAGGAGCCCTCCGACGCGTTGCCGACCGAGACGTATCACGTCGCCTCTTACAAGCTCAGCGAGTTCTTTAACGGGGAAGGGATCAAGATTTACCACGAGCCTGCCGCTCATACGGACGGCGATAGCATTGTGTACTTCCGATATTCCGATGTGATCGCCGCGGGCGACATCCTGAATACGGAAAGCTACCCGGTGATCGACATCGACAAGGGCGGAAGCATCAACGGCGTGCTCGATGCGCTGAACCACATTCTCGATCTGATGATCCCCGAGTTTCGCTCGCAGGGCGGCACGTGGGTGGTCCCGGGGCACGGCCGGGTGTGCGACATCGGCGACGTAGCCAACTACCGCAACATGGTTGCGATTGTCCGCGACCGCATCCAGGATATGATTCAGAGGGGTCTCACGGTCGAGCAGGTGAAGGCGGCCAAGCCAACCTTCGATTATGACGGGCTGTACGGTTCCACTACCGGCCCCTGGACCACGGACAAGTTTATCGAGGCGGCTTACCGCAGCCTCAGCAAGAAAAAGTAACGCAGTTCTCTGAGGAGCAACAGGATGAAGAGCAGAATCGTTCTACTCGCGCTGACGGCGGCGCTGGCGTGCGGGGCAACGGCTTGGGGCCACCACTCGCTGGCCGCGACTTATCTGGACAAAGAGGTCAAGCTCGAGGGAAAGATCCTCGACCTTCTGCTGCGGAATCCGCACTCGTTCCTGCAAATCGAGGCTCCCGATGAGAACGGCGTTACGCAGCGCTGGTCGCTCGAGTGGCGATCGTCGGGGCAGCTCGGGCAGGCCGGCATCAAGCGCGACACGCTGAAAGTGGGCGATGAGGTTACCGTCACGATCAACCCGTCGCGCACCCCTGCAGACCACCGCGGCGC
>CAYMHP010000166.1:0-13583 GCA_964390225.1 uncultured Solibacteraceae bacterium
AACCCCCGACCCTCTGATTACAAATCAGATGCTCTACCAACTGAGCTACGCCAGCATTGGGGTTGTGAAGCGATACCGCTTTTCGCATTGTCGCGCATCGGGGAAATAAAACACAACCGGTGGTTTTCGGGGCGTTTTTTCGTGACCTCTCCCCAATAGCGCCTTAACCATGCGAGCATTTTGCGAACTGCCGACCGTCGGCTTTCGTCGCATTCTGCGGGCCTCCAACCGAATCGTCGCGTAGGAGGAACCGCGGCATGACCGCCGCGGCTGAAGGCGAACGCGGCGGAATCAGCTAACGGCCCTGCGTCAACCGGCGATACATTCCCAGCGCCACAGGATCCGCCGGGTTCATGCGCAGATAGGCCGCGACCCACTCTCTCGCGCGGTTCAGCTCTCCGATCCGCATATACATGTCGCCGACAGCGCGGGCGCATCCCGGACCCCATCCATGGTCGATGAAAAACCGGCATTGCGATTCAATGCTGGTTAGCGCCTCGAGCGAGTTCAGCGCTTGGACGCCGGGCGGCGGATTGCGCATGTAGACGACGGCCTTGGCGTCCTGGTAGACGAGCTTCCATTCCTTCTGGCTTGGATCCGCCAGTGCGGCGGCGAGAAACAGGAGCTGACCCCGGTAGTTGAAGCCGGTCATCACGATGATTTGCGCATCGTATTTGCGCAACAACTCCATGGTCGTCTTGCCCTCAAAGTCGGCGTTATAGGCCATGTGCAGGTAATCCTGCCAGACCGATTCGTTCAAGGCGCGGCCATCCAGGAAAACCGAAGCCTGCGGCCACAGCCGCCACATGAGGTAGCCGCCCAGTTCGTACGTATTGAACAGGCGGCCCGTCACATGGTGCGAGGTCAGAAAATCGACAGCCTCCACCGGGTACTTCTCGTCGGCCATGTGCAACTGGAACGAGTTGCCGCGCGCAAGCTGAAATCCCATCGCGAGCAGCAACAGCGCGGCGGCCGCGTACTCGAGCACCGCGGGCACGCGACGCTTCCACGCGGGAATGTAGGCCGCGATGAAGATTGGGCCGATGAAGCCCATGAGAAAGGTATTGCGAAGCGCCATGGCGGATGCGCCTCCTAACGCGGCGAACAGCAGCCAATCCACGACCCGCACCCGGCGCCTTGCCCACAGAAGCACCAGTGCGGTCGCGACGGCCAGCGTATTGTAGGGATCCGGCGGCCACCACGCCGGGTAATTCCATTCAAAGATGTTGCTCTGCAACGGGCTCGAACGGTAGTAGCGCATCACCTCAATTACGCCAAGGCCATTCGGGTTGATGGCGGTCAGCGCGACCGCGAGGGCGCTCACGATCCAGATTTTGCGTTCATCGGCCAGCGGTTTGCCGCGAAGGCGCAGAATGACGGCTTCCGCGGAATACGCCCCGGCAATCGCCCAGCCCATGATGAAACCGCCGTGGCAATTCGCCCAGACCAGGAAGGCGGGGGGCAGCAGCCAAAGACCTCGCCGCGTTTCATACGCCGCCACCGTAAGAGTCACCATCACGAAGGTCGCCAGGTACGCGCGGTCGGCGGCAAACAATTGCGAGAGCACCGCGGCGATCAGGCTGGCCGCCAGTCCCCGATAGAAGCTGTGCGAACGTCGCCAGGTCAGCCAGCCCGTCATGCCGCAGAAAAACGTCAGCAGAAAGGCCCGCAGCAGAATCATGGCGGGAAAGCCGCCAGCCGCGTAGGCGACGTAGTAGATGAGTTCCATTCCCCATTCGTGAGTGAGGTTGAAGTGTCGTGTGTTCAGCTCACCGGGATATGCCGGCGTGCCCATGTAGGTGGTGTACGAAAACGGGTCGGGAACCGGGAGGCGGTGGTTCTGCCAGATGTACTTGCCGGCGGCGAGATGCCACCAGGTGTCCGAATCGCCGGCGGCTCCCGAGAACCGGCTCATCAGGTATACGGCCGCCAGCACAACCAAAAACACGCGAAACCACCGGGGAGCAAACGCCTGCTGAGCGGGCGGTGGCGCGGGTTGGGCGGCGGTTCTCGCGGGCATAGGGAAACCTCGATTCTACCAGTCCCCGTTTTCGCCGGTCCGGTTCCTCTGCGCCCGGTCTGAGTGCGCCAATTCCGTCTACGAGATTCACCGCAGAGCCGCCGAGCCGCGGAGAACACAAGATCCTCTGCGACCTCGGCCTCCTCGCGCCTCCGCGGTATCTTTTTACGGATTGCCGTCAGTGCCCCGAGGCGACCAGTTGCGCATAGCTGCGCTCCGCCTCCGCATCCTGCTCGTGCGGGCTCGCCAGGTACGTACCGAGCCAGCGGCGGGCGCGCGTCAGATCGCCGAGATCGAGAAACGCCTTGCCGAGACTGCGCGCGCAACGGCCATGTTCAGGATCGTGCGCCATGTGCAGAGCGCACTCCTCCTCCAGATGATCGAAGACACGCGATTTGTCGATCGGCTGGACTCCTGGCGGCGGCTCCCGCATGTAGACGATGGACTCCGGATCCATGAACACCAGCGTCCACCCGGTCTCCTTGGGGTCGGCGAGTGCCGGCGCGAGTTTGTAAAGTTCCCCGGAGACATATTCGAATCCATTCATGACGATGACCTGGATTCGATAATCATCCAGCAACTGCTGGGCGCTTTTCCCCCCGGTCTCATCGTGGTTGTACAGAATACGAACGTAGTCGGCAAAAACCGATTCGTTCAGCGCGCGGCCGTCGATGAAGACCTTCTGCTCCGGCCACAAGCGCCAGATCAGATATCCGCCGTATTCATAACTGTTGAACAGCCGCCCGGAGACACGGTGCGCGAGCAGAAAATCCGCGGTAGCGGCCGGATACTTCCATTCGGCGACGCGTAACTGAAAGAAAGTCCCGCGCGCCGACAGCGTGATCACGGCCGAGGCGATCAATACGGCGGCCGCAAGCTGCGCCACCCGAGGAACGGCTGGTCTCCAGGGCACGTAGGCGGCGATCAGGATCGGCGCCAGAAATCCGATGAAAATGACGTTTCGCTCGGCGGTCACTGCGGCCGCGCCGAACAGCGCGAACAGCATCCAATCGACAGGACGCACACGCCGCCATTGCCAGATCATCACGGCCACGGTTGCGGCCAGCAGAATGGTAAACGGGCGTGGCGGCCAGAACGCAGGCCGCCGCCATTCCTGCAGCGTGGACGTGAGGAAGCTCTGCCGGTAGTAGAGCAACACCGGGATTACGTGAAAGCCGTTGGGGTTCAGTCCCGACGCCAGAATCGAAAGACCGCTGATCACCCAGAGTCTCCGATCGCCCTCGATCCGGCTTCCGCGGAAACGCGCCAGAAGCGCGTCCGCGGAGTAGGCAGCCAATGCAGCCCAGCCGATCACGTAGCCGCCATGGCAATTGGACCAGATTACGAAGAGCGGCGGCAGCAGCCAGAGCCAACGGCGGAACTCGAGGATGGCAATAGTCGCGGCGAGGAACAGGAACGTAACAATAAACGGCCGGTCCTGCGCAAACTCGATCGCAACGGCCATGGTGGCCAATGCCGCCGCCACGGGCGCGTAGAAGCCGCCGCGGCGGCGCCAGGCGATCAGGCCAACCAGGGCGCTGAAGCCGCTCAATACCAGCGCGCGAAACAGCACCACCCCGGGAAACCCGCCAATCCCGTACGCCAGGTAGACCACGGCCTGCGTCAGCCACTCGTGGGTGAGATTGAAATCGCGTGTGGAGGCCTCACCCGGATATGCCGGACGCCCCATCCCAGTCGTGTAAGCGAACGGATCGGGAATGGGTAGCGCGTGAGAATCGAAGAGATACTTACCGGTTCTCAGGTGCCACCAGAAATCCGAGTCCGCGGTTTCGGGCGAGAACACCCCCAACAGAAACAGGGCGGAAAGTCCCAGGACCAGCGGCCGGAACCATCGCGGCACCACGGTGATGACGGGGGCCGGTCGTTTCGCAGCACGGACTACAGGGCGCGCGGGCATGGGGATAAACTCAGGATTCTAGCATTGGCGGCAAGGGAACCATTTTGAGGGGTCCGTACCATAATGCCCAAAAGATAAATTTGGATTGCGAACGCGATCCAGTAGCATGGAAATCGGTCGTCCGGCGTGCACAACGCACGCCGTTTGGGCGGTCGGTTCCTTCATTTGGTGCGACATCCCTCCTTAGGAAAGACCGGCCGCTTTTTTTTGCCGTGGCAGCCAAAACGCGCTTCTAGCTTGACGTATTCGTATAGAAGGAACCGCGCCATGTCACTGCCGCATCTGAACCGTTCGGGAGCGCCGGCGGTCTTTGCCGCCGGTGCATTCGATGTCCGGACCAGCGAGGCGATCGTCGGCAATACCAGCGCTCTATCGGGCCTTCTCCTCTTCGCCCCAGACCAGCGGCTCATCGCCGGAAAGCTGTTGGAAGATGCGGAACTGCGCCCGTGCCTGGTCCGGACTTCCGGCGGCCCTGGCCACCTGGCCCCGCAGATAGAAGAGCCTCGGAAAATAATAGACGCTGAACGGCTTCCCTCCACTGGAAAAGATCGGGTTGAAGCGCAGCAAAGGGGCCGCCTCGAGCGTTTTTCCCGTTTCCAAATAGCTCCAGGCCAGCAGCAGGCCAACTGAGTCGTCCGCGGTCGGGGGTGTATGGTCGTACCACCGTTTCAGAATCTGCAAGGCGGGCTCGAATTGCTTATCGGTGAGCAGGGCGCAAGATAACGCCAAGTCTCTGATCGGCTGCTGCGCCGGCGCCGGGAATGCGGTGTCGGCTCGCGCCGCCCATTCCGTCGCGGACGCGGAAGGCTGTGCCAAAAACCTCACGATCGCCGAAACTACCGCCGACGCCGGCCCCGCGAGCATCGCCGCCTTGTTTGCCATTTGTGCCGCCACGGGTCGATTGCCGGATACTACAGTCCAGATCGCCAGCTGCGCATAGGCTTGGGATGCAAGTTCCCGTAACGGCCCGGCTTCGCTGGCTTGGGCAAGTGCCGACATGCGCTGCTGCGCTTCCTTACGCCGGCCGCTCGTCCAAAGCCACTCGGCCCGATGGTAATCGAGCGCCGGATCGTGCGCGGCCGCGCGATTCTCTTCGTAGCGCTTAAAGAGCCCGTCGGCCCCGCTGACATCTCCGCTCATCAAGCGGGCCATGGCGGCCTTGAACAGATCCATGCCGCCGAGAAAATCCGGATTTCGCTTGGCGGTCTGCAAGTAGAAGTTCTCGGCTTCGCGCAGGCGGCCGAGGATCAGGTTTACGTCGCCAAGCGAATCCGTGGGATTCACATCCGCCGGGCGGAGTGCCTGGTAGCGTTGCAATGCACGAGTCGCGGTATCGAGATTGCCGGCATACGCGGCGGTGTAGCCCAACGCGTTCCAAAGCGAGACGTCGTCCGGCTCGATCGCGAGGGCTTTCTCGTAAGCGGCAACCGCCTGCGGATACTCATGGCGGCTCATCGCGTTTTCCGCCATCAACCGCCAAACTGCCGGATCGTTCGGTGCCGTTCGCGACCACATTTCCAGGGCCCCCGTCCGCGCTGCTGCATCGCCCCGAAGATTCGCCAGTTGAAAATCGATGCGCGCGCGTTCCAGTGCGGACATTAGAGATCTGTGGGCTGCCGCCTGCTCCAGCACCGCAACCGCACCCGCGCGGTCCTGCTGCTGCAGCCTCGATTGCGCAAGCCCATCGTACGCCGGCCCGAATGCCGGATCGGCGGCAACGGCATCGGCATAGCGTTGCAATCGGACCGCCGGGTCGGGGGCCTCCATCGCCATGACGTAGGCTTTCACGGCGTTCGGGTTGCGCGTGCCAGGCGCCGCGGTTCGGCGCGAAAGCTGGCCGGCGAGTTCGGTCGCGGCAGTGACCACGTCCCCTGCCCCCGCCGAAGCCGTGATGGATTCGACGATCTTTCCTGTTTGTGGATTCTCTAGAGTAAGGCTGGCTTCCAGACGGCCCGCGTCGAGCGAATAGTCGCCATATCCGATCCGGCTGGCCCCCGCTGCTAGAGCGAGTTCGCGCTCGGCGGATATTCCGGGCGCCGCAATCGGGCGCGGACCGTACGACGGATCCGCGGCGTGCAATCGCGCCAGCGGCATGGCGTAAATTCCAGGAGAGTCCGCCAGCTCGCGCTGAACGATGTCCGAAAATGCACGCCCCATCCAATCCAGGGATGGATCGCCAGTCAGGTTCTCGAAACGCAGGACGGCGAGGCGTTCGAGGCCTTGGGGAGCATTTTGGCGCGAACACGAAAGCGCGGCGAGGCACGCCGCCAGCAACGCCGCTCTACAGTACACGCGGCTCCGCGGTCAGCAGTTCTTTAAACTCCGGCATGTCCCGCAAGGGTTCGAATTCCGGATCCTCGTTCAGCTTATTCTTGTCCTTAAACCCTTCTTCGAGGGCCTTCCGGATGTACTGCATCGCCAGTTCGTTCTGCCCGCGTTTCGCATACATCTTCGCCAGGTAATAGTGAAACTTGGCGCGTTCTTCCACGTTGCGGTCCTGCAGCAGCGTGCCGTAGTTGCTTTTGTGCTCGAAGACTTCCGGGTCGAGGCTGAGCGCCTGCTGGTAGGCCTCCGTGGCCTTGTCGTATTGCTTACGGGCGAAATACGCCGTGCCCAGGTTGCTGTAAACCGAAGCGGAATTCGGCGAAAGCCGGAGCGCCTTCTGGTAGTAGCTGATCGCCCTGCGGTAGCTCTTCTTGGCGTAATAGACGGTGCCCAGGTTGTTATACGCCTCGCCGTAATCGCGATTCGCTTTCAACGCACGGTCATAGTATTTTCTGGCGTTCTCTAGCTGCTGCAGCTGGTGGTAGGCGATGCCGATCTTGTTGTAGAGGATGGCCGTTTTGTGCGGCTCCTGTTCAAAGGTTTCGATGGCTTCGCGATACATCTTGCGGGCCATCATGATGTCGCCGCGGGATTCCAGGGACAGAACGGGAGTGGAAGCCTGTGGAGCGCCGGGCACGGCGGGCCTGGTCCGGTCGATTAGTGCGGTATTCGACTGCGCGTAGACGAAGGGACAATACAGAGCGGCTGCCAGTGCTATCCCCCAGGGTTTGGAAACCATATGCGGCCTCCCTGAGTGCTATTTAAACACACCCCACAAACGCCGGAAGAAACCCTTCTTCTGATCCTTCTGATCGCCCTGTTGGGACTGCTGTTGCTGTGCCGTTTGGCTCGAATCGGGCCTGACGGCGGGAGGGTTCCCCCGCGAAGCGATTGCCGGGACAGCTACTTGGCCGTCGCCCCCCGATCCTGTCACGCGCACCTGCCCGTCGCCCCCCGCGGGCTTGCCGCCGGTGTCCCAGCCGGCAACATTTGTTACTCCGGGGCGGCCTCCACCGTGTAATGGGCACGTCCCCACCGGCTGTGTGCCCGCAATATAAACCTCCTGCCGCGTCTTGGGGCAATAAGGCGTAGCGGGCATTCCCGATTCCGGGTCGATCTCCACCGAGACGATGCCCTCGGGTGCAGTAAACGGCTGCGCGTCGCGATATTCGCGGAATTGCACGGCGCGCTTCATGAACTCGGCCCAGATCGGGGCGGCGGAGTGCGCTCCCTCCAGATCCAGCTCACGGTTATCGTCGAATCCCACCCACACGATGCACAGCAGGTCGGAGGTATACCCGGCAAACCATCCATCGTGCGAAGTGCCGGTTTTCCCGGCCGCGGGCGCCGTGAAGCCGCGCGCGCGTACCCCTGCGGCGGTGCCGCTGCGCAGCACCTCCTCCATCAGGTTCGTCATCAGGTACGCTACCCGGGGATCGAGCACCTGCTTTTCCTCGATCCGGTTCTTGTAAATCACCTTGCCGTCCTGCGTTCTCACCATCGAAAGCAAGCTCGGCTTCACGTAATCCCCATGGTTCGCAAATATGGTGTACGCTCCGGCGGCTTCCATCGGCGTGATCTCATAAGCCCCGAGAGCGACGGCGGGCGTCGGCTGGATTTTGTAGTTCATGCCGGCGCGATTGGCCATATCCACCACCGCGTCGTATCCCACCATCTCCGCCACTTTCACGGTGGCGACGTTCAACGAGTGCGCCAGTGCGTCGCGCAACGTGACGATACCGTGAAATTCGTGCTTGAAGTTGCTAGGTTCGTAGGGCTTGCCATCGAAATAGAAGGTGGTGGGTTCATCGTCGACGGTCGTGCTCGCCGTCAACACATGCCGGCCGCCCTCGACCGCCGTGTCGAGCGCGGTGGCGTATACGAATGGTTTGAAAATCGATCCCGGCTGCCGCTTCGCCATGGCGTGGTTGAGCTGGCTCATCCCGTAGTTGCGGCCCCCCACCACGGCCTTCACTTCGCCCGTGTGCGGGTCGATGGCCACCAGCGCCACCTGCGGCTCCGGAATCACCTGCCCGCGAAAACGCCGCTGCTTGCGGATCTGCTGATCGACGCCTTCCATCCCGATCCGCACAGCCTCGGTCGCCGCGCGCTGCAGGTTCATATCGAGAGTGGTATAAATGCGGAACGGGCTCGAGCGGAAATTGGCGTCCTGAAACTTGCTCTGGAGCGCATCCTCCACCAGGTCGACGAAGTACGGCGCGTCCACCGACTGCGTTGCGCCTTTCGCCACCGCGAGCGGCGATTGCTCGGCCAGCTCGCAGTCGCGATCGCTGATAAACCCGTTCTGGTGCATCAACGAGAGAATTACGTTACGCCGCTCGCGCGTCCGCTCGGGATATTTGTACGGATTGTAATAAGACGGCCGCTGAATCATGCCCGCCAGCGTAGCGGCCTCGGGAACGGTGATCTGGCTCAGATCTTTGCCGAAATAGGCCTCGGCGGCTTCGCCGAATCCGTGGATCTCGAATGATCCCCGCCAGCCCAGGTACACCTGGTTGGCGTAGTCCTCAAAGATCTCCTCCTTCGAAAGCTTCTGCTCCAGTTGGAGGGTGATGATCATTTCCGCCAGCTTGCGCGTCCAGCGCTTGTCCTGGTCCAGCCAGAAACCGCGCGCCAACTGCTGGCTCAGGGTGGAAGCGCCCTGCTCTTTCCGGCCTTCTCTCAAGTCGACATACGCGGCCTTCACGATGCGGACCGGATCGAACCCGGAATGCTGGAAGAACCGCTTATCCTCGGCGGACGTGATCGCGTCCACCACGACCTTGGGAATGTCCCCGAATTTGACGATCCGCCGCTTCTCGCGGTTCGGACCCGACAGGTTCGTAATTAACTGCGGCTCGAGTTGATACTGGCCGCGCAGCGTGTTGTCCTGCAGCGAAACGATCTGCGAGATCCTGCCGCCGACGAACTTGATGACTCCGGCCTCCTGGTCGAAATACGAATCGGGACCGGGGAACACCTCTATGGAAGTGGGATGAAGCTGAAAATACCCGATCGGGTTACCGCGCGATTCGTTATACCCGCTGCGCCGCAGTTCCGAGGCGATCTCCTCAGGGGTGATGCGGTCTCCTACTGCCACCGATTCTGGAGCGGCGAACAGCTTGGCTGTATTGGCAAACGGGCCGACTCGCAGTTTTTCGTCGATCAGCCGCGAATACTTGGAATAGTAGTAGGTAAAGAGGCCGAGAGCGAGGACCACCACAAGGGCGAATCCGATGACTAGAATCCGTCCCGCCGGCCGGAAGAAAAACTGAACCAAGCCCGCGTTTTTAGGGACCCGGACTTTCATTTCCTTTTTGGGCACTTACGTTCAATTTTCGCACGCCGCCCGGCAGCCAGGGGAAAAATGGCGCAACCCGGCATTTATCCAGTATCTAGGGTTCGTCTGCCCCACTGGGGCCGCCTCTGGGTTGACTGAAACTTGCCACCTGGAACCCCCCTCTAGAGCTACGGCAAAATGCCCCTCCCTTTAGACGCCAGCTAGTCCGAGCCCTCTGACGGCAATTGCGGGCGGCTGGCGAAGCAGCACCTTGACTTCCTATGAAACACCAGCCATCAGAGGGCTTCTGCTAAAGGTGACGCATTCCGCAACAAAAGGTTTCAGGGCGCTATTGTATTTAAGGGCCTTTAGATCCTATATTGGAGTAGGACTGTATTACCAATCTGGTCCCAAAAGTATGGCCAGCATTAAGGAGGTCCTCCCATGAAGCGAGCTTCTATCTCCTTCTCCCGCAGAGAGATGCTTTTCGGCCTCGCCGGGGCGACGGCCGCGTTCGCGCAGCCGCGCAACCGGATGTACAACCCGCTACTTGCCGCGCACACCTCGATCTGGCTGGTGGAGGCGGAACTCCACAACCAGAGACTGCCGGACATTCTGGACGAGGCGTTCCGGGATACGCGCCGCGCCGGCTTCCGCCGCGTGGAGTTGGTCTCCGAGTTCCTGGTTCCGGAATTACGCGACCGCACCCTGAGTCTGCTCGAACAGAACCGGCTCGAACCTTCCGTCGTGTATGCCACCGGCGCTCTGCATGAACAGGACGCCGCCGAAGAAAGCCGCCGCCGCGTTCTGGAGATTGCCCGCCTGGTGATGGGCCGGGGCGCGAACTTCCTTAACTTCAACGTCACCGCCAGGCCACAGCCGAAAACGGACGCGGAGCTCTCGCTGGAAGCCTACCAGCTCAACCGGATGGGCGAAGACCTGCAAAAGAACGGCCTGAACCTGATGGTTCATCACGGCGCAGCCGAGATGCAGGAAGGCGCCCGGGAATGGCGGTATTGGGTGGCTCACACCGAACCGAAGCTGGTGTCGTTCTGTCTGGATGTGGATACGGTCAGTCGCGCGGGTCTCAATCCCGTCGCCTTGATCGATACAGCCAACGCCAGACTCCGAAGTCTGCACCTGCGCAATCCCCGTCACGGCGAGAACCAGGAACTGCTCCGCGACGGCGATATCGACATGGCGAAAATCGCACGCCTTTTGCGGCAAATGTCTTATGACGGGTACCTGGTGGTAGAACTTCTCCACGACCCGAACACGCGTCGAGAGTACCCCTTGACGACGGCATTGAGCCTCAGCCGGTGGTACATGCAGGAAGTGTTCGGAACCCGCCCGGGCAATCCCCCGGTCGACATGGGCCCGCATGTGCGGGTGAGAAGCTGATCCGGAGTGTTGCATGCAACGATTAGGGCTGATCGTAGTGCCGCTTGATTTCTCCCAGCGTTCAGCCGGGGCTGTGCGCTACGCCAAGTTGCTAGCCTGCCACTTCGCCGCGGAACTCCGGCTGGTGCATGTGTTGAGCCCGCCGCCCCGGGAGTTCGAAGGCGGCACGCTGGGCGAACTATACCGGAACCGTGCCGCGGCCGTGGAGCAGCAGATCAACGGCTTTGTCGGCGACGAGCTGGCGGAGCTTCCCACCAAGTACGTGATTCTGGAAGGCGATCCAGCGCAGGAAATCGTCGGATACGCCCACGCGGAGCGCGCCGACCTGCTCGTGATGGCGACGCACGGCTACGGCCCTTTCCGGCAGTTCATCCTGGGCTCGAACACCGCCAAAGTCCTGCACGACGCGGACTGCCCCGTATGGAGCGGGGTGCACCTGGAGGACGCGCCGGTGGTCACGCCAGCTCCTTTTCGCCGGATCCTGTGCGCGGTCGATTTGGGTCCGCAGACCCAGAAAACGCTGGAATGGGCCGCCGCCTTCCGGAAGGAATACGGTGCGCAGCTGACGCTGGTTCACGCTACGATGCCGATGCCCGACCAAGGCGAGGCGGCTCTGAATTGGGAAGCCAAGGTGCGAGTCGCAGCTACCGAAGCGCTCGAGGAGTTGGAAGGGGAATCGCACACAGAAGCCGGACTTCTCATCGAATCCGGGGAGCCGGCATCGGTAATCTGTTCAGCGGCAGCCCGCCTCGAAGCGGATCTGCTGGTAATTGGACGGGGATCGGCGGCGGGTGTGTTTGGGAGGCTGCGGACCAACGCCTACGCCATCGTTCGGCAATCGCCTTGCCCTGTGGTCAGCGTATAAACCGCCTCCCCTTGGTCGCGGCCCTGCCACAGCTAGAGGATCGGATCGAACGCCGGGCGCGACCAGACGGGGAGAGCGGAACCCTAGGCCGCCTGGCAACAATCGAGCAAGTGCTCCACTACGGCCAGCCTGCGCCGCAATTCGTCCCGGTAAATGCGGTGATCCGTGTGCCGGATCTCCACCAAAAGCCGGGCACGCTCCGATTCGAGCATTTCGTGCAGGACGCTCAGTTCCTCGCCGGCCAACGTGAAAGATGCGTAGGCGACTGTCTCCATAAATGCACCCTCCCTTCTACGGCTCGTCTTGAATATAGGTCAAACAACTCTGAAATTCAAGGGACATCCGCATGGTAGCGCGGGCGCTCGGTTACATTAAAAATCGGCGGCGGCGCTCCTCACCGCGGCTCCAAACCGATGCTGTTGACCACGACGCCGAGCTGGCGGATATCGCCACCATCGGGCTGCATGACCTTGTCGAGTTGAAAATCGACTTGAACCGTGGCATTCGTGAGCAGGTTAGGCGCGACGTCGCGCTTGAAGGTGTACGGGCCGGGCTGCGTATAAGTCTCCGGCGGGAGCGTGTTCCCGCCGATGGAAGCCGTAAGGGAAATGGTATGCAGCTTCGTAATCACCACGTCGGGAACCGTCAGGCTGACGACCAGAGTTGCCCCGCGTTGCGCGGCGCCGGCCGGCGGCCGGAGCACCACGGAGAATCGTTGCGCGGTCCAGCGCCACGAATTCTGCTCGATTCCATAGAATCCGCTGATCAGCTGCGCATCCGACCTGGGATCGCCGGTATGGACGATGGATGCCATGCGCGGCCCTTCCTCGTCCGTTGTCTCCTGTACCTGGACCGGGCGGGTGCGCCTGCAGGCCGGCGCACTAGATAATACTGCCGCCAGCAGCGCGGGCACAGCGAAGCGCGCCGTGGCGCGCGCGGAAAACCGTCTCTTCGTCATCAATCTCCAATTCGCTCCACTTGAACCAGACAGCTGTAGAACGTGGGACCGCCGCCGGCGTCGGTCAGCCGCTCGGACGTCAACGCATTGACGTTGCGCTTGCCGGGAGAGCGCTTGCTCCAACGGACCGAAGGCGCGCACACCACGCCCGGAGGCACGGTGTCGCTCACGCTCGCCACAAACAGACAGGAGCCTCGATCATTGAATACACGTACCTGATCGGAGGCGTGGATCCCCAGCCCGGCTGCGTCCCTGGGATGAATCTCGATCGTGGCGGTCTGCAGATCCACCGCATCACGATGGCCAAACGTGGAATTCATGCTGTCGTCGTTCTTGGGCGAGATCAGTTCGAAAGGGAACCTCGCCCGCAGAGCGTCCTCGCCGTGGCGCGACTCCACCGGCGGAACGTAACTCAGCGACTCGGCACGAAAGTGGCATTTGCCGTCCGGGTTGCCGAACCCGCCCTCCGCGAAAGGCAGGAATGGCTCGGGCAGGCGCAGCCTCACGAAGTGCTTCCTATCCAGCTCTTCCAAACCGATACCATTGACGAACGGGTGCGGCGTATCGAGCAGAGTCCGCATCATGTCGTCTTCCGAATCGCGAAAACACGCCTCGTCGAAGCCCATGCGCTCCGCGAGCAGCCGGAAGACCTCGACATTGGATTTCGCCTCGCCGGGAGGAGCCAGTGCCGGACGCGCCAGTTGCAGGTAGTAATGCCCGTAGGCGTAGTACAGGTCGGTGTGCTCGAGAAACGTGGTGGCGGGAAGCAGAATGTCGGCGTAATCGGCGGTGTCGTTTTGGAATTGCTCGAGCACC
>CAYMHP010000167.1:0-13498 GCA_964390225.1 uncultured Solibacteraceae bacterium
GAGCTTGGCTCCGGGCGCGACGGGCTCGGACATCTCAAGCTCCACTCGCTCCAGCTTTCTATTCACGTGGCCGAGAGCCCGGATGCGCTCCACAATCTCCTGGCCGATGTAGCAGCCCTTACTAAAGCTCACGGCCTGCATCTGCTGCGTCTCCTGCGGCAGCGTAGTGTCGCGGATGTCCTCGCCGTAACGTGGCTTGCCGTTTTCCACACGCACCAGCCGCGCGTCCTCCAGGGTCGCCGGTTTTGCGCCGGCGGCCTCGATCTGCCGCAGCAGGACCGTCTGCTGTTCGAGAGGGCAGAAGATCCGAAAACCGGGCCCGCCGGTAATGCTGGCACTCGCCACGGTCGCATCGCCCCAGGGCAAATGCGCGTAAGCGTCGCCGGGCACGGGCGCATGCACCGCCGCAAGCACAGCGGCCGCCCCAGGGCCTTCCAGGCCAACAGCGGCCGTCTGCTCGGTGATGTCCTCCAACTCCACCTGATCGGCGACCTTGTAGCGCATGATGAGCTGCGGCGCCTTCTGGCGCAGCTCCGGCTCGGTGTCGATGAGAAAGTGTTCCGAAAAGCAGAACAGGTTCACGTCGGCCTGGATGCGGCCCTGCGGCGTCAGCAGGAAGGCGTAACAGCCCGAGCCTGGCGCCAGCTTCTTCACATCGTTGCTCGTGACGTTATGGAGGTAACGTGCCCGATCGCGTCCCCGCACGACGTAGCGCGGGCGCGCGCTCAGATCCATCCACGCAGCGCCATGGCGCAGTGCCTCGTAACCTTCGCTCATGCTTCCCAGTTTAGAAGATGCGCCGCAGATAGGCCGAGATCGCCAGAATGATCAGCCCCGATAGAACAGTACCCGCCAGCAGGCGCGCGCGGCGCGGATTCTGGGGTCGGATGACCAGGATAGCGACGGCAAACACGTGCAGTACCAGCAGCAGCTTGATACCCAGCAAAATGTGATACCACGTGCTGTGCCCGGGGTTCGTGAGCACGTTGTACGTGCCGGAAACGATGAGTCCAACGATCGAGGCGATCACCAGAGGACGGTAACGGACCGCAGTCCTCTCCTCGAATTCTTTCCCGGCGTCGGGGGCGAACGCGCGCATCGACGGCATCATCACGAGGCGCGCGTAGAGCATGCCTCCAATGAGCGTGGCCATAGATGCGAAATGCAGCCAGCGCATAATCACGAAGAGCGCGTCAGCCATATCGTTGAGTATACAATCGGCATGTATGATTCACGAGATCCTTCCCGTGGGAGCGCTCCAGTGCAACTGCTCGATCTTCGGCGACGAGCAAACGCGGGAAGGCCTGGTGGTGGACCCGGGGGACGATATCGCGGAGATCCTGGCGATCGTGAACCGTCACGAGCTGAAGGTGAACGCGATCGTGATCACGCACGCCCACATCGACCACATCGGAGGCGCGCAGAAGCTGAAGCGGGCCACCGGCGCGCCGGTTTACATGAACCTGAACGACGCGGAGCTGCAGCGCATGCTCGACGTCCAGGCGGCCTGGCTCGGAATGGAAACCCCGGAGGCTGTCGCGATCGATCAGCCCGCAAAAGAAGGCGACCGTGTCGTGGTCGGCGCTACGGAGTTCCACGTTCTGCACACGCCGGGGCACACGCAGGGCAGCATTAGTCTCTGGGTTCCGGCGGAAAGAAAACTTGTTGCGGGAGACACCCTGTTTCGGGGGAGCGTCGGGCGAACCGATCTACCCGGGGGCGACGGCCGGCAGATTTTGAAGTCGATTCACGATAAGCTGCTGTCGCTCCCCGAGGAGACCGTCGTGATTCCCGGTCACGGCGAGAACACCACGATCGCCCGCGAAAAGCGGCTTAACCCGTTTCTGCAATAAACAAGACCCGCGCCCTCACGGGACGCGGCTGAAATGGTTTTCAGCCCCCGGCCGTTGAGGCCGGGGGTCGTTCCGACGAGACTGCTACCGTCCGAACCGCCGCCAGCCGTGTTCCCAGGCCTCGTGCCGTTCCCAGCCAGCGCGACGGCCCCAATAGCCGTCATAGTAGTGGCCGCCGTAGTAGCGCGGCGCCACCCAATACGCTCCGGCGAACGGCGCCGGCGCCCAGTAACCCGCGCGCCAGGCCCAACGCGGCCCTGCGGGATACCAGTATCCATCCACCCAGGTGTATCCCGGACCGGGGTACGGCGGAGGCGCATAGGCGACCACCGGCGCAGGCGGCGGATAATATGCCGGGACGCCCACACCAATTCCTATCGAGAAAGACGTGTGCGCGAACATGGAACCCCCTGCCAGGAGCAGAAGTGCGAGTAACTTGGTTTTCATTCCGTCGTCCTCCAGCCATCCAGATTGCACGGCCTGTGCCATCCGTATGTCATTGAAATTTCGGGCAGACGCGCTGTCCCCGCTGGCCCGGGTGCACCGCGGTGGTGGTTTTCGGCCATCGCGACGGAGCACTGCTACCGTCTGATAAGATTCTCGCTATGGCCAAGGAAAGTGTGTACCCGCCCAGTCCGGCGTTTGTCCAACGCGCCCACGTCAAGGGAATGGAAGGCTACCGCGCGCTTTATGAGAAAGCCGCGGAAAAGCCGGAGGAGTTCTGGGGCGGCCTGGCCGAAAAAGAGCTGTTCTGGTTCGAGAAGTGGTCCCACGTGTTTGAGTGGCATCCGCCGTTCGTCAAGTGGTTCGTCGGGGGGAAGACCAACGTCTCCTACAATTGCCTCGACCGCCACCTCGCAACTTCGCGCAAAGACAAATTGGCCATTCTCTGGGAGGGCGAGCCCGGCGAGCAGCGGCAAATTTCTTACCAGGAGTTGCACCGCCTGGTCTGCCGCTTTGCCAACGTGCTGAAGGCGCGCGGTCTGAAGACGGGCGACCGCGCCATTATCTACATGGGCATGGTGCCGGAGCTTCCGGTAGCCATGCTGGCCTGCGCGCGTGTGGGCGTGATCCACAGCGTAGTGTTTGGCGGCTTTTCGGCAGAGGCGCTCAAAACGCGCATTCAGGACCTCGAAGCCCAGATCGTCATCACCGCCGACGGCGGCTGGCGCCGCGGCAAAGAAGTGCGGCTGAAAGACTCGGTGGATGAGGCCTTGGCCGAGTGCCCGACTGTTCGCGACACCATCGTCTTAAAGCGTACCGGCGGCTCGATCCAGATGAAACCGGGCCGCGACCATTGGTGGCACGAGTTGGACCAGGCTGTCGCCGACGACTGCCCCGCCGAGCAACTCGATAGCGAGCACCCTCTCTATGTGCTCTACACCTCGGGCACCACGGGCAAGCCCAAAGGAATCGTTCACACCACTGCCGGATATCTGTTACAGGTTCACATGACCATGAAGTGGGTCTTCGATCTGAGAGAGGAAGACCGCTTCTGGTGCGCCGCCGATATCGGCTGGGTCACGGGACACAGCTACATCGTGTATGGTCCGCTCTCGGCCGGCACCACCACGATGATCTACGAAGGGTCGCCCGATTTCCCGCAGCCCGACCGCATCTGGCAGATCATCGAGAAGTACAGGCTCAATATCTTGTACACGTCCCCGACACTGATTCGCGCGCTGATCCGCCAGGGCGACCAGTGGCCGAACGCGCACGATCTCTCCAGCCTCCGCCTGCTTGGCTCGGTCGGTGAGCCGATCAATCCTGCGGCATGGGAGTGGTACTACAAGACGATTGGAAAAGAGCGCTGCCCCATCGTGGACACCTGGTGGCAAACCGAGACCGGCGCCATGATGATCGCGCCGATGCCCGGCGCCGTCCCGCTCAAGCCGGGTTCCGGAACGCTGCCGATGCCCGGCGTGATGGCCGATCTGGTCGATCTCGAAGGCAACCCCGTGGGGACCAACCAAGAGGGTTTCTTGATCATCCGGCGGCCATGGCCGAGCATCGCCCGCACCATCTGGCGCGATCCGGAGCGCTATCGCCAACAATACTGGGAGCGCATTCCCGGCGTGTACATGACCGGCGATGCCGCGCGCCGGGACGAAGACGGCTACTACTGGATCCTGGGCCGCGTCGACGACGTGATGAACGTCAGTGGACATCGCCTGAGCACGATGGAACTGGAATCGGCGCTGGTACGCCACCCGGCCGTTGCCGAGGCGGCGGTGGTGGGCAAGCCGCACGAAATCACCGGACAGGCAGTGGCCTGTTTTGTGACGCTCAAGAAAGGCGATTGGAACCACGACCAGGTGGCCGAGGACCTAAGGAAGTGGGTCTCGCATGAGATTGGCAGTTTCGCCAAGCCCGAGCAGATCCGCTTCACCGACGCGTTGCCCAAAACCCGCAGCGGCAAGATCATGCGCCGGCTCCTCCGCGAGATCGTGACGTCGAACGTGGTGACCGGCGATGTGACGACGCTCGAGGACCTCTCGGTAGTAACGAAGTTGGCCGCACAGCACGACGAAGACTGAGGTTTCGACGCGACTCTGGGTTCGGGAGGCGAGATCGCGGGAGTAGAATGATTCGAGACCTATGCCCCTTCGCACCCTGGGCACGACCGCAATCGCTGCCGGCTTGTTGATCGTCGGCGGTTTACTAGGGCAGACGGCCCCGGGCGCTGACCTCGAAGTCCTTCAACTGCGGCCGAACTTCTATATGATCGCGGGGGCCGGCGGCAATATCGGGTTTCAGGTCGGAGCCGATGGCGTGGTCGTGGTCGACTCAGGTTCCGAGTCCAACGCGGATGCTGTCGTCGCTGCCATCAAGAAAGTCACCAAGCAACCCATCCGGTACGTGATCAATACCAGCGCCGATGCGGATCATGTGGGTGGCAACGCAGTAGTCGCCAAAGCCGGGCAGACACTATTCACGCAAGGCGGCGGAGTGGGCATCGGCGCCGACTTCCTGGGAGGCGCGGCGTCCATCCTTTCCGTAGAACAGGTTTTAACCAGAATGAGCGCGCCGGGCGGCCGCTTTCCCGTTGAGGCCTGGCCTACCGAGACCTTCAATCAGGCGCGGAAGTACATGTACCTCAACGGCGAGGGGATCGAGGTCTTCCATCAGCCCGCGGCGCACACGGATGGCGATGCGATTGTCTTCTTCCGCCGTTCCGATGTTGTGGTGGCAGGCGATGTGTTCGACACGACGCGATTCCCAGTGATCGATGTCGCGAAAGGCGGGGGCATTCAGGGTGAAATTGCAGCGTTGCAGAAGCTGGTCGATACGGCGATTCCGTCCGTGCCGATCGTATCCCGCGAGGCGGGCACGCTGATCATTCCAGGGCACGGGCGTATCTGCGATCAGCTTGACGTCGTGGAATACCGGGACATGGTGGCAATCGTCCGTGACCGGGTCCGCGATTTGATGAAAGAGGGCCTCACGCTCGAACAAATCAAAGCAGCGTCGCCGGCCCGGGGCTACACCCGGAGGTATGGCTCGGACACGGGTTCCTGGACTACCAACGATTTTGTGGAAGCGATTTATCGCAGTATCAGCCGGAAGGCGCCATGAGAATCTTGCTCGTCGCCGCATTCGTCACAGCGTCATGCCTGTTCGCACAACCGAGCGGCGCGCCGGCGGCCGCCGCAAGCACGGCAAAAGCCTCCGCGCCCGTGGATATGACCGGTTATTGGGTTGCTTTCGTTACCGAAGATTGGCGCTTCCGCATGATCACGCCCCGCAAAGGCGATTACCAGGCGGTGCCCATGACTCCGGAGGCGCGGAAGGTCGCGGACGCGTGGGATCCAGCGGCCGACGAAGCCGCTGGGAATCAATGCAGAGGTTACGGCGCCGCCGCGATCATGCGGCTGCCTGCACGGTTCCATATCACTTGGCAAGATGACAATACGCTGCGCGTCGAGAGCGATTCCGGGATGCAGACGCGACTCTTCCATTTCAGTGCAACGGCGTCCTCTCCCGGCGAGCGGAGCTGGCAAGGATATTCCTCCGCGCAATGGGAGCGACCGGCATCGCTCAAAGTGATCACCACCAACATGCGGCCCGGATACCTGCGAAAGAATGGCGTTCCTTACAGCGAGAACGCCACCGTCACGGAATACTTTGACATCGCGCCGGTTCCGAGCGGCGGGCAAGTGCTGCTGGTCACTACGGTGGTGGATGATCCGCGGTACCTGCAGCAAGCATTCATCGTGAGTTCGCAATTCAAGAAGGAGGCCGACGGTTCGAAATGGGATCCCACGCCGTGCACCGCAAAATAAGCACCTCCACGCGCGCGAGGCTCGCACTCGGCTTTCTATGTCTCCTCGCATGCGGGAGCGCCGCCGCGCAGTTCGAAATCACCGGCTCATGGGCGGCGCGAAATCATGAGTTCCTCTCCGGCGACGGGCTGCCCGTCGACTTCACCGGAATCCCGCTGAACGAGGAAGGGCGCATCCGAGCGCTGAGTTATTCCGAGTCGCAGCTCTCCATGACCGAACGCCAGTGTCAGGGGTGGCCTGCCTTCTATTTCGTCCAGGGACCGTTTGGCCTGAAGATCTGGAGCGACACGGATCCGCTCAAGGGGAACGTCATCTCCTACACGATCGGCCCGTGGGAAGATCGCGCGCCGCTCACGATTTGGATGGACGGCCGGCCGCGCCCGTCCAAATACGCCGAACATACCCGCGCCGGGTTCACGACGGGCAAGTGGGAAGGCAACACGCTGGTCACTTACACCACCCATATGAAGGCGGGGTTCCTGCGCAAGACCGGCGCGCCGTCGAGCGACGAAGCCACAATGACTGCGCGTTTCTATCGCCACGGCGACATTCTGACGGTCCTCGCAATTATTGAGGATCCGATCTACCTTGCCGAGCCCTGGATCCTCTCCAGGAGCTTTCAGCTGAGCGCGACGCCTTTGTCAGCCATCGGTCCGCCGTGCGTTACTGCCTACGAAGCAAGCACCAGGGAAACCGCGCCGCATTACTTGCCCGAGCAGAATCCCTTCGTTGACGAGATGACGAAGAAGTACGGCGTTCCGCGGGATGCGGCCATCGGAAAACCCGAGACGCTTTACCCGGAATATCGGAAGAAACTTCGGCAATAGCCACCCACCCAGTCTGGTATGGAACACTCCCGCCCGAAGCAGCGAATTTCGGCCGCGCCAGTGATGGCGCGGGTCTGGCTGCGGTGAAGCCTTCGGGTGGGAGGTACCGTTGCACAATTGCCGCGGCTGAACGTCAGCCGGTATCTACCTGGACCGGTCGGCAGATGTGCTGGTTGCGCGCTGGTGCCTGACGTCAATCTCATTCACGACTTGCCGTACATTGGGCACGCCGGCCGCGACTTGTTCCGCAGCGGCACGGAGCGACGGTGTTTCCAACTCGCCTTTCAGTGTCACGACACCATTCTTGGTGGTGTGGCTAATCCCCTTGAGTCGGTTTTGGGTGAACGCCGCGTCGAGGTTGGCTTCAATGCCTTTGTCGAGGTCGGAATTCACGGTTTTGGCAGTGGACTCATCGCCCTTGGGCACTACCGCGATCTCGTCGGCGACCACCTGTCCAGCCGCCAGCGGTTTCGCAATCTGCTCCGCACGAACCCTTTCCGCATCGTCACGCACATTTCCGGCAAGCGTAACCACGCCCTTATCGCGGTCTTGACTCACGCTCACGTCGTTCAGACCGGCATGTTTCAGTGAATCACGGATCTGGCCGGTTACGTCCGGCGGCCGGTTTGACGTACAACCGATCAGGCTCGCCACCGCGAGGGCCGCGACTGATAATTTCAGATGCATACTGCGCTCCCTTCCCGTCTCTGCCGGACTGGAACTGCAGTCATTCATCCAATGGGCTGCTTACCACGTACGCCTGCGAACAAACCGGAAACGGCCCGCGCGCCGGTTGGTGAGGTGTACGATACAGGAATGGATTCAACCGACCCGCTCTTGGCGCCGATGACTGCGGACGAGCACAAAAATATCGGAGGCGTCGCAGTGGACGTTTTTCAGGCCGGCAGCGTTCGCGTGAAGCGGATGATTTACCCGGCCGGATTCTCGTGGGCCACTCACTTAAGCGCCTTGATGGGCTCCAAACTGTGCAACCACGCCCACGTCGGGTTCATGGCTCACGGCCAGATCAACGTCCGGTTCGCGGATGGCTCGGTTGTGGAGTATAAAGCGCCGCAGTTCGTCGCAGTCGAACCGGGCCATGAGGGGTGGGTTGTGGGCGACGAGCCCGCCGTGCTGATCGAGATGGACTTCGGCAGCCAAACCGCCGAGCGCCTCGGGTTACCCCAAACGCACAGGCGGTGCTGATGCAGCCGTCACCCGCTCAGAGCAACTCTTCCAGTTCGTGCCGCGCCGGCCGCGCGTGGTGCACCGGTTCGCGCCCCGTTCCTAGACGGCCGATCAGCAACTCACGTTCGTAAACCATCTCGGCGGGCAGATGATCGTGCAGGGCCAGAAACAATTCCTCGTGCGCCATCTCTTCGTTGCGCCAGCATGCCCGGTCGAATGCCTGCAATTTCTCGAACGTTTCCCGCGGGAACGACTCCAGGCCTTTCCATTCCAGGTCCTGGTAGCGGGGCATCCAGCCGATGGGAGTCTCCCGGCCGAGCGCGCGCCCGCGGGAGCGATCGACGATCCACTTCAGCACCCGCATGTTCTCCGCAAATCCGGGCCACATAAACTTGCCCTGGTCGTCTTTGCGGAACCAGTTCACGTGAAAGATGCGCGGCGTCTCGCT
Organism: uncultured Solibacteraceae bacterium; assembly: GCA_964390225.1. Lineage (GTDB taxonomy): Bacteria > Acidobacteriota > Terriglobia > Bryobacterales > Bryobacteraceae > PSRJ01. The sequence goes on from CAYMHP010000167.1 coordinate 8,600, forward strand.
GAGCCCGTGCTGCATCGAGATCCAATGCCGGAAATAGTCGCCCATGTGATAGCCGCAGAACGGCAGCATGGCCATCGGGTCGCGCCGCACCTGGCCGTGGCCGCCGACGGCCGCCGCGGTCATCTCCGAACCCATCGTGGCGCCGATGTACACACCAGAGGTCCAGTTGAACGCCTGGTAAACCAGCGGAATATTGGTGGCGCGCCGGCCGCCGAAGACAAACGCGCTGATTGGCACGCCGTGCGGATCTTCCCAAGCCGGATCGATGGTCGGGCACTGCGCCGCCGGCGCGGTGAAACGCGCGTTCGGATGGGCCGCCTTGGCTCCGGTCTCCCGCGCAATCTCGGGTGTCCAACGCTTGCCCTGCCAATCGAGGCACTCGGCCGGAGGCTCGTCCGTCATCCCTTCCCACCATACGCCGCCTTCCGGCGTCAGGGCCGTGTTGGTGAAAATGGTGTTCTTCGCCAGCATGGCCATGGCGTTGGGGTTGGTCTTTTTGGAGGTTCCCGGCGCCACGCCAAACAGCCCGGCCTCCGGATTAATGGCGCGGAGGCAGCCATTAGCATCCGGCCGGATCCAGGCGATGTCATCTCCTACCGTCCACACTTTCCAACCTTCGAATCCCCTCGGCGGGATCAGCATGGAGAAGTTGGTCTTGCCGCACGCGCTGGGAAACGCTCCCGCGACGTACGTCTTTTCGCCGTGCGGATCTTCCACGCCCAGGATCAGCATGTGCTCCGCCATCCAGCCCTCGTCCCGCGCCATATTCGACGCGATCCGCAGCGCGAAGCATTTCTTGCCGAGCAGCGCGTTGCCGCCATATCCCGAGCCGTACGACCAGATCTGCCGCGTCTCCGGGAAATGCACGATGTATTTTTCTTTATTGCAAGGCCACGGCACATCCTTCTGCCCGGGAGCTAGCGGAGCGCCCACGCTGTGCACGCAGGGCACGACCCGCTTGGTGTCCTTATCGATCTCCTGAAACACCGGCAGGCCGATCCGGGCCATGATCCGCATGCTCACCACTACATAAGGCGAGTCGGTCAACTGCACGCCGATCTGCGACATCGCCGCTCCCACCGGCCCCATGCTGAACGGCAGAACGTACATGGTGCGGCCGCGCATGGAGCCGCTGAAGAGCTCCTTCAGCTTCCGGCGCATCTCATAGGGATTCACCCAGTTATTGGTCGGACCCGCGTTTTCCTTCGACAGCGAGCAGATGAACGTGCGGTCTTCCACCCGCGCGACATCGCTGGCATCCGAGCGCGCGTAATAACAGCCCGGCCAGAGGTCCTGGTTCAATTTCAGGAACGTGCCGCTCTCTATCATTTGCGTGCACAAGCTGTCGTATTCCTGCTGAGAACCATCCACCCAGTGGATCTGCGCCGGCTGCGTGAGCTCGGCGATCTTGGCGACCCAGCGCACCAGGTGCTTGTTCTGGCTCAATGGCTTCGAAATATCCCGTGTGATTTGTTGGCTGGCGATTGACATGTGGTGAATGCTCTCGTGACAGCGGGGGCTTACTTTCGATTTTCTCCCTCACCGCCCGCGTGGAGCTTCCGGATCCCCGCCCCAGGGCCTTACCTCGTCCGGCGGCGGACCAAGAGTCGAATTTGTAATTTTATCATCCGGCTGCCCGTGCTTGCAGTCCGAGCGGCCGCCGATGGGGTCTTAATGATCGCGGCCGGACCATCGGCTGAGACTGGGGTCAGCGGCGGTCTTCGCCCCACCAACGCAGCACCCGCAGCGCCCGAAGAGTGTTCCAGCGGCTCGGCTTCCCCGCCGTCTCGACCGGAAAATGGTAGTGTCCCGGGTACACATTCTGCAACAGCCACCTGCCGTCGCTCTCGCGCCGCCGGTCCACCAACTCGATGGCATCCGCGAGGCGGGCATCCTTCGCCGCGTTTGACGACTGCAGGTAGTCCAATCCGCGGAGCACGTCGTAGTGCCATTGCGGCGGAAACGAGAACCTCGTCATCTTGCCGTCGATCACGCGTCCGGTTCGGTGCGATCGGAACATCCGGTGAGCGTAAAGAAACTCATGCGCGCGCTCGCGGGAACGGCGGGTTCGCATCGCGTCCCGACCGCCGCTCCTCTCATATTCCAGCAGGCCTTCGAGCACTGAGATAGTCGAATGCAGAGAACTATGAGTGGCCCGCCCGGGCCAGCGGCAATTCCAACCGCCATCCGGCATTTGCTGGGTCAGGAGGTGCTGCACGAGGTTGTCGAGCCGGCGGTCCCCGCTAGCAAACCGAGCCGCGATAGCCAACACCATCCCCGTCACGCATGTCTCGCTGGCGCGCCTGCGCGGCCGCCAGAAGTTGATGCCGTCGTCGCTAGACAGGCCTTCATCCAATAGAACCGTCGCCCCTCTATTGGCGACGGAATTTCCGGGCGGAAGTCCGAACGCGCGCAGGAGCAATAGAGTGTAAGTTGCCGATGTCCACTTAGGCGTGTACAGACCGGCCCAACGCCCGCTGGCAGTCTGCGCGCCGAGCAATCGCGCGCCCCATCCCTGGGAAGCCACGCGAGCCTGTTCTTTCGCCACCTGCCTCTCTGAGGCTTCAACGAGGCCGCCGAGAACCTGCCAGCGGATCGCCGGATCGCCCTCCAACAGCCAGGAAACGACCCGGTCTGATCTCTCGCCCACCTCCGGAAGTCTCGCCGGATTCAGCGGTCGAGTCAAGCGGCGGGTCCATTCCCACGAGAACCCCTGCCGTTACCGGTGCGGCTGAAAATGGGCTGCGATGTTCGCAGCCGCGCCGGTGCTGGATTTACTTCGCGCTCAGCAGGTTCGCAAACAGCCGGTACGCGCCGGGCACGCCGGCGGGGAGTTCGCGGAACCAGGAATAGGAAGTGTAGATGTAAACGCCTTTGCCGTAGCGGGTCCACAATTCGCCGCCGGCCAGCGCTTCCTCGCCCGGATCGTTCGAAGAGAGTACGGTCTCGTATTTCGGGTCCCACTTGCTGGCGAAGTACAGGCCGCGCTCCTGAATCCATCCCTCAAAATCCTTGGGAACGATCCTGTTGGGATACTGCAGCAGACGGCTGTCGAGGTGCGGCAGCGTGACCGGCGCCTCCTCGACGGTAACGCGGTACTTGTTCCCGGGCGGAACGGTGAACGGATACGGGCCCATATTCAGGGAAATGTCGCCGGTATTGTACTGGACGATGTAGGTTCCGCCGTTTTTCACGTAGTCGAGCAGCCGCTGCTGGTTCGCGCGGACGTCGGAGCGGACGTTGTAGGCACGGACTCCGGCGACAATCGCATCGAAGCGGGAAAGGTCGCCCTGCTCCAGATCGAACTGGCTCAGAAGCGTAACGTCGAGGCCCAGTTGCCGCAGAGCCTCCGGCATTTCGTCGCCGGCCCCCATGATGTAGCCGATTCTCTTCGCGGTCACATGGATATCGGCCCTCACCAGCTTAATGTCCGAAGGCGGCAGGAGGGTCTGTGCCGGGAAGTGCGGATACGAGATCACCTGCATACCGGAGGCAATCTCACGGCCGGCAATCCTCGCAACAGCACGCAGCGATGCGATAGCGTCCCCAGACGGAGGCGTTAGCTGGAAGGTCAGGATTTCCTCTTCGCCCTGCAGTGCGACATGAAACGGCCGGACCACGGGTTCCGACTTCCAGCCCGGCGGCAGGTCGAGACGGACATCGCCCTCGGCATTATTGGCATTCGCTCTCACCGAGACCTGCACGTTGCGCGACGATGTCGTCGGAAACACCGCTACGGCTTCGGGCAGATTGACCGCCACGGGTGGCACGACCACCAGCGGCCGAACCCGCGCTCCCTCCGCGCGGTCTGCGTAACGGTACTGAACAGGGCGGAGCAATTCGAAGCTTGTGCCGTCCACCGCCAGCCGCAACCGCAACTGCAATATCGGCGGGGTGTCCGCGAGTCCGATCAGCCTTTGGTCGTCGACCGTGTAGACGTCCCCGGACGGCGGCTTACGCAGCCAGTAGGGCTGGGAATACGGTTCGGAGGGCGGCACGGTACGCGCGGAAATCAGAGTGTTGGTCTGGTTGTAGTCGAGCCGGACCGGGTGAACCGGCAACGCTTCATCGTACATCCCCTCGAAGCGAGCGCCTTCGAGTGTGAGTGGAACGGAGGAACGGTTGAGGAGCGTGGTCGTGACGGTGAGATACGACCCCGGTGTGACCTCGGGACCCCGCGCCTGCGCCTCGATCCACAAACCGGCGCATTGGGCGATGGTCTCGTCCAGTTCCGCTAGTTTCATCTTGGCGAGAGGGTCAGCGATCGCGGCGATCAGGGGCCGCGCTTTCACCAGGTCCGGAACGAGTTTTTCCGGATGCGCCGGGTCGAAATTGCGAATGGCCTCGGACAAAATTGCGCCGACCGGTCCCCCGCCGGGCAGCCGGTTCCAGGTGGTATCGATACCATCGAACAGGTCCTTGGACGCCGGATCCCCGCCAATTACGACGAACTCGCTATCGACCGTCCCTACTCGTCCCAGATTGCCCATCCCCTGGCTGCGGTGCATGCTGCGGCTCATCCCGGCGATTTCTTCGTAGGAGTAACCCAGAATCGGATTGAACGCGCCCGTGTCGGTGCTGAGTGGCGGCCCCAAGGGCTTCGCCTCCCGGAGGGGAGGGTCGTCGCCGCCCGCGGCGCCGCCGCGCTGTCCACCGCCGCGCTGTCCGCCTCCGCGTTGTATGGAATTCTGGGCGCCCGGCGCCGGCCCGAAGTTGAACGAGCTTTGCACCAGGCGGCGGGCACGCCAGGGCTGGGTGTATTTCAGTTGCTCGGGAAACTGGTTTGGATCGGCCGCGGCCTCGAACGCCTCGCGTCCGAGAATCGCAGAGGTCTGGTGCTGCCCATGGCCATCGCGCGGTGTTCCCGTAAAACACAGGATGATCACATCGGGCCGGTAC
>CAYMHP010000168.1:0-13496 GCA_964390225.1 uncultured Solibacteraceae bacterium
GGTATGAATCTCGGTTTGGAACGCACTCTGAACGCGATCGACAGTCCCAGTTACGGTGATGGCATTCCGCGCGCGCGCCACACTCGTGACGGCCAACTGTTTCGACGTTAGCCACTCCACCATCTTGGTGATGTCTGCCTCGCTAAGGCCGAACCGGCCGGCATAGGCTTCGGGAGTTAGCCAGATGCGGTAGTTCTTCGAACTGGGATCGTGCATTTCGGTGAGCAACCGGTCCAGTTCAGCGGCCTGCGCATCGGAAGCCGCCATCACCAACGTAAGCCGTGGGAGCTTCAAGGACGGGCCAAGCAAGCCTTGGTCATACCTGGGCAATGCAAGTGGGGGCAGGCTTCCCGGGATCGTAAAACGCTGGCCGTCATCAATTGGCTGCGTAATCCGGTCCGGCTGGGCGAATAAGTTCGCGGAGCACAGGGAAAGGCCCGCAACTGCGAATAATCGAGCGACTAACGTGATTCTCCTGGTTTGGTACATGCCCTCGGTTAATGCAATGAAGTGTCCAGTCGATTTTTCGCTTAACTAAAGGAGTTACTTGCCCCAACGAGGCCCCCGCTCGGCGCTTGCCGTATCAAGAGTCGAACGCATCGGCGCGTCAAACCGACTGCCGGGCAGCCACGGTGCACTTTGAATGTTGCACCGGGATCCAGTGCACCTCTCGCCCATATATAGCGCCGGTAACCCGGCGCAGCTTTCGAGCAGTCGATCAATTTTGGATTTCGCCGTCAGCTGGTTTTCCGCGCGTGGACGATGAAGCGTTTTGGGGCGTTTCCAATGTAGTAGAACGGGTAACACGTCACGAGGGTGAGATCCCGGCCAGGCGCCGGGGCCAGCACGTGGATATTCGAGGGCAGGACGATTTCGGTTTGCGTCACACGATATTGGAATGTGCCCGCCGGCGTTCGCAGGGTGATTTCGTCGTTTTGATGAATGCCGCGCAGAGGGCGGAAGAACGTGTCCCGGTGCGCCGCAATCCCGACGTTCCCTTTGCCGGGAGGAAGGGCTGTTCCCGGAATATGCCCGCCGCCGCGTTTCAAAATGCTGCCGTCAGCGCCTTCAAAAATCGTGACAGAGAGATGCAGCCGCGGGATGTCCAACTCGCCGACGGGGTCGCCGCGGCGGATCGAGTGATTGAAGGCGGGCGCCGGCGCCGACGCCTGGGGAGCGGGGCGAACGCTCGCGCGCTGGAGCCATTCTCTCGCCCGCTGCTGGGCCTGTGCCGCCTCGCGCAGGTCCCATCGATATACGCCGAGCACGGCAGCGCCCGCCAAAATCAGGGCGCTGCCGAGCGATAATGCGAGCTTCCGGTTCATGGGCCGCTCGCGTTTACGCCTCATTCCGGCGGCGACCGACGAAAAGAAGCAATCCTCCCAAACCCAGCATCGTCATGCCCGCCAGCAGTTCCGTCGTGGAGTATCCGGCCGTTTCCGGCAGCACGCGATCGGCTTCTGGCGTGCTCTCGGGCGCGGCAACCACAGTATCCGCTTCCGCGACGATCGTTTCGGTAACGACCGGCTCCTCGACGGGCGTCGGTTCAGGGGCCGGTGCGGATACCTCTTCCACAGGAGGCGCAGGAGGTTCTACAGGAGCCGGTGCCGGCTGCGCAGCCGCGACCTGGGGCTGCGCCGTGGGATAAGGCTTGGAGTACACGAACTCCCAACCTGTGTTGTCGCCGGGATAGAACCAACTCTGGATGGCTTCAGGAGTACCGGCGGGCCGTTCATCGAAATTGAAAATCGGCTTTTCCGGTGTTTGTTGACGATACGCGGAAATTGCCAACAGAGTCGCCACGAACGTTTCCTTGCCGTTGGCGTCTTCCGAGAACACCTGGACGATGTTACGATCCGAGGCGCTACCGGCGAGTCTGAAGATGTAAGTCCCCGGTTCGAGCACATGTCCCGGAATCTGCAGCGGAACATTTGTTTGCATTCGCGTCTCTTTATTCGATTCGTCGGCCATGGCCGGCATTATCATCGAACCCGCAAGCGCCAGCGCGAAAGCCAAGTACGATACGTGAAATCTAAAGTTCATCTTTCTTTTCCTCTGAATCCTGAAATTCGCCGCGACAGCGGGCTGCGCTTAACGCGACACTTTGCACAAAGGCAGCTTTCCTACCAAGTCGACTGCGGCCCTAAGTCGTGCAAAAGTAAGCCCCTCACGAGAGTGCGACCGCCCGGCAGGTGATGAAAGTGCGGCAGGTGCTGACCAAGTATCAGCAGTTGTAGCTGGGTTGGGTGGGGCAGGCGATTCGCCTGCCAGCCTGTAATTGAGGACTCAAGTCAGGAATAGGTGATCACCCTCGGGATGGAAATGTGGCAGTCTGCTCTGCGTGCAGACGGGCAGGTGAATGGCCCGCCCCACCAGCTCTCTTGATGAATTAACGTCTGTGACGCGCGGGCTCGGCTTTCGAATCGCGTTGTTCTTCTTGCAGTTCCCGTTCGATGTAGAGAAACTGGCCGGCTCGCTCGATCTGCACGACTACGGGTTTGTCGGCGCTCACTTCATGAATCGCCTCGCGCAACTCCTGCACGCTACCAACGGGCATATCATTCAATGAAACGATCACGTCGCCGGGGAGTAGTGCTGCGTCGGACGGGTCATTGCCGGGGGTTGTCGCGATTACAAAAATACCCGTGTCTGACCGGAGGCCGCCTCGAACGGTGCGCATTGAACTCAGGCTTTTTCCGAATATCCCGAATTCAGGAACGAGGCTCTCGTGCGGGTCAATCGAAATATCTCGATAGTCCCGATCATCTACGGGAACCGCCGGCACATGAAACTGAAGCGTCTGCTGGCCCCGTAATACCGCTACCGCCACTGGAACAGCAGGATCATGGAAATACATCATCGCCGCGTAAAAGGGTAGCGCGGAAATCGAAGCGCCGTCGACCGCGGCAATAATGTCTCTCGGCCGAAGTCCGGCCTCCTCCGCTGGGCTGCCAGGCAGGACGTCCGAGATCATGACGCCAAATCCCCGGCTCAGGCCGAGACCCTGCGCGATCCCGGGTGTGACGGTCTGCACGCGGACGCCAACCAGGCTCTGTCGCACGACTCCCTGACTTCTTAGTTGTTCGTAAACATAGCGCACCACTCCGGCGGGCACCGCGAACCCGAGACCTTGATTACTACCGTGCTCGCTGAGGATGAACGTGTTGATTCCGATCAGCTCACCGTGAATATCCAGGAGGGGACCGCCACTGTTCCCGGGATTGATCGCGGCGTCGGTCTGGATATATAGCATTGGATAGTCCGGATGAGGCTGGCGGCCAACCGCGCTCACAATTCCGATCGTCATCGTATTGTCGAGGCCTTCGGGGCTGCCGATCGCGAGCACAACCTCTCCCTGGCGGGGGCCCCGCGCCGTCTGGTGGATTGGGATTGCCGGCAGGCCGGAGGCATCTATTTTCAGCAGTGCAATATCCGATTCGCGGTTTGCGCCGACAACCACGGCATCCAGGACTTGCCGTCTTCCGACGGGTTCGCGGTTTGCGTCCACCAGCACGGAATCCACCTCTTGCCGTTTTGCCGAGACCGCGGGTCCATCAGCGGCCGGTTTCGGCGTCAGCATGACGCGGATGCGACGCGCATTCCGTACCACGTGCTCATTGGTGATGATGTATCCTGAGGGATCCACGATCACGCCTGAGCCGACCACCCGGCACGAACTCAAGGTAGCCGCTACTTCACCGGGCGTTCGATCGGGCGTGCACCAGCCCGAGACCTGCACCTGCACAACTGCCGGTGCGACGGCGGCCGCCAGCCGCTCCAGTTCGCCGCTGAAGTCGGCCAAAGCCTTCGACTTATCTTCCGCCGCACAAACACAAGTTGCCAGACAAACCAGTACCAGAAACCGTTGCATGTTGCCCCTCTCGTTATCGATTTCCAGTAAGCCGCGCGAGATCCGCCGCCGCTACACTGCGGTCATATTCTGCGCGCAGCAGGTCGGCTTGTGCGCTCAACATCGAGGCTTCCGCATCCAGGGACACGGACCGATTCGCCGTTCCGGCCTCCCATTGATCGCCCGCCACGCGGTGCCCTTCGGTGGTCGCGGCGACTAATTGCTCCGCCGATTCCACGCCGGTTTCGGCGCGGTTGAGCTTGCGAACGGCTTTCTCGACATCGATCCGTACGCGATTGCGCATCCGTGAGAGATTCTCCTCCGCCTGGGCAACCTCCGCCGAGCGCTCGGATACCTGCCCACGGCGTTTGCCGAACTCAAAGACGGTCCAACTCATGTGCAGACCGACGGCGCCGTTGTTTCGCGAAATAAAGGGCGCGCCGTTCTGGTAGATGTGCTGCGCAAACGCGCTGACTTCGGGTATGTATTCGGCGCGAGCGGCCCGCAACGCCGCGCGCGCTTTTTCGACCTGATGAGTAGCGGCTTCGACCTCAGCATTGTGCGCGAGCGCTGCCTGGACGGCCGCGTCGATTTCAGGGGCAGAGCCTGAACGGGAGCCATCCAGCAACGAAAGTTGCAGCTCGGTGTCGACCGGCAAACCACAGAGATCCGCGAGCTCCTCCTTCATATCCAGGACGGCATCCTGCAACTGGCCGTGTACGTGTTTTGCCTGCGCGATCTGTGAACGCACTTCGGCCGCCTTCACTTCCAGCGCCACGCCGGTTACGACGGCGTTCTGCGCTTCCCCGATTCGCATCTCCGCGGCGCGAATCTGAGCGTCCACGGCGTCACGGCGGCGCTCCGTGGCGAGAATGCCGTAGTACACCTCTTTCACTTTGTACGCCACCTCGTCTTCCGAACGGCGCATCTCCGCGCGGGCACCGGCTGCATCCGCGCGGCTCACATCCACACCCGCGCGGGTTTTGAAATACTGTGTGATGGGTTGCGAGACCCCTGTGGTGCTCACCAGCAAATTGGACTTGCCCTGGTCCAGCGATACTCCGGTCCCGGGTATCGGCCCGATCTGGGGATACACACCGAGGGCGCCCTGCTGGATCTGGATGCTTTGCTGATTGGCAATGTGGGCCGCGTTGGATTCGTTCGTTAGGGAAGGAAAGAAGCCCGCCCGCGCCTGGTGAACCTTTGCGTCCATTCCCTTCACCCTGTCACCAGCGATCTTGACCGTCGAGTTGTGCTGGGTGGCGAGCGCGACGGCTTCGTCGAGCGTGAGCTTGCGCGGTTGCGCGTGCGCGACAGCGCCGCACGCGAGCGCGAGCAGCACAGCCGCGGCAACCGGCGCCACGCTCTTACGCTCGTGGCTCGGAGGAACCGGCTCCAAGCTGGGCTTGGAACGGCGCTGGTTAATCAGAACATACAGCACAGGAATTACGACTAGAGTGAAGAACATAGAACCAACTAATCCGAACGCAATTGCGCTCCCTAAGGGCGACCACATGGTCGAACCCGACAGAATCATAGGCGTGACGCCGACCGCCGCCGCCATGGTGGTGAGAAAGATGGGCCGGAGCCGGCGCTCACCGGCTTCGATGGCGGCTTGCTCGACGGGGACGCCGTGCTTCATCCGCTCTTTGGTGTAGTCCACGAGGATGATGGAATTGCGCACGACGACTCCACCCAGACTGACGATTCCCAAGAACCCGGTGAACCCGAACGGATTATGGGTGACCAGCAATCCGAGGGAGGCGCCCAACAGACCGAGTGGGATCGCGGCCATGACGACCAGCGGCTCGACGACCGAACGGAACTGGAACATCAGGATGAGATAGATGGCGATCGAACTGATCAACAGGGCGCTGACCATTTCGGGGAAGGTGTCATTCTGGTTCTCGAGTTCGCCGCCGTACCACACGCGATATCCCGGAGGCAGCGGAAGTTTATCGGTTACCGGCCGGATCTGCTCCAGAACCTGACTCGGCAGCTTGCCTCCCTGGGCCCCGGAACGAATGGTCAAGGTGCGCACTCCGTTGCGGCGCACGATGCGGCCGGGGTCCCACACCGGAGACACGGTCGCAATGCTATCCAACGGCACTCGGGCCCCGGTTACCGGAGACATCACATAGGTACTGCCAATGTCGCTGAAGCTCTGGCGAAGTTCCGGTTCGAGCCGCAGGGTAACGGCAATGTCGCGCTCGCCTTCCCAATACGTGGTAACCGGGTAGCCTTCAAAGCCGCCTGCAAGTATCTCTCCCACCGTAGCGTTGGTGAAACCCAGACGGTTGGCCACCTCCTGTCGTAGATTCACCTTCATGCGGTACGCATCTTCGCGCCAGTCGCTATAGACGTCCAGCGATCCTGGCGTCGTCTGGAGCAGGTGCAGAACCTGGTCTCCAAAATGCCTCAAGACGGTTTCGTCATCGCCGGTAAGCCGGACTTCGATGGGCGCCAACTGGACCGGGCCCTGTTGCAACTCGCTCAGGAAGACGCGGGCTTCCGGAGCCGCGTGCGCGAGCCGCGGTCGCAGCTCTTTCACCAGCTCTGGTGTTACTTCGGCGGAAGTGGTAGAGACGAGGAACTGCGCATAGTTCTTATCCGGTAGCTGCGGATTCACATTGTAGTAGAACCGCGGAAAACTCGAGCCGACAAAGGAGGTGTAGTTCACCACATTCTTGTCTTGACGGAGCACGTCCTCGATGCGCTTCACCGCAGCCTGCGTCGCTTCAATCTTCCAGCCTTCCGGAAGCCAGACGTCGATGACGAACTGATCGCGCTCGGCGAACGGGAAGAATCGCTCCGGAACCTTGTGGAGCACGAGCGCGCCTCCAATGACGGCCAGGACGCCGCATGCGATGGCGACCGGCTTGGCTTTCATGGCCGCGCTGATGATCCGGTTGTACATCAACTGCATCATTTCCAGCGGCGAGCGGCGCTTCTTTGCGCCAGAACTGGCGGCCTGATGCAGCCCTTGCTTGATGAAGAACTGACTCAACATAGGGGTCAGCAGCATGCCCACAACAAAAGATGTCGAGAGCGCGATGGCCACGGTCAAAGGCAGCGCGCGGATAAATTCGCCGGTGGCGCCCGAAAGGATCAGGAATGGCAGGAACGAACAGATGATGGTTGCAGTCGCCGTTAGCACAGGGACCGCGAGCTCGCTGGCGCTGCGCCATGCCGCTTCCGGCCGGGGCACGCCCTCGTCGAGCAACTCGATGTAGTTGTCGGCAATCACGATGGCGTCGTCAACCACCATCCCCAGCACCACAATCAGGGCGGCAATCGAGACCTGGTGCAGTTCAATGCCGAACGCATTGAGCAGGCCGAAAGTCGCCGAAATGGTGACCGGAATGGCCACCGCGGAAACCAGCGCCACACGGAACGGCAGCAGCAACATCGTCACGACAATGACCGAGGCGATGGCAGTGCCGAACTCGCGAATAAAGCCGCGCACGCGCTCGGCGACAACGGTCGGCTGGTCCGCCACGAAATCCATTTTCAAGTCGGGCGGCAGCAGGGGGCGCATACGGTCCAGGGCAACACGAACGTCCTTGCCGAAGTCCACGATATTGTTGCCTTCCTGCATCTCGATCGAGAGCAAAATGGCCCGCTCGCCTCGGGACCGCGCATATTGCGTCGGGTCCTTGTAGACGCGGTGCACGTCTGCAAAATCGCCGATGTAGACGGGTTGTCCCGTTTTGGAAACATCGATCATGACGCGCCGGATCTGCTCCTCGCCTTCAAACGCACCCGTCGTCTGGATGGGCGGTTTACCGCTCTGGGTCGGCACCGCGCCGGCAAAGTGCACCACGTTCCGGCCTTCCAAGGCCTTTTTGACCTGCTCCGGACTTACGGAGTATTGCGCCATACGGCCGAGGGAACTCGATACATCGATTTCTTCCTTCTGTTCGCCGATGCGCTTGATCTTCGAGACTGCGCGAATGCGGCGGATTCCCGCTTCGATCCGCTCGGCATAGTCTTTCAGCTCGCGATAGCCGTAGTGATCGCCATGAATCGCCAGCAGCACCGCGACCGTGTCTCCGAAATCGTAGTCGACGACTGGGCCGAGGACGCCATCCGGGAGGTCTGTTTTCTTCAGCTCCGCCATGTCGAGACGCAGCTTGGACCAGAACTTCTCGGTGTCCCAGAGATTGTCCTCCAGGTTGAGATTGATGAACATGACCCCGTTCATGCTGGTCGAGTACGTCTTTTCGCGCCGCACGCCCTCGATTTTGAAGAGGCGCTGCTCGACTTTCTGAGTGACTTCGTTCTCAACCTCCTTGGCCGATGCGCCGGGATAGAAGGCAGCCACGATTCCCTCGCGCACGTGAATCTTCGGATCCTCCCGCCGCGGCATCCGCAGCAGAGCATAAACGCCGGCGAACACCAACATGAACGTGAGGGCAAGAGTAACTTGCGGGTAGCGTAGTGAAGCGCGCACCGGATTCATCGCGCACCTCCGTCAATTTCAACCAGACTGCCCTCGCGGACCTTACCCTGGCCGGCAATGACAACCTGTTCGCCACCGGTGAGGCCGGAGCGGATCTCGACTTCATTTCCAACTGGCGGACCAACCTCGACCCTGTGGCCGTAGACCCGCTTGCGCTCCGCGTTGTAGACGAAGACAGTGGGCGCACCCTGCGGATCGGGAACGACGGCCTCGGGGGGGATAGTCAGGGCGCGGATCTTGGCCGGACCAAAGATTCGCGCTTCTGCGACCATGCCAGCCAGCAGGACCGGTCCAGGATTGGGAACCAGGATCTTTACCGTGTAGGTGCGGGACGCCGGTTCGGCGGCAACGCCGATAATGGCAACCTTGCCATTGAAGCAGCGGCCCCCCAGCGAAGGCGCGGAGACCTCCGCACGGGCACCGTGGTGGACCTTTCCGATTTCGGCCTCCGGAACTCCGACCCGGACTTTCACCGGGTTGAGTTCGGCGATGGAGAAGACCGGGGTTCCGGCGGCGACGGTCTGCCCCGGGTCGACTCTGCGCGCGCTGATATTCCCCGAAATCGGCGCCATGAGGCGCGTATCATTCAGCCGCTTTTGGTCCTCGGTGGCCTGGGCGTCTGCCGCGTGCGCCTGTGCGGTGGCAGAAGCGATATCTTCCTTACGCGTCCCTTCCTGGGCCTGGTCATAGCGCTCGCGCGCGTTTTTGTAGTTCGCCTCGAACTTCTGAAAGTCGTTAGGTGGAAGACTCTTTCTCTCGACGAGGAACTTCATCCGTTTGTATTCGTCTTCGGCGCGCTCAAAATCAATGCGGGCCTGCTCCAGTTCCTGTTTCCGGAGACCGGCATCGGCCCTTTGCTGCACGGCTTGCGCCGCTGCCTTCTGCGCCGCCGCCGCATTGAACGCATTGAGGTAGTCGGTCGGCTCGATCTCCGCCAGCAACTGGCCTTTGGTCACATGCTGGCCCTCTTCGACCAGCACCCTGGTCACCCTGCCGCCGACCAGGAAGGCCACATCGGCGGTTTCCGAACCTTCCACCGAACCGCTGGCGCTGACCGATTCGGGGCGGTCCACGACGGCTGGGGTTCGGACCTGAACCGGCATAGAGCCAGGCTCGGAAGCCGCTTTGGTTTCCTGCCCACAAGATGTGAGCAGCGCAATACACACAACTGTAGTGAGAGCGAAAACGTAGTTCTTCAGCATTGAGATATTCCTAGTTGATGGTTTTGAGAGGCCGTCATGCGGTCGAAGACCAACTTGGCGGCCTCTGTGTAGATTTGTTCCGATTCCAGATCAAGGTCGATCGCGAGAGTACCCAGACCCTGTGTAACTGCCCAGAGCACAAGCGCGACGATTTCCGGTCCATCAGCCACTGTGCCGGTCGCGTTGACATACTGGCCCACCCAGAGGGCATACGTTTCGAGTTCCTGCCTGCGCATTTCGGCCAGGCACTTCCTAACAGAGCGATCTCTCGTGGCCCTGCTTCTGAATTCCAGCTGCAGGGCGACGAAGTCGTTCAGCCGCCATAGATTCGAGAACCACTCCCGAACCGCGGCGATCCGGTCCGCGGGTTCGGACACCTGATTGAAGATGTTGGCGAGGGCGCTGAGGACTTTGGGCCGGCGCCTGTCCATAACGGCGAGGAACAGTTGCTCTTTGTCGTCGAAGTTGGAGTAAAAGGCGCCCCGGGAATACCCGGCGGTTTCGCTGATCTCATCCACTGAGGTATCGTCGTAGCCTTTCCTGACAAACAACCGTTCTGCCGCTTCGATCAGACGTAAGCGTGTCACTTCTTTGCTTTCCTGGCGTGTGAGTCTTTTCCGTACCCTCATCGCGATTCACTCATGAATTCCCGATAACTAATCACGCGAATTTGCATTCGATTGGCCATCCGCTACGGAGCGCACGAGCGTTCGCCAACTAGACACATCTGCTGGGTTTAGGAGCGTTACGGCATCATTCGAATACAGAAGCCAGGTCCGAGTTGGCGGACCGTCGGGCAGGTGCCGACGTCTCGTGCCGAAGCTCGGCGCGGCAGCCATCGGGGTTTTGATTCGAGGCGCCACGGTGGCTTCCATGTGGAAAGGCAACTCTGCGGATGGCGAACGCAAGCGCTCTGAACGAAAGAAACGTGTTCCCCGGTGAGTTTGCGGCATTCTGAGGCCGATGCAACTGCCGCCGGCCTATGCAGTTCCAGTGTGATAGTGGGTGCGCTGACTGCCGGCGGCCGCCAGAACTGCCCGCCCCACCTACATCAGTCGTTGGATATCCGGGCCGGGTCGAAGGTGAAATACGAGTAGAGGGCTATCGGCCAGACAATGTTCGCGGCGACGGCAGCTCCGATAAATGCCAGGTATGTGATGCCGAAGAGTGCAAAGGCAAGAAACAGATAGGGCATGCAGCACCGGCGGATCAGGAACTCGCTGTGGCGGGCGAGGTACAGAAAAGGGTTGGAGCGCCGAGTGGATGCCTGCGCTTGCCAGCGGCTCAAATACCGCTCGGGGTGGTCTCCGGCCATTCTGTGCCTCTGCAGCGCTGTCGTGAGAAAACTGGCAATCGCGCCCACAAAGAGAAGCGTGCCCCAGACCCAGTAGACGGGACCTCGGCCCAAAACGCCGATCATCATCCCAACGAAGATGAAGACGTAATACAGATAGTCGCAGACCGTTTCCAGCCAGCAGCCGAATGCTGATTCCTGCAGCTTCAATCGCGCGACTTCACCATCGCAGCCGTCCAGAATGCTCGCGAAGACCGACAGGATGGCACCGAACAACATGTTCGCCCAGCCTCCAAGCGCGAAGTAGACGCCGGCCAGAAAACTGACACCCAGCGTGAACAAGCTCACCATGTTTGGCGTAATGGGGAATTTGATGAGCTGCCGGCTGATCGGAATCGACACCTTGCGGTTCATTCGCGCAAATACGCCGTCGGTGGGTTTGACCAGCCATTTGTCCAGCTTCTGTTCAGCCGCCAGGCGGTCTTCTGCCGATGACACGCGTTGCCACTGGTCTGATGGAACGGCTTCGCAACTGATCCCATTTTCCGCAGCGAGCCACTCATGCAGGTCCTCAGCCGTCCGCGTCCCCGCGGGGCATCGCTTCAGCAGCTCCATGCCATCGGGGGTGGCGCACGCGAAAATTCCGACCGGCTGGCCGTCGGTGGTCAGCGTCAAAATCTCGCTCCCATTCCAACCGGCCGCGCGGCGATGCAACGAGGGGTGATACGTTCTGTCGGCGGCGATTAGAACAGTGCGGTCCTGGCGGTCTACAGCGTCGCGCAGGACCGGCCCGATTTCGCCCGCGTCCGGCTGAAGCCACTCGACGTCATCGGGAAGCCGTCGTGTACGCCGCAGTTCTTTCTTCAGGTACTGTGCTGTCGCGGCATCGATAACAATGACGATCCGCCCGGCATCCGCCTTTCGCGCCCCCAGGACGGCGCGCAGCAACACCGGAAGGGCGCCCACCCGCGCGAGAAGGGAATCGGCCCGGACTCCTTGAGCAAGAATGATGGCGGTATATCCGTGCTCCGAGGAATCAGCGTTGTCCTGGGGCTGGACCTTAGCCTTCTCCCGCCGCGACGCTCCGGGGATCATCAATGCGCAAACCGCTCCCACGGCCGCCCAGAACAGCGCGCGCACCCGACGGATCAGACTCAGAGTTAAACCTGCAGTTCCACCGATTCCTACTAATCGCGCAAAGAGCATGTTTCCACCTTCGTAAGTGCCGGCGTTTCCCGGGTTGATCATACCGATCACGTTGACCAGCTTAGTGAGGCCCTCGATGGCGAGGGCAGAAGAAAAGACGATCGGACAGTCCATGAGCCGCAGAATCAGATAGACTTCCAAGACGGCGGCAACCTGTGCAAGCATTTGAAGGAGCAGGTTCCACCGAAATGCGGCGGCCGAATGATGGAAGAAATCGAGCAGCCCATCTTCGACGGACTGAATCGCCTCCCGCCTCATTTCCATCCAGTGCCTGATTGCCCCGATCCGGCCTAATGCTTCCGCGGGGCCCGAGATCACAGGCCAACGCCGCCGCACTGCAATCACTGCCAGGCACACAATCAATACGAGGAAGAACCCGAATATCCTGGCGTAAATCGCGATCTTGCCGGGAAGAGGCAACAGGAAGGCCAGCGAGACGATACCCGCGATTGTCACGGTTGTGGTACTCAACGTGAAGAGCGTACGGTCCAGCGCTACGGAAGTAATTCTGGTCGCGAGCGGCAATTCCGCGCCAAGTTTGGCGACCCGCCACGTATCGCCGAAGACCTGACCGAAAACGCCAATTTGTCCCGCGGCCTCCGACGCCAGGCGCAGGGCGAACATCCTGCCGAACGACGCCTTATGTCTGGCCTCAAGGAGCGTCAGACGCCAAGCCCACGTCCGCAGAATTAGCCCCAATCCAGCCAGGGCGAGCACGAGCAGAAGCCCCCATCCGACCGAAAGGATCCCTTCCAGGAGTTTCGAGGGGCCGGCGCGTCGCACCAAGTGAGCCAGAAGGAGCAAGCCGATCAGGGCGGTGACCAGACGGCTCCACAATTTCCGGGAGGCAGCGCGCTCAGGCTGCATAATCGAGGCTTTCTCTGTCGGCATATGCGAATGCTTCCGGCGTATCCAGGTCATGCCACGGGGCGTCGATCTCCAGCGCACGCAGCCGCGCGCCGCTTGCCAGCCGGCGCATGCCGTCGGACAGCGAACAGTTCCCATCCTTGCTAACAATCTCGAGGTCATCGAACAGCGCGGGAGTACACAAGAACATGCCGGTGTCGATCGCGTCATACTTCTTAATTTCTTTGCCGATGTCCACGATCCGGTCGCCGCGGCGGCGGACTTTGGTGGCATCATCGATGTCGAAGATGCGGTCGATTTTGGGATCGACGCCGAGGATGACTTCTCGGGGCCCAAGGCGTTGCCGGACCATCATCCTGGCTGTGTCGGGCTCGAAGAGGTGGTCCGCCATTAATAACAGGAAGTTATCGTGAATCGCGTTTCTGGCCTTTAGGGCGGAGATCCCATTGCTTTTGTGATAGTCGGGATTCTCTACCCAGGTGAATCGGGCAGCCGTGCTCCAGCGGCGCTCAAACCAGTCGCGGATCATGTCGCCACGATACCCCAGCACGATCACAAATTCCTCGATCCACGCTTCCTGAGCGCGCCGAATGATGTGTTCGAGGATGGGCCTGC
>CAYMHP010000169.1:0-7898 GCA_964390225.1 uncultured Solibacteraceae bacterium
GCGGCTCGTATCCCGCGGACACACCAATCTGCTCCTCACTATCGTGGGTGACGGCCCCTCCCTGGCCTCGCTCGAAGCAACTGTCAACAGGCTCGGGCTGGCACCCTACGTCCGTTTTACCGGCGCCTGCCACCATAATCGTGTGCTCGACTTCTACCGCGAGAGTGATGCGTTTGCTCTGGCGAGTTTCGCCGAGGGCGTCCCGGTTGTCCTCATGGAAGCAATGGCGATGGAAATCCCTTGTGTCGCCACCTGGGTGGCCGGCATTCCGGAACTGATTCGCAGCGGTGCCGAGGGTCTGCTGGTGCCGCCGTCAGATTCCGATGCGCTGGCCGATGCCCTTTTAATGCTGATGGATGACCCAGCCCTTTGTCTGCGGCTCGGAAAGGCCGCACGAGCCCGGGTAACCGAACTGTATGACATCTCCAGGAACGCGGCTGCTCTGGGCCGCATACTTCTCGAGTGTTCGGGTGAAGTCTCGATGCAGGTATCGAGCGAAGCGACCGCCTCGCAACCGGATCGAAAATCCGATACGTTGCCGGCTCTCAACTGAGAACAGCTTCGCGCCGGAGCGCTCAACTGGTGGCGGTTTCGTTCTGAAAATCGCCGGTCCAACGGACGAGTGCTCCGCTCCATGAATACCCGACGCCGAATCCTACCAGCATCACACGGTCGCCTTTTCGGATCCGGTTCTGCTGCGTCGCGGCCTTCAAGGCGATCGGCAGGGTATTCGAAACGGTGTTGCCGCAATTCTCCAGGTATATGAAGAACCGCTCTTGTGCAATCTTGAGTTGTTTCCGTAGTGTTTCCAAAATGTGACGGTTCGCCTGATGGAAGATGAAGAGATCGACGTCTTCCTGGTTGATTTCCGCCTTTTCTAAAAGCGCATTTACTGCGGCCGGAACGGTCCGCAGCGTGAAGGCGAAGACCTCTGCCCCATTCATGTACAGATTGTCCCGACTGCGAATGTTACCGCTCTCGTCCTCAGTGGCCACCGCGCTCTCCGGCGTGCGCCCGCACCGCATGCCGCCGGTAGGCACAATCAGGTTGGCCGCGCCCTTTCCATCCGTACCGAAGACGAATGGTCCGAGGGAAGGCGTATCGGGGCCCTCCACTCCGGAGACCAGCGTTGCCGTAGCAGCGTCCCCGAAGATCGTGCGCACGCTTTTATCGCCACGATGGATGAACTTGCTGTATGTTTCAGCCGTAATCAGCAATACGGTTTGAGCCATCCCCCTCTCCACCAACCCGGTTGCCAGCGCCAGCCCATAGACATATCCGGAGTGCCCCAGATTGAAATCCAGCGCGCCCGCCGTGGTCGGCACGCCCAAGCGCTCCTGCACCAGACAGGCCGTCGTCGGGAGGAAGTAGTCCGGACTCTGCGTGCACAACAGGATGAAATCGACGTCCGTCGGAGTGCACGCGCCGGAATCAAACAGCCTCCGCGCCGCAGCCACGGCTAAGTCAGATGAACATTCGCCTGGCGCGGCAATATGGCGCTCGCGGATGCCGGTCTTCTGTCCGATTTTCTCTACGGGCCATCCCGGAAAATCGCGGGCCAGGTCGTCATTCGAAACGACCGTTTGGGGGAGGTGGAACTCAATGGCACGAATTACCGCGGTTGCGCCCATAGCGGTATAGCCTAGGCGCTCGCCTGGACAGTCAGTGCGAGAAGGTCGTCGACGGTCTGGCAATTCACGAACTGTCGCGGCGATAAGGTAACACCGCAGTGCTCGTTCACCAGGGCGATAAAGCTCACCATCCCGAGCGAATCCCATTGGTCGAATTCTTCGAGGCGTTCCGGTCCCTTCAGCGTACCGGCTGGAACTTCGAACAGTTCATCTAAAGCTGGGAGAAACTTTTCTCTATTCATATCTACGCTGCTCACTAATGTTTAGTTCAGCCGGTCCACTCGCTCGCCGGCTCTTGAATTCGTCAACTTTGGCTTCCCCACGTTCCGAAAAAACACTTGCGCCGGGTTGCCCATCGCGACACAATAATCCGGAATGTCGCTAGCGACTACGCTGTTCGCTCCGATGATTGCGCCCTCTCCGATCCGCACGCCCTTGAGAATCTGGGTACGGTTGCCGACCCACGCATATCGACCAATACGGATAGGCTGTGGACCCGGCGCAGCATTCGCGCCGGGGTATGACTCGACATCGCTGATCCTGCAATCGGTCGACACAATTGCGTCCTCTTCGAGCACCACTTCCTTCTCAACCGTCACGCAGGATTGCCCTCCCAGGCTCGCGCCCCTCTTCAGAATCAGCCTCCCTCTCGGCCCGTTCTCAACGCCTTGGATATCTACGGGCCCGGTGAGCATCGCGCGGTCGCCCAAATAGAGATCTACATCGCCCTTAATTTTCGGGAATTCGTAGATCTGCAGGTTCCTTCCGGCCTCCGCTGCCCGGCTGCGGAGCAGCGGCTCCTTGTAAAACAATATGACCAACCGGCGCCATGTCCCAATCGCCAGGTAATGCAGGTCGAATAGCGATCGTAGCAGCGGCTTCAACGCTGTTGGAACTGGCAGCTGGTAAGCTCGGCCGGACTGCTTCATACCAACGCTCCTCGGCAGGAGACGCTTGCTTCCGGGGCCGGTTGCATTAGCACTTCAGCCGGGTTTCCCGACGCGCGGCAGTGAGCGGGGATATCTGTTATGACCACGCTGCTCGGCCCGATCACCGCTCCTTCACCGATCGTGACGCCTTTCATCACCTGGCAGGCTGCGCCGATGCGAGCATTGGCTCCAATATGGACGGGCCGGATTTCGCGAGCGTTTAAAGGAGCCATTTCCGCCCTGCGGTCGGCTTCACGGGGGTGTCCGTCGTTGTCAGCGATCCGGCAATTGGGGCCAATCGCGACGCCATCGTCAAGAATCACTTCCTGGTTTACGCTGATGACGCAAGCATCGCCGATTTCCACGCGGTTGCCGATCGCCAGTCGCGGTTCATCCATGAAACGGCCGCTTACAACTGTGAAAGAACGCCCGATTTTTACGTCATCCCCGATCTCGATCACTGTGTGGCCCAGAACATACGGCATTCCGCCAAGCTCGAGACCCTTTCCCATCCGGTCGCACCGGCTGCGGAACAGCGGTTCCCCGTAGAAGAACAGAAACGCTCGGTGCGACAAGCTGCGCATGGCCTGATCCAGTCCGTAGAGGACGCGCAAGGGCGCTCTGGCAACCGATGGCACGGGAATGCTCCCATTCTGGAGTAAGAACCGTCCGACCGTTCGCACTGCCCGAAAGGCGGGCGTTTCGCCTCGCCGTACTTTAAGCAGCAATTTCTGCATTGCCGTTATTGCCTAGCTCGTTCCGATAGCTACGTCTAGCTGGCGGGTCCGCCCGTTCGCACGCGGACGTCCAAGCTCATTTCACTCACAGAACTCTCACGACAAAGATAATATGCTTGCGGGGCTACTTCTGTGTGCGTTCTCGCTCAAGACGCAGCTTTGGTTCAGGAACGCACAAACCCGAGGTGCTCGTGTATTTGGCGCCACTGCTTCGCCGATTGTGAAATTTCGGTGCTCCGATCCTCAGCCGCGGGCGCGCGAATATAAAAGAGATCCATCCACTTTTTCGGACACTCGTGAACTCCTATGCGCTGTAAACTCCTGCTCCTCATTTTGGTTTCGTTCGGTGCCGCCGCTGCCCCTCCGATGGTCACTAGGGTGAAGGTGGACGGTGTTACGCATACGGGCGCTCGGATTCAGTGGCAAACGAGCGTCCCGACGACCGGCGATGTTACCCAATACGACCCTGTCGCACGAACCCCTCCGTTTGCGAATCAGACGGTCGCACGCACTTCTACATCGACCATTCACGGGAATTGGATCGGAGGATTGGCCCCGGCCACGACGTACTACTATCGAGTCTGCTCCACGATCGACAAAACCCAGACGTGCAGCGAACCATCGAGTTTCACGACCGCCGCCGAGCCGGCGAATCGATTTTCACCGCCGGCCCTCCCGCAGCCTGTTCGAATGCCGCCGCTGCCAACGAAGTACGGGGAGACCTACGCGGTGGATCCGAACTGCTCAAATCTCCAACTGCAACTCAATGCCGCGGCGGCAAACCAGCACGCCTACGATGTTGTTGTTTCTATTCCGGCTGCGGCAGTCTGCTCCGGCAATTACCAGTTGCCGGCGCGCTCCTGCACGACCTGCGGATGGATCGTCGTCCGTTCGGCAGCACCGGACATCGGGCTTCCACCGGAAGGAGTGAGAACCGATCCGGTGCTGTGGGGTCCCAACATGCCGACGCTTACGGGCATGGGGAATGCGGCAACTTTGGACTTCGGCGACAAAGGCAAGAAGTGGCGGTTTGTTGGGTTGCAAATCAAACATGGAAGCACTGCGCCGGTGGTATCCATGGTCCGGATGGCTCCCGATTCCGCCCGAGACATTATTTTCGACCGGTGTATCTTTGATGAGACCGTCGCCTCTGGTAACCCGATGGTCATCACTCTCTGGGGGGATGATCTTGCGGTAGTGAACTCGTACATTTACAACATGACGAAATCGGGTCTGCCATTCGGTGTGGACGTTTCTCAGTCGCACCGGGTCCTGGTATCCAATACCTACTTGAATGCACCGGGAATCAGTTCGTTCGCGCAAGCCATGGACGGCACGAACGGCACCACGGATTACACGTTCACCCGCAATCTCTTGGAGTGGTCCGCATCGGACAACATCCCGTCTCTCGGCTCGCGCCAGCAGTTCGAGTTGAAAACAGGAATTCGCGTGCTGGTGGATGGAAATATATTTCGGAACCAGTGGGCGGGCGGTCTTGTGGGTGGTGTCAATTCCACCATCACTCTGACTGTGCGTGCTTCCGATTTCGGCGCCAGATTTGACAGCACCAACGAGATTTCTGATTTCACATTCACCAACAACACGCTTCAGAACGTTCCGGGTGGAATCCAAATTACTGGCGGCGAGACGAGCCAGGTCGCTTCCGAGGCTCTCGGTACACACCGACTGAGTATCGTCAATAATTTGTTCCGTGGAATCGACGGAAACACTCACGTGAAGCCGCCCGTCCGTGTCTTGGGGGTTCCTTTCGATCTCGCTGGTGGGATTGAGGACCTGACGATCGACCACAACACCGTTTGGGATAACCGCGGGGCGCGCCCGTTCATCTTTCTATTCCAAAATAATCCCATGGGTGGCCTTCGGGTTCGCCACAACGTGTTTTCGATGAACTTGCGTCCTCCCGTCGACCGGAGCTCGCTTGTGAAAATCTTTGAGGGGTTTGTGAAACAAACGCCGAGACCCGATCCCTCGGCCGATTTCAGCGACAATCTGATTGTACCGGGTGTGACCGATACTTCCGATCCGGCCAATTACTCTAAGCCCGATAAGCGGTACGATCTCTCAGATTGCAAACAGGCGTGGAAGGGATTTAAAGCCGTGTTTTGTGTCGGGTCTGGTAATACTGCTAACGCTGGCTTCAATTCCCCCCTGCTGCGCAGTTTCTCCGATGCCGACGCGCCGCGGGCTGCGGACCACCGGTACGAGAAACCTTCCGACGGCCTTCCTTACGGCGCTGATTTGGAAAAGATATCCGTGGCCCAGGGTCTCGTCCCCGATCGCAGTATCTCCGTTGAGGGGAGCACGCTGAAGTACGAGACTCGGGACACGTCCATGCAGTGCTTCATCGACTTCGGACACGGTCAGTCATTTGATACGCGTACCGCTGACCGCCCCGGTCAACGCTTTCGGAGTTTTTCGCTTCCATCAGGCACCCATTTATACCGCCTTATGTGCGCTGGCGGGATTAAGACGGATGGAGCACCTGCGGTGTTTGCCGGGACCATGTGACGATGCGTTCAGGGACCGGCGACTTGGAGCGTATTGACAGCATACGGGCGGCTCGGCCAGATTGGGCTTGCTGCGGGCTACGTCTGTGCTACAGCACCTCAGGGAATTCGCCGACCAGGGAGACGCTTTGCCGGGTTCCAGACCGTAACGGTAGTCGATGCCGATGAGCCTGCAAAGGATCCCGTCAACGTCGCCTGTTGATCCGAATCCACATTTCCAGCTGTGGCTACGAAGCTGGCCGAGGTAGCGCCGGAGGGGACCGTGACCGAGGACGCCACCAGCAAGATCTTCGAATTCGAAGACAGCGCGATTTGGAGACCTCCCGAAGGAGCCGCTCCGGACAGAGCGACGGTGCAGTTCGCCGCACGATTGCTCGGAAGCGGATTCGGGCAGTTGAGTGAAGTAACGGAAACCAGACTAAGCGCGGATGTGTTGCTCGAAGTCCCACTTCCGGAAATCACGGACAACCGCGTCGTAACGGCGGAACGGTTCAGCCTCGCCGAGAGCACACCGCCTTGGTTAGTCGCCACGGTTCCCGCAGTTACGGCAAAAGTGGCTGACGAGGCGCCGGCTGGAATCGAGAGCGAGGCTGGCACCGACAACGTAGTCAGGTTCGAGGATAACGCGACGACGACTCCTCCCGTCGGAGCAGGTCCGGACAATGTCGCAGTGCAATTCGCGCTCTGATTGCTCGAAATCGTCCCTGGCGCGCACTGCAGGGATGAGACTAGCGCAGTAGCCACTGGTGTGGACACTGGGACAGTCAGTGCCACTGTAAAACTGCTGCTTAATCCGGCAAGCGCTGCTGAAATTGTAGCGCTCCGGTTCGAATTGAGCGTTCCGCTCGAAATGGTGAACGCGGCGGAAGACGAGCCGGCTGGAATAGTAACCGACGCAGGCACAATTAACGCTGGGCTGTTTGACGATAGCGCGGCGGTCGTTCCGCCCGTCGGAGCAGCCGTATTCAAAGTGAGTGTGCAACTCGCGCTCTGGTTACTGCTCATGGTAGCCGGGGTACATTGAATGGTTGCGGCAGCGACGTTTGCAACCAGTGACACCGCGGCTGTAACAGTGCCATTTAGGGTCGCCGAAATGGTCGCGGTTTGGTTGGAAGTCGTGCCGGCAGCCGCGATCGTGAATGTAGCCGAGGATTGGCCGGCTCCCACGGGAACCGAACTCGGCACGCTCAAGGAAGCCACGTTTGACGAAAGCCCCACTAGGCTCCCGGAGTTGGGGGCCGATTGGGAAATCGTAACCGTACAGGATCCGGACGAGCCGGCGGTGAGCGTCGGCGGTGAACACGAGATCGAAGTAACCACGGGGTTAACGCTTGGGGTGTTGGCACTCACCGACGCGCTTGCGATGGATACCGTGAATACCTGATTCGCTGTTGCACCGGTAGAGTCCGTGACCCGGATGGTGAACGTAGAACTACCGGATGTATCTGGCGTCCCGGTAATCGAGCTTCCGGAGAGTTGAAGGCCGGATGGCAGCGAGCCAGATGCGGTTGACCAGGCGTATGGCGCGACACCCCCTACCGCGTTGAGCGTGGAAGCGTATGCCGTACCCACCGTTCCACTCGGCAGAGCTGACGTTGCGACCGAGAGCGCTGGCGTGCTCGGTGGCCCGGCGGAACTGGGGGTTTGGGATGCGCTCGGTACCCCATAGCCTGTCGGGATAGTATCGGTCGGCAAAAGGCACTGAATGCCAGTGAATCCTGCGAACTGCTGCTGGCAAGTGGACATGGGAATCTGATTGGCGGCGTTGGTGTAGTTCGCATCGCTCGAGGTGTCGGTTACGCCAGCAATGATCACGTTATCGCTGAAATCGCCACCATGGACGTACCCCTGCCAGAGTTGGACCGGCGTACCCGAGACAGCCGGTAACGCTCCGTAGCCGGGGAACTGCCATCCGGCGTCGTCATCGTGCTCAATCGGTCCCGTAGCTCCCCAGAACTTCGGTCCGGACTGGTTGTACCACAGCACGTTGTGGTGCATCTTGAAGTCGGATATTGGATCGTCCGCGAATCGGGCAATCGCCGGCCAGGTCCCGCGATTGTCGATCACGGTGTT
>CAYMHP010000169.1:7908-13300 GCA_964390225.1 uncultured Solibacteraceae bacterium
GTTGTAGCTGACCTCCACGCCTTCGAAGCCGCCCGAAGCGATGTCCAGAAAGACGCCCAAAAACACGTGCGGAGCCGTCACTCTCGACAGACCGTTTATGCGTGTCAAGAGATTGCGCGCGATCAGCACCCGCTGCATTGGATGGGCGACCATGTTGCTGTTGCAATTATCATTACCCAGGATCTGGATACCACCCGGGACGTTATCGATGACGTTGTCGACAAAAGCGAGATCTGCGATCTGGTTGACGCTGTTCGGCAAACCGTAGTAGCTGGACCGTGCGTATATAGCAATAGTAGGGTTGAGATTCCCCACCTGGCCATCGCCCCACTCGTTGCGGAAAACGTTTTGCTGAATCAGCACGCGAACGCCACTCTTAACCTCGAATATTTGGCGGAGCGCAACCAGCGATGTACTGTTGTAGCTGTCGGTCCACTCCATTGTGTTGTTCTCGACCACGTAATCGGTTGTAAAATCGCTGCCATCGCCGACCTCAACCATGCTGGTAATCCCGGGAGCATTGATATAGTTCCCCGAGATGAGCACGCGGTGTCCCGCGATGACGTCGACCCCCATGCCCGGAAGCGCCAGAGAGTTATTCCGGATGAAGCTGTTAGTGACGGCGACGTCTGACATCCACCAGAGTTCGATCGCAATTGTGGCAGTTGTTGAGAACTGCGTATCAATGACGATCCGATCGAATGAGATCCAACTTGTGCCGTAGCTTTGGCAGCACGATGCCCCGATAACCCCGTTCGTGGGCTTGGAATCGTCGTGGTCCAGTCGTAATCCGACGAACCGCCAATGCGATGCTCCGCCATTGATGAAAATCGCGGATCCCCGGCCGACCCCTTTGATTGTCGGCAACACTGAACCTGCATTGACCGTGGTGGGGGTGTTAGCGTAGGCCACGTAGACGAAGCCGCAATTCGAGCACGACGCGGTGGGTACGTTGATCGTATCGAGGTATGGCGCATTCGGCGTCGAGAGTGTGCACGCACTGCTGATCGAGACTAGCTTGTCGTAGTTGCCGGCGTCTGCCGCTGCTGCATTGATCTGTGCCTGTAAATCGGAACAGTCCGCGGCAACCGGATAGACCGAACGGAACGATCTCGGCATCGCGGGCCACTGAGTCCGAATCGGAGCGGCGGGAGTATATGGATCAACCGGCTCTGCTAGGGTAGTTACCCGTACGACCGGCGAGCACGTCTCCACATTGTTGGCTACGGAGCAGACGCGGGCGTTGTAGGTTGTGTTTGGCTGTAACCCGGCCAGCCAACTCGCGTGGTTCGTGTTCGCCGAATATTTGGGTTCCGTTCGGATGCTAAATGTCGTCGTCGAGACTGCGTCGGCCTGAACATAATCCCGTGTCGCGGGTATGTCGGTATTCCACTGAAACCGCACCCCGTGCGCCGTGTTGAAGTCCGTCCGTAAATTCGAAATTACGGGAGCCTGCCCATGCAACGCGAATGAGCACACCAGCAGAACTGACAGTGAGTTGAAGGGAATTCTCATGGGTGAAGTGGCAGGAGCAGTCCTGCGAGGATCGGCGGATCCGCTCGTCGCGTGGCGCGCGCTTCTGGAAAGCGCGACCCGCGAACCCCTGCATCCGATGCGGACAATCCTCCGATTAGAGGAAAAGTGCCGATCACCAAAGAACCTTTCGGCATTCTCGCCATCGTCCTTCTGCCCGGGCCAGTTGAGCGTGAGCGGAAGCGGATCAGCAGTAGGTAGGGCCCGATCGCATATGACACTACCGCTTCGTTACGAGGTAGAAAATCCTCTCATTGGAAATCTATCGTCGGAATCACTGCAATGATTACGGATGATAATCAGATCGGTTCTGGCGGATTGCCGACGGGGATCTCCCGTCGAGCCAAAGACTTACGGGCGTTGGGCAACTGACCCAATCCGAGTGCAATATGGGTCTGCGAGACGATTCCGGTTGGAATAGGGGCCGATTGTGCTCCGTGATGCGGCCGAAGCGCCGGGGCGCGTAACCCGCTGGCGTGGCAGCGTCGCGCTGGGTTCGTCTCGGTGGCACCACCGGAGATTAGCCGGGAACGAAACGGCCGTCAGTTAAAACCAGAACACCACTCTAAACGTTCGCGACGGAACAGTATGATTTCTTCCTATCCCACCCGGTGCTGACATTCGACTCTCGTGCTCAGACCAGCACGGTAAAACTCCGCCACTGTAGCGGTCGATACGTTTCCAGCACTGTGACACAGCGCGTGGCCGCTATAATCACGAGCGTGGTACCCCCGAGCGGCCGCTCAGATGGAGCCGGTCGCCAGTTAATCGAGAGCCCGATTCTGTGCACATTTGTTACTTGTGTAGCGAGTACCCTCCGGCGCCACACGGCGGTATTGGAAGCTTCACTCAGACTTTGGCTCGCGCGCTGGTTCGGCGGGGTATACAGGTCAGCGTGGTGGGCGCCTACTCCGACGAGTATGCGGCCAACGATGATGACCAGGGCATTCCCGTAATTCGCATTTCGCGCCGCGGCCTTCCGATAATGCGATTCCTTACCAACCGTCGTCGGCTGGCCGAAGTGCTCGACCGAATTCATCAGAAGACCACTATCGATGTAGTCGAGGGCGGCGAGTTGGATCTATGCGGTTTGAACCCCTCAGCCCCCGGACTGAAGCTGCTTCGGATGCATGGCGGGCCGCACTTCTTCGCGGCGGGTTCCCGCCCAAACCTCTGGAAGGGGTTGAAGGAGCGATGGGCATTTCACATAGCCGATGAGATTTGCGCAGTCAGCCGCTATGTCGGGGAAACGACGCGGCGACTGCTCGGTCTTGGGGGACGTTCCATTGAGGTCATCCCCAACCCGGTGGATGTGGAAACGTTTGCGCCATCGCGCCTGCCCGTCGAAGAGGAAGGACTGATCGTGTTTACCGGGACCCTCACCGAGCGAAAAGGGATACGGCAGCTTGTTCAGGCGATGCCGCGAATTTTGGCGGAGGTCCCGCATGCCCGCCTGGAGGCGTATGGAGGAGAGGAGATCTCTTCCTCGAGCCGTGTACCCTTCCTGCGGGTGCTGGAGGCCTCTGTGCCGCCGCAAATGAAGACCCGTATCGAATGGAAAGGCCGCGTACCCCGAGCCGCTCTCGCCGCCGCCCTGCAGAGGGCCAGTGTCGCCGTATACCCATCCCATATGGAAGCGATGCCGATTGGATGGCTGGAGGGGCTCGCATGCGGCAAAGCTGTCGTCGCATCGAGAACGGGGCCGGGGCCGGAACTGATCGACGACGGGATCACAGGATTGCTTGCAGATCCGCACGATCCCGGTTCTATAGCCGAGAACGTAATTCGCGTGCTAAAAGACGTTGCATTCCGCCGCCGACTCGGCGCCGCGGCGCGGGCGGCTGCCGTCGAACGGTATTCTCTTGAAAAACTAGCCGACCGCAACCTGGCATACTATCACGGCATTTGCTGCAGTCAAAGGATCGAGCGGCAGGAGCGGGTCGCACTAGGAACGTAGATGGGTTTTGATATTGCCACGATCGAATTTCTGCTGAGGGCCAAAAAAAATGGCACTTCCTTCGCGAGAGTTCTGACAATTGGACGCCAGGGATTGCACGTGACCGAGCAGCAACTCGCGTCCGTTCTGAGGCAAAACGGGATAGAACTGCCGTCCGGCGAGTGCCGGCAGATCCTGACCGAGCAGAACGGTTTTTGTGAGCCGCTTTTGCGCCATCTGGGTGCTGTGCATGTAGATTCTGTGGATGCCTCGCACTACGAAGGGGCGACCATTATCCATGACATGAACCAGCCGCTCGCTGCCGAGTATCACAATCGATATAGCACCGTTATCGACGGGGGATCGCTTGAGCACGTGTTCAATTTTCCCGTCGCGTTGAAGAACTGTATGGCCGCCGTCGAAACGGGCGGACATTTTATCGGTATTACGCCCGGGAATAATCTGATGGGCCACGGTTTCTACCAATTTAGCCCGGAGCTCTTCTTCCGCGTCTTTACGAGGTCTAACGGCTTTCAGATGGAGCAACTTCTGGTCGTGGAACTGGGAAGATCGCGGAGGTGGTACGAGGTGGTGGATCCCGAGCGGGTCGGAAGCCGGGTGGAACTCGTGAATAGCCGTTCCGCGTATTTATATATTCGGGCGAGGAAGACCGCCTCAGTGCCGATGTTTCAGGAAGTTCCGCAACAGAGCGATTACATGTCACTGTGGCGCCAAGCGCGTGGGCGGACCCTCACGGTTGCTGAAACGCGTCCCCACCGAACCGGGTCGTTTCTGAAGCGGCACCTTCCCGCCGGAGTGGCGGCCCTCTATCGGAGATACAATCCGTTCCGGCCCAGATATTTCAAGAAAATAGTTTAGCTCCAGACTTGCACTCTGGGTTTTCCGGTACGACGCGATCTCTCGGGCGCAATCGATCAGCTCGGTTTTCAGATCCAACCCGACCACTTTCGGTTTCGCGGTTTGGCCCGAGAGGCCAAATTCAGGATCGGGGTGACTTTTGGCTAGCCGAAACGGGGCCGGGCTGGCGTCCGCCCAAGGTCTTGATTGCACACGGCTTCAGAGTCTCCGACCGTCTCTTTGGATCGATACCCTCAATCAACATTGACGTCGCGATCGCGGTAAGGCGGACATGATCTCACCTCATGCCAAAACCCGGCGATGATCGTAAGGCTTGGTTCTATGGTGGCGAGGAACGGGTCGAACCTCCGACGCCAGCCTCACGCCACTGCGCTCACGGACCTCTGAAGTGCTGAGATCTCTCGGTTGGCGAGTTCCGCAAACGTGCCTAGTTCGAACCTGTGGATACCGATAAAATGCAGCACTGAGTGCTCGTCGGGAATGCCGTGGCGCTGGTAAGTGGCGTAGTCTGGCTCAAAGGTCGCGTACTTCGGGTAAGGCAGGGGAATACTGCCGGGTGAGTTGGCGACGGCGAAGTTCGAGGCCACCTGTTCCGTCCCCCACTCTTTCCAGCGAGCGCCGTGGATGCGTTCGCTGCGAACATGAAACTCCTCCAAAACGTCGCGAGTAATCGCACCTTTCGCGAAGCCCGCAAAGCCCGAAGATCCCCGCACGTATAGCCATCGACTGGCATCAGGGTACTCATTGGCGCGCAGTTCGAACGTGTTGACGATGTGATCCGAGTTTCTGCGAATCGCATCTTCGACCCATGCCGAGAGGTTCTTTTTGGGAAGGCCTTCGGCGATGGTAAATGCGCGATTGGATTCTATGCAATCCGAGACTTCGGCAATTGCGCCGAAGCAGAGTACGTCGGCATCGATCTGAATGACATAGTCATCTTTGGATCGATCTACGCAGAATAAGACTCGTTCCCAGGTTCCTCCGC
Organism: uncultured Solibacteraceae bacterium; assembly: GCA_964390225.1. Lineage (GTDB taxonomy): Bacteria > Acidobacteriota > Terriglobia > Bryobacterales > Bryobacteraceae > PSRJ01. The sequence continues at coordinate 13,242 of CAYMHP010000169.1, forward strand.
GTTGGCACTTTCCCGTCGGAATCGACTCGAGAGTAACGAATTCCACTGGCCCGAGATGG
>CAYMHP010000170.1:0-13200 GCA_964390225.1 uncultured Solibacteraceae bacterium
GCCGCCCCCACCCCGGGCATATCCACGGGGCCGTTGAACCCCCCCGGTGGTAAAACGTGCGTATTCGGGGGGCTTAAGCCCGCGAAAGTGGTGGGCGCGCACGGGGAACCGGGCGCCTTCGGGTCCGGAAAATTCCAGGCGACCGACTGCGAAACCAGGGCCAGCGGGTTGAAGTTGTTGGTGAAGCCGGTGCTGTACTGTCCATCGAATTTCCCGAAGCCGCCTTTGATGGCGGTTTTGTGGTTGCCGAAAACGTCGTAAACGACTCCCAGGCGCGGCACCCAATTATGCCAGCAACCCATCCCTTTCACTGTGTCGCAAGTGGTATTGGGGACCGATCGCGGACCCACGAACCGCCCGCCGGGCGCATTCTCGGCTTCGATCTCCGCGGACAAGTACTCGAGCCGCAGGCCCGCCGTGATCGCCAGGCGTTTGAAGTGCCAGGTATCCGTCACGTATAGACCCAAGTCGGCATCCAGGCGGGGCCACTGATAAACGGGAGTATTGTACGCGGTGAAACTGGTCGGAAGCCCGTTGGTGAATACCATGTAACCGTCGCCGTTGGCCGTGTAGCTGGCGTGAGCGGGGCCAAAGCTGTCCTGCGCGCCGAAGCGGATTTGATGGGAACCAGCCACATAAGTGGCATTGGCCGTGAAGAAATTCCGCGTCGTCTGAAAGTATTGCTGATAGCGGCCCGCGAAGTAGCGCCGCAACGTACCCTGATCGCGCGCCGTGGTGAGGGCATACCAGGCCTCCGTATTGGGCGCCTGCTGGATTCCCGGCTGATACCAATCGTTGTAGTCGAGGTGGCTGATGGACATGCCGATTTCCGTGATCATTTTGGGGGTCATCGTGCTCGTCCATTTGGTCTGCAGGATGTAATACATCGGCCATTTGTTCCGTTGCGTGGACGCTACGGACGGGTCGGCGGGTACGTATCCCTCCTGGCCGCCATCCACGATCTCGTGCGCCTTGTACTTCCAGTTTCGTAACCAAAACGCGCTGAATTTGTTTCGGGCGTTGGCCTGATAAGTGAGGCGGAAAGTGCCGTTGTAGAGATATCCGTCCTGAATTCCCGGGCGCCCATCGGGATACGTGGAGGCCCCGGCCTGAGTGAAAGTCACCTGGCGGCGGCCGGTAAGCAGGAACCACAGCTTGTTTCTCTTGAGGGGTCCGCCAAACGACCCGTCCAGATCCTCGATTTTGACGGTCTTGTCCTGCCCCGCCAAACCTCGCAGAGAGGTTGTCCGATCGAGATTATTTCCCTGCCAGAAGTTGCTGCCGCCGCTGCCGCCACCGAAGAACTCAACGTGATACTGATTGCCGCCCTCCTTCGGAACGAGGTTGGTGAACATGCCGCCGCCGGAGACCTCGACAGTGTTATGAGTGGCCTGGTAGGTGGTTTCCTGAATTGCTTCGTTGTCGATGTATTGCTGGATGCGGCCATCGTCGTAAGTGGTGTTCACCAGCATGCCATCGAACATGTAGACGTCCTGAACGGAACTGGCGCCGTGGACCGAGATATAGTTCTGTTCGATCTGTTGGGAGCCGCCGATGTCCGGTAGATTCAAATGCGCTCCGGGCACATAGGACGCAATGGATTGCATGTAGCGCCCGGTGGGTAACGCGTCCATTTCGGCGCGCGTCAGAGTCTCGGGATGGGCGATGTTTTCGACGTCCACTGTCGCCGCGCGCGCCTCGACGTTTACGGTTTCGCCGACCGTGCCCACCTTCAACTCGGCATCCACGGGCACCGTCACGTTGGCGGGCACGAGAATCGTTTGCTTGATGGTGGCGAACCCCGGCTTGCTGACGGTCACGACGTAAGTGCCCGGCCGCAGGTCGACAATCGTATACCGGCCTTCCGCATTGGTGGTGGCGGTGCGGGCCCTCTCGATGAGCACGTCGCTCGAAGCCTCTACGCTCGCGTCGGCCACGACCGCGCCGGAGATGTCTCTGACGACGCCGGAAATTGTGCTCTGCGCCGAAGCGATCGTGGTCAGCAGCAGAACGGACAGAATAGATGCGGCAAGCCGGATGACTGCCGTTAAGTCGAGATGCCCCGTTGATCTCGAAACCCACATGGATTTACCTCCCTGACTCAGGCATGGCGTAGCCGAGTCCCCCCAAACCTGTCACTCGGTAGGTAATTCTATGGCGGACCCCCTCCGCTGTCAAGGGATTTCGAAACACTCCGGTGTTAACAGATGGGGGTATGAACAGACGAGCGCGCCGGCGTCGGAAGTGCAGTCGCGTGGTGGACTCCCCTACCGCTTGACAGGTATACTAGACCCGGTGTTCGGGGAGGAGCCTCTGATGTCACGTTACAAGCTGTATAGACTTGCGCGATTTGCCGTCGTGGTCTCGATGGCGGCGCCTGGCGTCATCGCCCAAAGCCCGCCCAACTCACAGCCCAACCCCTACCGTACGGTCGAGCACTGGTTTCAACTTCCCGCGGGTCGGATGATGGGATCCACGAGCGCAGTCGCTCCCGACCGCGAGGGGCATATCTGGGTGGCGGAGCGGTGCGGCGCCAACTCTTGCGCCGGTTCCGATCTCGCGCCCATCCTCGAATTCGACCGCTCCGGCGCTCTGCTGAAGAGCTTCGGGGCGGGCATGTTCATCTTCCCGCACGGCTTCTCGATTGACCGGGAAGGCAACCTCTGGATCACCGACGGCCAGGGGAAAGATGGCAAAGGGCACCAGGTGTTCAAGTTCAGCCCAGAGGGGAAGGTGCTGATGACGCTTGGAAAAGCGGGTGTCTGGGGCGACGGCCCCGACACTTTCAATCAGCCGAACGCCGTCGCCATCGCGTCGAACGGCGACATCTTTGTTTCCGACGGCCATACTCCAGGGCGCGGCAACGCTCGCGTGGTGAAGTTTTCCAAGGACGGCAAATTCATCAAGCAATGGGGCAGGCACGGTTCGGCTCCCGGCGAATTCGAAGTGCCGCACGCGCTGGCATTCGATAGCCGCGGCCGCTTATTCGTCGGCGACCGCGCCAACAACCGCATTCAGATCTTCGATCAGGATGGAAACTTCCTCGAGCAATGGACGCAGTTCAGCCGGCCAAGCGGCATTTACATCGACCGCAATGATGTCATCTACGTGGCCGACTCCGAGTCGACCGACCGCCCGGGTTACGGAAACCATCCGGGCTGGAAGCGCGGCATTCGGATCGGCAGCGCGAAAGACGGCACGGTAACGGCATTCATTCCCGACCCCTCTCCGGCCGACGGCGCGACCAGTGCCGCCGAAGGTGTCGCGGCGGACGCGCAGGGCAACGTCTATGGAGCGGAGGTCGGCCCGAAGGACGTGAAGAAATACGTCAAGCAGTGAGGTCGCGCCACGCGGTCAACGGCGGCCGCTTCGAGATCCACGAAGCCACACCTTGGCCTGTTGGCCGACCAGATCCACCAGGTTGCCCATCGCGAGATTGACGTCGATCAAGTGCAGGCCCCAGCTCGCTTGCACTTGGCCGTTGGCCATCAGGTCGCCCGTGATGTCGTTCGCGCGGCGCCCCGATGGGTCCGGGTGAACCGTCACCTCGAGATACGTAGCATTTTCGTTCGACGTGCATTGCGCGGTGAGCAGGCCGGGGACACTCACCCACGGCGTATCGATGGGCCGTTCCGGCGTGACCCACGGCTTAGGCGCAGTAGTTGCTACGATGCTGCGGCCCGCGGTGGAAAGATACGCGTGCAGTTCCCCACTGCCGCCGCTGAGCGCGGCGGGATTTGTACAGGCCGCCACTATGTTCGGATCGGCGACTTTACCGAACAGCGTGTTGGCCGGCGGCGGCACAGTCGAGCGGAATGTCGAGTACGCTATGACGCATCCGGTCTGAGAGGCCGAACGGCATAGGGGCACGTGCTGGAAGGTCCCGCCGACGTCTTTCCCGCGCGGAACCGCCAGCGTGGCTCCAGGCAGGATCGCTGAAACCATCCGCGCCTCGACCGGCTTGCCGTCAATCTCCTGGCGGATCAGTTCTCGCAGAACGAACGAGCCCTGCGAGTGCCCGATGAGTACGAAGCCGCGGCCGCGATTGTCGTGTTCGAGATAGTAATTCCACGCGTCGCGAACATCGTCGTACTGAACGCCGTGATCCAGCGAGCCGGCGCCATTTCCGCCGAGCATCCGGCGCAACCCGGCCAACGTGACTTGGCGATACATCGGAGCGTATGGGCGACATTGCGAAGCGAAACGCGCGAACTGTTGCCGGATAACATTCCGCTCGGCCTCATCGGCGATCATGTCGCTGTTCGGCGTGGGATCGGTGGAAACGGTCGGATAGACGTAAAAGCAATCGATGGGCGCGGCCGGATTTGCCGTCCAGGTCTCGCGCTTCAGAGTGCCATCCGATGTGATGACGGTCGTTGTGAGGTCGGTTTCGCAGGCATCATGCTGTCCAGGACGGCAGAGCCACGCCTTACTATCGCCATAGTCGTTCGGTTGGGCCGAAGCGATGGCCGCGGCGAGCGCGGCAAGCAGAAGCAGTTTTCTCATGAGACTTCGGTTTTACTTGCTTTTTTCCTGCGCACGGGCGCCGCGCAGGATGTCGCCCATCGCGTAGTTGCCCTCGTGGCAGGCATATTCGTAAATCGGCTTGTCGGTCGCCGGCCAAGTATATTCGCCGGTCCAAGGCTTGTCCCAAGTCTCCGGATCTTCTACCGTGAACCGGTAGAGGAGGGTTCGCGCGTCCACGCGCGTGAAGCGCTCGACAACGTGCAGGTTTTCCGTCGACCCGCGGAACCTCGTCTTATCCGTGAAATTGGTGGTGTCGACAACCAGCGTATCGCCTTCCCAGTGGCCCACGGAATCTCCCATCCACCGCCGGATATTCTTCGGCAGATGGGTTGCGTTCATGCGCACGATACGCGCATCATGCACCATCTCGGTGAGAATCATGATGGAGTCCGGCGTCTGCACGATCTGGTGCAGGTCGTTGTAGAAATAATCGGGTAGCGCGGGAGGACCGGAAGTGGAACCGAATCCCAAAAGGCACCGCTCGCCGAGCGGGCGCTGCTCCGGGTTGTCGAAAGCGCCGGGAGGTTCGGCGGTAGGATCGTTGTTTTCCCGCTGGTCCGACGTGGGCGTCGCGTTGCGGGCGGCCGCGAGACGCTGCCGTGCCCGGGCATTGTACGGCGGCACATGGCCATCGGGCGGGTCGATAACCAGCGAGGTGCGAATCTGCCCGTCGACCACGGTGTACTGGGTCCCTTGGTTCAGCCAGAAGCGATTGTAGCCGCCGACAGCGCCACCGCCGGCCCGTTCCAGAATTTCGAAGAAAGACTTCGGCTGCCCGCGGATGACGCCGCCGACCGGAGGCGCGGGGCGATCGGCGCTTTCGGGCTTGTTGTCTTCGGCGCGCCGGGCGAGTTCCGCTTTGAGCAGGGAATCGGCTTTTTCCTTCGTCAGGAAGGGCGGATCGCCCGGCAACCGCTCCAGCGGCGTGAGGGTGGCCAGATCATAGGTGCCCTGCAGATCCGGGTGGCCGTCCGGCATACGAGCAAGGCCGAAGGTTTTCGGCGAGAGTTTCGCAGTTTGGGCAGACGTCGAAGCGGGCACCCACAAGACGAGCACCGCGGCCGCCGCGGCACTGAACGAGAGGTATCGATTCGACACAGCAGCACCTCCTGGCTTAACGGCCAAGCGGCTTCTTGCGCCACTCGCCGTAAAGCAACTCTTCCACAAATTCGGGGCACTTGAAATCGAGAATCTGCGCGTTCTTTTCCAGGCGCCGGTACAACGGCATGCTCATCTTCCACGGGCGCGTGAAGACGTTGGGATCTTCAACCGTGGCTTCATAAGAGATGACGTCCGGTCCTGTGCGCGTGTAGCGCTCCACCACGTGCAGAGCGTCGCTATGAAAGTTGCCCGCGCGATCGAACCAGGTCTGGTCGTTGAAGCCTTTCACATCGACCACCAACGTGTCGCCTTCCCAGTGCCCAACGGACTGCCCCATCCAGGAATCCACGGGCGGAGGTCCGGGATCCTTCAGGAAAATGTTGCGCACGGCGCCGGCGTATTCATAGACGATGACGAGCGAACTGGGGCTTTGCACGATCTGGAAGGGGTACGGCATGTAGGTGGCGCGCGGAACTCCCGGCAGGTAGCACTTGATTTCGGGATCGGAGGTCACCCAGTTTGCCTGGTTCTTCTTCTTTTGGGCGAGCGCCTCGGGCTTGTACGGGATTTCGCCACCTTCGACGACGCCGACGCCCGGCGGGACCGAGCCTACCGCGCCCAGTGCGAGGACCTGTGGCGCGGGCACCGGGCCATAAGGACCGGGCCGCAGCGCCAGGGCGGCGCGAGCGTTGTGCATCTCGATGTCGTAATTGGCCTCGTTGAGGACCTGCCAGATGCCGTTCAAATCGGGTTTGCCGCCGGCGACGCGGGGCGCGCGATATGCCTGCGGCTGCGAAAAGGCCGGGAGTGCGGCAGCCATCAACGCGGCCAGTATGGCTGCGGGCGCAAGAATCCGGGGAGAACTCCAGGTGGCGGGCATGATTCTATCCGGTCCAACAGTATATCCCAAACCGGCCCCTCACCTACCGATCGATAGGCTACTTGGCGGAACCCGCGCGCGAGCGCGCAGCCGCTCCGGTCAGGAAGATGACGGCCAACAGTTGTCCGAAGTCCGTGGACGTGAGGCGTCCGCCCGGCCGGTACCAGACCTCGACGCGGTTCATCAATCCGAGCAGGCTGAGGCTCAAAAACTTTACGTGGATGTCGGTGCGCAGCGCGCCGGCCGTCTGCGCGTCGCGCAACACCGACCGCACCAGGTTCTCGTAAGCATCCCGGAGCACTCGAATCTGCGCGAACCGGTCGGGGGTGAGCAGATGCATTTCCGACACGGCGACGGAATGCTTCTGTTGATCGGCGAGCATGCTCTCGAGGTGTGTGCGGACCAGCATCACGATGCGCTCGAGGGGATTTTGCACGTCAGCCAGAGCGGTTTCGACATCGCTCCGGATCTGCTCGAGCGACGACTTGCAGATCGCGTACAGCAAGTCCTCCTTACCGCCAATGTGGTAATAAAGAGAAGCCTTGCGGATGCCGAGCACCGACGCGATTTCGCGAGTGCTGGTGGCCGAGTATCCTTTTTCCGAGAACAGCTCTGCCGCGGCGTCGAGCAGGCGTTCCGAAGTGGATTTCCGGGGCGCGCTCTTCGGCCTCGGTGCTCGGGAGGCTTTCCGCCGTTGACTCTCGAGATTCGGCAGCGGCAACGAGACCCGTCCGGGTTGGGCCGCTGCACCGTCCAAGAAGATCGGCGAGAAGAATTCGGCCAACTGATCGGCAGTAAGAGCCTGGTTCCGCCGGAACCAGATCACGGCCCAGTTCAGGATGTTGAGCAGCGCGAGGTAGAGATACTTGGATGGAATATCGGTGCGGATCACACCGGCCGCCTGAGCGTCTGCCAGGATAGATTCGACAAAACTCGCATACCTTTTGCGCAGCGCCCGAACCTCGGCACGGTGCCTGTCGGAGAGCGCCCGCAATTCGGTAAGCATAGTGACATGCCGGATCTGGTGTGTCAGCAGCGTCCGCAGATGCGCGCGGATGAGGTTCTGAATTCGATTGAGGGGTCCGCTGATATCGGTAGTGGCGGATTGCACGTCGGCCAGCAGTTGCTCCAACGCCGAGACCGAAAGTTGGTAAAGCAGAACCTCCTTGCTGGCGATGTGATAGTACAGCGAGGCCTGCTGGATACCGACCGCGGCCGCGATCTCGCGCGTGGTGGTGGCGGCGTAGCCTCTTTCCCAGAACAGCGTGGCAGCCGTGTCGAGCAGACGTTCGGGAGTGGTCCTCTCAGTGGAATCGGCCCCGTCGGCAATCGACGAGTTAGTGCGGTTTCGGTCCATAGCGGAAGTGGCTTGTGATTGCCGCCGGAATTTCCATTATGGCGCGTTTGCTACGGCGAGCGGCTCCAAGAAACCAGACCCCGCCGTGACCGGCGGCGCTGAAAAATGTTTCAGCCGCGACTAATAAGGGCGCGGGTAGGTTGTCAAATCCGGGCGCCGGGTTTTTTGCAGACCGTTACCGGCGGGGCTCAGAGGCAGATCCGCGAAGGAAGGCGGCCAGATCTTCGTACTGATCGGTGGCGATCAGGTCTACGCCGGCTTTGCGCGCGGCGTCCCACCGCAGCCGGACGGCCTCTAGTGAGCCGAAATTGTAGGAATCGTCCCAGCCGCGATCGTCAGCGGGCTTAAAGCCGTCGAGCGTGTAAAAGCGAATCCAATAACCGAGGCGGTGGGCGTGGTCCACCAATGCGCGCAGGCGCGTCTCTTCGGCGGAGGTCCAGGAGCCGGCGCGTTTTTGGCCGCCCTCTTCGACCTCGTACCAGGAATTGTTCCACCAGCGGCGGTAATTGGTGGCCGGCTCTGTCAAAAGCCGCTCAGGCGGAACGGTCGCGGCCAAATGAATGCGCGTTTCCCGGTCGCCTTCGATGCTTTTGGTGTGCGCGGAGCCAAATACGCGCAGATTGCCGCCGGCCGGTACGGATTGATAGAAGACCTGTTCCTGCGCATCGGAATCCTCGGTGAGAACCAGGACTGGTTTGATGGCGAGCGGTGCGACGACGTGAGGATCGGGCGTTTTCGGCGCCGTCGTGATCCACGATTCGTACTCGCCGAGCAAGTTCCAGACGGCGCGAAGCAAGGCGGGATCGTTGATTTTGAAGTCGAAGTGCAGAATGAGGAACGGCCAGCGCGAACGGTCGTTGCGCTTCAATTCGGCTTCGACCAAGGGGCGGACGCGTTCGAAGAAATAGGCCCGCAGCGTGGGCTCCGTGCCGTTCGTCTTGGGATCGTGCGAGAGGATCGGAATGACTCCGCGGGTCGCGGTATCCGCACGCGCGGCAATGTCCTGTTCAATCGCGACGGGAAAACCGCTGGCGAGGGCGCGGTCGACCCGGTCGGACCATCGGCCGTCGTACGGATAGCAATTGTGCGCGTGTACGATTGGGTTGCCGCCGTTGAGCGGTTGCAGCGCGGGCGCCTGTGCGGACGCCGCGCCCGCGATCATCGCTAGAATCGAGAGGGATCGCGCGCCGGTCACTCGACGCCGTATGCGGCCAGGAGGGCCTGCCGGTTCTCGCGGAGATTTTTGCCGGAGCGCTGCTTGGGATAGGGCCGATTCCCCATGAGGCCCTTCCAGAGTTCGTGATTGAAGCGCGGCGTATCGAGCTTGTCCTCTTCGTCGTAATCCATGTCCCCCAGCTTCTTCTGCCAGTAGGATGCCGGGTGTTTGTCGCGCGCAAAGGCCAGCACGCGCTTCGATGCCGGCAGCGAGTTTTCGGCGGTGGCTGGGGGAAGAGGCAGTTGCGAAGTGCGCAACAGGCCGGGAACGATCGGCTGATAAGTCCAGCCGGTTTGGTTCAGATCGAAAATCGCGCGCATGGGGCTCGTGGCCGCGGCGTAGAGGCTGCTGGGGGCAAGGCCGAGCACGTCTTCGATGGTCCTCACCAAGCTGACAGTGGTGTATCGCTCCGAGATGACGGCGCCTTGTTTGACGTACGGGCCAATCACGTAGGCGATGCTGCGATGCGCGTCCACGTGGTCCGGGCCATCCTGGGCATCGTCCTCGATGATGAAGATCAAGGTGTCGTCCTTGTAAGGGCTGTTGGCCACCTTCTGCGCAACCAGGCCGATGGCATAATCGTTATCGCTGATCTGAAGGGCCGGAGTATTCAAGCCGTATAGCGCCGAGCCGAAACTGCCGAAGTGATCGTGCGCCAGGCGCACCAGCGAGAGGTTCGGCAGGTTGCCATTGGTTGCGAACTGGTCGAACTCCCGCTCCCACTCCTTAAATAAGTAGAAATCCGCGTTGTTCTGGTCGAAGCTGCGAAAGTACAGGTCAGTTTTGTCCAGCAGCGATTTCTTCGTGGGGAAGGCCTGCTGAATTTTGTCGGCGAACGGCGCTTTTGAGATCGGGATATACACCGGGTTCTTCGCCGGGTTGTCGTAGCGCGCCTGGTCGCAGTAGATGCCATAGTTTCTGACGCTCAGTCCGGCGCGCAGGGCTTCGTCCCAAATGTATCCGCTGCCTTCCTCACCCGAGGCGGAATCAGGCGCGGCAACATCGGCGTTTCCGGGCAGAAGATTCGGATCGGCCGGAATGCGCGGGTCCGGCCGGAGCAGCGGCTGCGCTTCGATGCGCTGGGGCAGGGAAGCGATACCCACATTTACGTTCCGGTTCGTGCCTTCCCAGTCGTAGGTGAACCCGCGCCCTGCATAGTTCGCGGGCACCGTTTTTTCCGTGTAGTCGGTGGTGCGCCCCGCGGTCGACCAGTTCCATCCCACTCCGCTGACTTCGCCGGAATCGAAGAAATTGTCGAGCGTGACGAACTTGCGCGCCAGAGCGTGATGGTTGGGCGTGATCGGCTCCGGAAATTCGGTGAGCGCCGGGTCGCCGTCACCCACCTCGAGGTCTCCCAGGACTTGGTCGTAGGTGCGGTTTTCCTTGACGATATAGATGACGTGGTGGATGCGCCTGCGGAGCTCCGCCAAGAGCGGATCGCCGATGCCGCTGCGCACTACGTCGAAACGGTTGTTCTGGGCGACGCCCGCGGTCAGCGCGGCTAACTCGGCGGGGGCGGGCACGGGAGCGGCGAGCAGGCTGGATTTTTCATTCGCCAGCACGTATTGATTCAGCCTTCGTTCGCAATCGGGAATGTTCGGTGCTTGGACGTCGCCGCGGCAGTTCCCGGTGCTTGGCCCGGGCATGCTTTTGCCATTCACCACGTAAAGAGTCTTTCCATCGGCACTCAGAGTGACGCTGTTGGGATACCAGCCTGTGGGAATCAGCCCCGCCACTGTGCCGCTGTTATCGGAGTGCAAATCCACAACCGCTATGGCGTTGGTGCCGCCATCGGAAACATAGAGCCGGTTCTCATCCGGCGAGAGGGCGAGGCTGTTCGGATTCGCGCCCTTGGGAAGCTTCGCCGCGGGAAGCAGGCTCGCTGGAGCGGTCACACCGAAATTCGCAATCACCCGGTCTTTGCCGGTGTCGACGACCGCCACCGTATCTGAGTTGTCGACTGCGGCGAACAGGCGATCCTGCGCCCGGTTCAGCAAGAGCCGGTTCGGCTGACCACTAATTGGAACGCGGGCCGCGACGGTTGGCTTTCCGGTGAGCTGTACCACCACGATCTCGCGATCGCGCGGACTCGAAACATAAGCCTTCTCGTTGCCCTTGATCGCAATCCAGTAAGGGTATTCCCCACCCGCAACGCCGGTTTTCGCCGGGTCCAAAACTCCCGGGCGGAGATCGAACTCCGTCGTCTTGGCGCGCGACTTCAGGTCGACGAAGCTCAGCGAATCGTTATAGAAATTTGCGGCCAAGGCTAGAGTCCCGCTCTGGTTCACCGCAACGCCAGCCACCATCGGCTTCGGGGCCGCCGATTGGAACGGCGGCGGAGCATTGCTCAACAACCCGTTGCCGGTTGAGTGTCCTAGAGGAAGCGCCGCGGCTTGCGAGTAACCGGATCCTGCTCGCTCGAAGATGTAGAGCTTGTCATCCACGCCGCCCGATACGTAAAATTCCTTGCCGCGTGGATTCCACGCCAGACCGCAGAATGTGTTCGGAACCGGCAGGGCCTGTACCTGCCGCGGGGGGAAGGCCGTCACATCGAAGACCAGAACATATTCACTGAATTTCGAGGCCGGACTGCCTTGGCCGTCTTTGTTGTAGCCGCTGGTCAGGACCAGCAGTTCGGTTCCATCCGGACTTAGAGCCGTCGTGACTGCCTGTCCCAGAGTCAATTTCGGGCGCGCCTTCGGATCTGGCTCCAGGGGCAGCAGCACTGAATGCGGAAGCGCTCCCGGCGTGATCGAGAATCCGTTGGGAAGCCGGACCGGGTCGTTTGCCAGCATTGGCATACAGGCAAGCGTTGCCAGCAGAAGGGCGACGGCGATGTGTCTCATAGAGAAATTCAAAGTATACGCTGCGATGATTGCAGTTTTGTAACAGCGTTACGAGTTGTAATTTCTCCTCGAGCACGGTGCTCGTCATCAAACATTCACTGCTGGTTGCTACGATCTGCTCTTCCGAAAAATATTTTGCCTATGTACATACGTCATGCCAGCTTTGCATTTACGGCCGTTGTCCTGCTAGCAGGAGCGGCGTTCGCTCAAGTCAACACTGCGAGTCTGACGGGGCTGATCAAGGATCCTTCGGAGGCGGTGATCGGAGAGGCGAAGGTTACCGCCCGAAATGCTGCCACTGGCATTGCGCGCTCGACGGTCAGTAATTCGGACGGTTACTACTCGCTCGCCAATTTACAGATCGGCCTTTACGAAGTGACGGTCGAGAAGCCGGGCTTTGAAAAGGCCGTCAGCACCGTGCAACTGGACGCGGCGCAAAAGGCGCGGCAGGATTTCTCGCTCGCGGTGGGAACGGTCTCAACGGTCACCACGGTCGAAGCCACTGCCATCGCGCTTTCGACGCAAGACTCGTCGTTATCCTCGGTGGTGGACAACCAGTACGTCACCCAGTTCCCGCTGCTGCTACGGAGTTGGGACGATCTTGTGAACCTGGTCGCGGGCGTGCAAGGACAGCGCTATACGGACCAGGGCGGGAGCACCAGCAATGGGCGGACGGGCGGCTTCAACGTCCACGGGGTGCGCTCGCTGCAAAACAATTTCATTCTCGACGGCGTAGACAACAACTCGATTTCGGAAAACGTTCAGGAACTGACGACACAGGTGATCCGGCCCTCGGTGGATACCATCCAGGAGTTCAAGATCATTACGAACCCATATTCCGCCGAGTACGGGCGCAACCCTGGCGCTGCAATCAGCGTAGTCACCAAGGGCGGAACCAACCAGGTGCACGGACTGGCCTACGAGTACCTGCGGAACCGGCAATTGGACGCGAACGACTACTTTTCCAACCGGCAGGGTTTGCGGAAACCGCAAAACGTGCAGAACCAGTTCGGCGGAAACCTGGGCGGCCCCATCAAGAAGAACCAGCTCTTCATGTTCTTTGACTTCGAGGGCACGACGATTCGCAAGGGACAGCTTCGCTCGACGACGGTGCCGACGGCCAACGAGCGGATCGGCGACTTCAGCCCGGCGGCGGCAGCCGCCCTACACACCACGTATCCGACGCTCTACGATCAGACGAACGGCGCGCCGTTTCCCAACAACCAGATTCCGGCGAACCGGATCGACCCGGTTGCGACCAGGATCATGGGCC
>CAYMHP010000171.1:0-13152 GCA_964390225.1 uncultured Solibacteraceae bacterium
CCGCCGGAAAGTTTGAACTGGTGAACGAAAACGCCGAAATCCTTCCCGGAGTCCGGCTCATCACACTTGTATCGAATAAGCCCGGGACCTTGGAATTGCGGGAACTCTCGCTGGTGATGAGCACGCCTAATGGACTAGTGATCGTAGTTGGCTGCTCGCATCCTGGCGTGGACAAATTCGTGGAGGCAGCGACCGCGGGAAACAAGCATGTTCGGCTAATCGTTGGAGGTTTTCACCTCGTGACCTCCAGCGATTCGGAGATCGCCGATGCCGTCGCAGCGCTCCACGATCGGTTCAGGGTCGATTACGTGGCGCCGGGCCACTGCACAGGCGAACCCGGGTTTGCCGCGTTCCGTAAGGCGTTCGGCGATCACTTTCTCTATGCGGGACTGGGCACAACACTTTCAACGGGTGATTTGAAACCGTGATCTCCGGGGTAACTTGACTGCGAAACGCCATGAGCCGGGATTATGGACGGGTCGCCGACGATCCGCCCAGAACCTCACCTTTTCCCGTCCGACTGCCAGCAATGCAAGCGCAGGTAGGGTTCTGGGCGAAATCCGGCCATCGGCTTACGCGGCGCTGGATCGCACTATGAATATCCGATCAAGGAAACGGCGCATGGCAGCCGCAATTTCCAGATAGTGTGTTTCCAACGCGAAATGGCCTGTGTCGTAAAGGTGTACCTCGGCATCCGGATTGTCCCGCCGGAACGCCTCAGCGCCAGGCGGCAGGAAGAACGGATCGTTCTTGCCCCAAACGGCGAGGATCGGCGGACGCTTCGTACGGAAATACTCCTGGAACCTGGGATAGAGCGCGACATTGCTTGCGTAGTCCAAAAAGAGGTCGAGCTGGATCTCGTCGTTGCCAGGCCGGGACAGCAAGGCGGAGTCGAGTTCCCAGGCCTCAGGCGCGATCAACGTCTCGTTCTGAACGCCATATAGATATTGGGACTGGGTCGCTTCCGGTGTGAGGAAGGCGCGGAGCGCTGCACGGTTCTCAGGACTTGGCTCGCTCCAGTACTTCTGAATCGGGTTCCAGCCTTGACTGAGCCCCTCTTCGTAGGCGTTGCCGTTCTGCGAAACGATGGCGGTGATCCGTTCGGGATGTGCCAGAGCGAGACGCAGACCCACCGGTGCGCCGTAATCGAAGACGTAGATTGCGTAGCGCTCCAGCCCGATCGTCTCGGTGAAGCGATCGATGGTGGCGGCCAAATGGTCAAATGTGTACCGAAACTGCTGGCGGTCGGGCGCATCTGAGAAGCCAAAGCCCGGCAGGTCGGGCGCGACCACATGGTAGGGATCGGCTAGTTCCGGAATGAGGTTGCGGAACATGTGGGACGAGGTCGGGAATCCGTGCAGCAGAAGAATCGCGGGCGAGGTCTTTGGTCCGGCTTCGCGATAAAAGATCTTGTTTCCGTCGACGGTGGCATACTGATGACTGATCATGGTGGGTCTCCTTAAAAGATGTGGTCGGCAGCCTTGGCGCCGATTGATAACCATGTCCGCACCCCGGCTCCCTTCCCCACATGAGATGTGCTAACCTGTAAAAAGATTCATTATTGGTGTTATAGAAATTTCAGGAAGAGAGATCCATGTGAAGAAGGCGGCAGCGAAATCTAGTTCGGACTGGAAGGGTGCGTTCCTCTTTCTCGGGAATCAGCTCGCACTGGATTTCTTAAACACGCGCCCGGTTCAAAACACCGAAGCTCAGGAGCTGCTTCCTGACTTCGCAGCGCTCCTGGGGTGGTTTGAGGCTGCTGGACTGCTCACCTCCACGGGCGCAGCGGCCATGCGGAAACGGTGGGGGGAATCGGGTCGCGCCCGGCGGACCCTGGAAGCCGCCGTGCATCTGCGGGAAAAACTGCGGAGGGAAGTCCTTGCCTGGGAAGCGGGAGCGGCGGTTCACGACTCCACGATCAATGAACTGAATCGATTGATGGCTGAGCATCCCGCGCGTACCAAAGTGAAGGCGATGGGAAATACGCTCTCCACGGAACTGTGGTTTGAAATGCAGGAGCCCGAGGACCTGCTTGGTCCGCTAGCCTACAGCGCGGCAACGCTGTTCGCGGAGGTCAATCGACAGCGCGTTCGCAAGTGCGGACAGTGTGTGCTGCATTTCCAAGACACCAGTAAGAAGGGGACTCGCCGCTGGTGCAGCATGCAACTTTGCGGAAACCGGCGGAAGGTCGCAGCGTACGCAGCTCGCCAGCGGACGCCGTGACTGGGTCCGGATCACGCGCCACCGTTCCATCAGCCGGAACTATTGGCCCATGAGCCGGGATTATGGAGGGTCGCCGACGATCGGGACGGGACTTGCCAGAAGGCGTATCTAGGCCACCCTGAGCCACCATTCACTCCATTTCAGTCGGGGCAGCCTGACGAGTGGCCGACAATACTAGACCCAGGAACTGCCCAGCGTGCCGGGAACGAATTGCGCCAGCCGGCGAGCACTCTGATCCGCCCGCTGATTCGATCAGTTTCCGGATGCTGCAGGAAGTTCGAAGCGCCGCTCTGAGGTAGAGTAAGGGACAGTGACGCCCCAAATCTAATCTGTACGCTGTTCAGCGAGGGGAGGTTCCACGTGCTGAGGTATTTACTGCCGCTCGTCGCAGCGGGCGCGATGGCTGTGGCCCAGCCGGCTGCGCCGGAGAGGTTTTCCGTTCTTATGGCCGGCAGTCCCGCCGGGAAAGCGGTGCAGATCACGCACCCAGACGGCACGACTGATTTGGAATATTCCTTTAACGACCGCGGCCGCGGCCCCGAGATTCATGGCCACTACCGTTTCGACGCGCGCGGATTCCCCACCGCGATTGATCTTACCGGCCTCGACTACTTCAAAGCCCCGGTTGACGAACACTTTGCTTTTGCGGACGGCGAAGCCCGGTGGAAAAGCACCTCGGAACAGGGCCAGGCTGCCGGCCAGGCGTTCTATGTAACCATAAACGGCGCTCCCTCAGAGCTGGCATGGCTGGTTCAGGCATTGGAGAAGGCTCCGAATCGGACCGTCAAACTTCTTCCGAGCGGCGAAGCGCACCTGGAGAGAGGAGTCGAAACCAAGCTGAAGGCGCGCGGCCAAACCGTCGCCGTCACACAGTTTCTTATTACCGGTCTCGACTTTGTACCGACCTCGATCTGGCTGGACGCGAAAAACCAGTTCTTCGCCACACCCGACGCCTGGCTTTCCCTGATTCGCGAGGGTTGGGAATCTTCCACCGACGAACTGATCAAGCTGCAGGATGCGGCGTCGGATGCCCGCTACCGCGCGCTAGCCCAGCGGCTTGCAAAGCATCCGAAGGCCATCGTCATTCGCCACGCCCGCTTGTTCGACTCCGTGACTGCGACGGCCAGGGAGGGGCAGACGGTTTGGATTGCGGGCGATCGCATCCAGGCCGTGCGCCCGGACGCGGAGTTCGCCGGGGCGCCGGGCGCCGAGGTGATCGATGCTACCAGCCAGACGCTGCTCCCCGGTCTTTGGGACATGCACGCGCACGTTCAGCCGTCCTATGGAATTCTCAACGTGGCCAGCGGGGTGACCAGCGTGCGCGATATGGGCAACGACATCGATGTGCTGGCGCATCTGCGCAAGCAGTGGGAGAGCGGCGAAACCATCGGACCGAATATTTTCATGGCCGGCTTCATTGACGGCCGCGGTCCGTATCAAGCTCCGACCAAGGTCTTTGCCGATACTACGGACGAGGCTCACGCCGCGATTGACCGCTATGCCTCGCTAGGATATCGGCAGATCAAGGTCTATAGCAGCCTTAAGACGGAATTAGTGGCGCCGATCGCCGTCATGGCGCACGCCAAAGGGATGCGACTCAGCGGCCATGTGCCCAACGGCATGACCGCCGAGCAATTCGTGCGCGCAGGAGCCGACGAAATTCAGCACATGAATTTCATCTTTCTGAACTTCATGGCCGACAAGGCAGTCGATACGCGCACTCCGGCGCGGTTCACCGTCGTAGGCGAAAACGCCGCGGCGCTCGACCAGAACTCTGCAGCCGTGACCGCCTTCATTCGCCTCCTGCTCGATCACAAAACCGTCGTCGATCCCACTTTGGGCATTTTCGAGAGCGACTTTACCGACCGGCCCGGACAGATCTCAGCCGGGTGGGCGCCGATTCTCTCGCGCCTGCCGGCGCAGATCCAGCGGGCCGCGAAGGTTGGCGGCTTGCCGGCTCCGGGAGTCAAGGACCAGCTTTACAAAGACTCCTACGCGGCGCTGTTAAGAATGACGAAACGCCTGTACGACTCCGGTGTCCCTCTTGTCGCTGGAACAGATAATGTGGAAGGCCTGATGCTTCATCGGGAACTCGAGCTCTGGGTGCAGGCCGGTATTCCTCCGGAAAAAGTGCTCCAGATTGCCACTTTGGGCGCCGCCAAAATAGTGAAGGCGGATGGCGAACTCGGATCGATTGAACCCGGCAAGCGAGCAGACCTGGTGCTAGTTTCGGGTGATCCGCTGCGCAATATCAGCGACATTCGGCGCTGCACTCTGGTGATTCGAAACGGCGCCGAATTCCGGAGCGCCGACCTCTATGCGGCGCTTGGCATTCGCCCCTAGAGCTGCGGGTTTGGGTATCGGATGCGAGAGAGTCCGTCTGGCAGTTACGGTTCTGTGGACGGATGACGCGCAAGCCGTCATCTACGGCCACGCGGCCTTCCAGTCCAAATGAGAGTGGCCGACAACCCACTCGGAATCCAGCCGGATGGGGAGTGCTCCTCGCATCGATTCTAATAGCATGTCCCCGCCGATAAGCGGTTTCGTCCTTTCCCGAGCAACAGGGATGGTCATAATGTTTTCAGAAATGCAATCAGTGCCTGCCGGTCATCGGCGGAGAGCTTGAGGCCGAACTGATGCCCCTTAATGGCACCCGGCCCAAGATGGAATCCTTTCGCGACGTAATCGTCTTTTAGCCTCGCCGGGTCAAACCACTCCTCCAGTGTCTCGGCCTGACCGCCGTGTCCAAAGGCATTGCGATACCACACGCCCCGAAGCGAAGGCACCTTGTACAATCCGGTCCCACGTCGCGTTTGCATGGCCAGCGTCGGATCTGTTTCCACTGAGATATTGAGTATGTCGCCAGTCTTGAGGAGTACCTCGGGGACTCGGAAACCAGAAGCTGGGGTCAGCTTGTTATTCGTGTACAGGGGGGGCGTGTGACAGCCGACGCAGCCCTGTTCCTGGAAGATCCGCTGGCCGCGCCTGGCGCGATCATCAAACGGATTCGGATTGGGAGGAGGCTTGAGCGAGTAGAGGTAAAGCGCGAGGGCGTAAAGTTGCTCATCACTGTACCGCGTCCCCTCCTCAGAGCTGAACGATGTGGGTTTCGAGCTCGGCTGGAAATCTCCATAGTACGCCAGGGTATCGAGCCCCTGATTGATGATCGCGTACCGCATCAAATCGGCAATGGACCGATGATGCACCAGGCCCGTCGCGTCCAGATATTTGAGGTCCTGAATCCCGATCAGTGATGGAATGTGAGGAGGGTGAGAGCGACTGGTCCCCTGACGTGAAAGCACTCCGGGATGCAGAGCGGCGAACTCTCGAATTAGCTCATCCTTCGTGAGTGAGGCCTGAAACGCCTCTTTGCTCATAATCCAAGGAGCACCAAATAACACCCAGTTGCTTTCCACCCTTCTGCCGTAGTCTTCCGGAAGCCTTTCACGCGCCGCCGCCAAAGCCGCAGGCGTCGGCGGCTGATCCACCACGCCCTGGGCGCCCTCCAGGAAGGAACCATCGGGCATCACGCGGGTATGGCAATTAGCGCAGGCGTTGGTTCCTACTTCCAGCACCCCTTTCTTGCGCACGTAATATCGGTAGCCCGGCATAAAAAATGGGAGAACGCCATCGCGCGACGGAGGCAAGGCAGACTGGACTGATGGTCCTGCGGCGGGCGCCGGCCGAAAGAGGACATCCGACTCAAAGACCAGTTTGCCGGCCTGAATCCAATCTTGCATTGTCCGGAGCTTCGAGGCGTCAAAAATGATCTCGGGTTCCTTTTGCTTTAGGGATTCGACGTAGCCTGCCGGCTCCCGCCCCGGAACGTACACCGGGTACGAACGGTAAATGGGCCGGACCTTCAGGGAATAGTATTCTTCGGCCGTCATGTATCGCGGCGACCGATCCGCTTGTGCCAACGGCATCTCAAATTGGGCTACTTCTTTGTCGTCCCAAGCCTTGGGGATCACGGACTGTAAATCCTGAGCCCAAACAGGTCCCGCGATGGTCAGGATCGCCGTAGCAATCAGCAGTTTTCGCGGCGGCACGTTGCTCCTCCACAGCTGGAAATTCTACGAAGATTACCATATCCGCATCATAAGCTGGGCTGGTTGTGGTCAAGTCCCTTGTCGTAATCGATTACAACGGCTGCGGGCGGTCGCAGTCAGCGCCCGACGGACCGTACATCTTATGATGTCGGTAGCCCAAGGAGACGCCGACTCGGTGAAGTGCTATGTATTCGGGGCAGATCCAAGTTTTGACCGTTATCGTCCGCGTCTCGGCGATGTTTGGATTAGCGATGTCGCAGCAAGTTATCGATTTCGTCGTAGCCAGTGGGAAGTTCGATTCCCTCGATGGACGATCCGGCTTCGAGTAGCGCGCGGACGGACTCGGGCGAGCGGAGTTCGGTCCAGTAGGAATCTACGCAAGCTTTGACGGCCAGTTGGAGTGCGGTCCTCCCTTGCCCGTCCCTGGCGTTGACAGGCGCCCCACGGGCGATCAGTTCCTTCACGACGTCGTGTCGTGCGCGCCACGCAGCAACGTGCAGGGCCGTGCTCTCTTTTGCGATGCCAAAGTAGCCGTCTCCTTCACGATAGAGAGCGATCGCGCTTACGCCTAAGTCGAGCAGATTGCGAACACCGGCAAGATTCCCTACCCCCGCGAATTCGGCTAGTAGCGTTCCGCCCTCGTCGATCAATTCTGACTTAAGCCGAGGTTCTGCCGAAAGGATGGAGCTGATCGTTTCTTTGTGATTGCGCGCGCAGCCAGCGATCAGCGCGTCGAAGCTGTTGAAGTTGATCGGGGTTCCGCGCTTCTCGAAGAGATCGAGAGCGCCGGCGCGTCCACGTCGAACGGCAATCCACATCGCTGACTTTCCTTCGCGGTTAGGAATCGTCGGGTCCGCGCCGTAGTCCAGCAGGAGCTCGATCATTGGTAGGCTGTTATCGCGGCGGACCGACTGGTGGAGCGCCGTCAGCCCCCACTCAGTCATCCGGTTCGGATCGGCGCCGCGTTCCAGAACGAGGCGGAGGCCCTCCAGATCGTGCCAATCGCACTTTCGCAGAAGCGCGGCGCTGAGACTCCGTTCGTTCAACTTGCCGCTTTCAAGCAGTATCTTGAGGACCGTGTTGTCGTAAGTCTCAATGACGTGGTATGCAGTCTCCTCGTCGTTCGGATCGGCGCCGCGTTCGAGTAACAACCGTGTCAGCCCGGCGTGCTGCGCTACTGCCGCCGCACCGTAGATCGCGGTTTCGAGCAGCGGACGCGGGTTCGGGTGGTCGATTATTTCGATCCAGCCCGTGTTGGGGCTTGCTCCAGCGTCGAGCAAAGCGCGGGCTGTGCGGACGAAGGCTTCGGACCGCGTGCGGTCGAGCCTGAGGTATCGCGAAAAGCAGAGATGCGTGAGGGGATCCCAACCCAGGGGCCCGCCCTTCGCCGTGGCGCTGGAAGGGTCGCGCGCGAGGAAAGCGCGGACGGTAGCCTCGTCGGCGAGGATCGCGCCAGTGTAAATGCTGCTCGGCGCGACGTGCGGGTACCGGGCGAGGATCATCTCCGCTTCTTCGAGCGTTCCGGATCGGTGCTCGTGCCGGGGCGAGCAGGCGGCTTCGATGAATCGGGAGGTTGCGTCATCAAGGGAGGCGACTTCACGACTCAGCCGGAGCGTCTCGATGTGCTTAGCGAACTTCGGCCAACTTTCGAAACCGTGCTCGCGGGCAACGACGAGCTGCGCATCGGCAAGGTGGAAGGGCTCGCTACGAACCGCATCCTGCGGCTGGTTCTGGAGCCGCGGGTGATGGCGCGCGATGCGGTCGAGCGCCGCTCGCGATCCCTGCGCACGAGCACGGAGAAGATCTTTCGCTTGCCTCTTGTACTGTTCGAGGTTGGGCTGATCGGGTAGAGGTTTATCGGGCACACGAAGCTCCTTTCGCTACTGGCCTGGAGTCCGCCTGTTTCAGGCCCCGAAAGAAGATTCGTTTGAATTACGAATTGCAGGTGGGCACAGCCCTTCCCGCGGACTGGGTGCGCCCTGCGCGCTGAGATTTGACTATATCAAAAATCCTGCCGGACAATACGGTAGCGATACGCGGCCACGTGTTCCCAAGCACATGCACGCGAGAAAGCAATCCAAGTTGACGCATACTCGCCATGTCGCACATGTGAATGCTCGCCAAACTTCCGACAACGAAATTTTGGGGGCGAGGCGCCATGGCCCGAACTAACATATTTTTCGCTAGACTCGAGAAATCCAAATGCTCCGCCTCATCTTCCTCGTCCTCTCTGCTTCCGCTCTGGTTGGTTGCACCGCGCCACCACCGCAGCAACGCACTGCGCCTGCCTCCTACTTCGATTCTTCCGGCCGCGACGACATCCTCACCGGCGGTGTTCGGATGATCCCCATCCAGACACCCAAAGGCACTTTCCATGTCTGGACCAAACGTGTTGGCAATAATCCGAAAATCAAGGTTCTCCTGCTTCACGGTGGGCCCGGTGCCACTCACGAGTACTTCGAAGCCTTCGATAGCTACTTTCCCAACGCCGGCATCGAGTATTACTATTACGACCAACTGGGCTCGGCGTACAGCGACCAGCCCGATGCGCCCGAACTCTGGGACCTCCCGCGCTTTGTCGAAGAAGTCGAACAGGTTCGCCAGGCACTCAAGCTCGACCAGAGTAACTTTTATCTACTCGGCCAATCATGGGGCGGCATCCTTGCCATAGAGTATGCGCTCAAGTATCAGCAGAATCTCAAAGGCCTGATCATCTCCAATATGGTGGCCAGCATTCCAGCTTACAACCAGTACGCCAGCAAAGTGCTCATGCCCGCCATGGACCAGAAAGCCCTCGCGGAGATCAAGCGTCTCGAGGCCGCGCGCCAATTCGATGATCCGCGCTACGAGCAGTTGCTCATGCAGCACTACTATGTTGAGCACATCCTCCGCATGCCGCTCGACCAGTGGCCTAACCCCGTAAACCGAACCTTCAATAAGCTCAATAAGAAAATCTACACCCTAATGCAGGGGCCCAGTGAAATGGGTGCCAGCGGCAAACTCGTCGCTTGGGACCGAACGGCCGAGATCCCGAAGATCGCGGTGCCCACGCTTTCCATCGGCGCGCGATACGACACCATGGAACCCGCGCAAATGGAAAAGATCGCCAAGGACGTGAAGAAGGGCCGCTACTTGTTTTGCCCCAACGGCAGTCACCTTGCGATCTATGACGATCAGAAGGTCTACATGGGCGGCATCATCCAGTTCCTTCTCGATGTGAACACGGGCCGCTTCTAATTTGGAAAGCATTTCGGTTCCCGGAAAAGGCGGGCTCCGAAAAGGGGCGCCGCTGCGGCACCGAGCGTTCAAACGAGGGAATGCTGACTCGGCGAAGATGGATATAAGGACGTCGCATGAGAAGATTCATCGCGTCAGGGCTCTTGCTGTGTTCAGGCTGCAGCCTGTTCTACGATGAGGGCTCACGGTTTGCCAGCCAAGTGGCGGATTTTGCCTGGAACTTCCGCGCTTCTCAGGAGACGGAGACCACGTTCGAATATGTCCCGCTCTATGGCAATAACCAGCACGTGCACGCCGCCATTGGGCAGATTCGCTTCTGCCCGAAGCCACCCTGCGACGGAACTTGGACAGTCAGATTGCCGTCGGGTGAGGAACAGACCCGTTACCAAGGTTCCGCCACCGTATGGGTGGAGCGCGGAAAGTCCGAAACTGGCTACCGAATCCCTTCGGCGGCAAGCGTGCCTGAGCCGTTGGAAATCGATAAGAACAGCGGGCCCATTCGCGTCCACTTGCGCAAGACGGCAGGTCGAGTGGAGATCGTTCGTTTGGACTGAAGGCAATTGCAAGAGCCTGCTGAGGCGCTGCGTAGCTACGCCCAGGAGCAAGTGGACCGAAAGGGGCGTCGTCGCCGATGCACAGCTTTGGGACGGATTGGGGCGGATTACGCGCCATCCGGAAGATGGCTGTTCGGTCTCAACTTGATGGAAACGCGGGACTCGCCTATCTGCTCCGCCGACGCGAAGCGACGGCCGGGTTTCCGGAAATTGCCCTGCTACCACCCACACGCGCGACGCTCTTCCGGCAGTTAGTCCGCTCACGCCTAGCGCAGCTCATTCTCGACTTCGCGCAACCAATCGGGGCGCTTGAGTACTTCTCTCGGTTCGCTGCCATCGGGGGCGCCGATAGAGGTTATATCCGCGCATAACGCGTTAGACGGCAGATTGTCGCATTCTCGGTGGCCTATCTACCTTTCGATACCGGCACGGCGACCGCCTATTCAGCTTCCCTTTTAAATGGCACCCTCAGGAGTCCTACTTGTGGGAGGCGTGAGAGTGGCGGGCGGCGGCGGTCAGCGGCGCAGCGCCGATCCTGACCGTCTGCGCGACGTTATCAGTGCTTTCTTCGGGCACTTCGGCGACGACACGCGTTCCAGGCTTCAGGTCGGCGATCTGCGCCTTTCGGTCCTTCCGCGTGAGTTCAGTCTTATCGTTGAGCTTTACGTCGACGTTGCCTTGAGCCGTCTTGACACTTAGCACATTGCCGGACACCTTGCTGACGGTCCCCATAACGTGATGGAAACCAGAGTGCGCGAACACGGCCGGCGCAATGGCGAGCACGGAGGCGAGGCATAGCGCAGGCTTTCGGCTAGCGATGATGGTATTGCACAGTTTCATGATTGCTGTCTTCTCCTTCTAAGAACTCTTGTTCTTCCTTCTCTTCCTTCATTTCCGCTGGAGTCTTCGGGTTCATCTTCTCCATTGCCCGCTTCTCCTCGTCGGTAAGCTTAGGCAAGTGGCGGATGAATCGCACCAGTTTCCAGGAATCCGTGGCGTCGTGTTCGCCGCCGCCGCCCCAAGCCGGCATGGCCGTAAAGCGGATGCCGTTCTGGATGATGTAGAAGAGCTCTCCGTCGGTCAATCGCTGGGTGTCGGGCAAGCGCATATCGGGTGCGGGCGGATACGTACTCCTACCCATTTCGGTCTGCCCCGAGCCGTCATTAGCATGGCATGTCGCGCAGTGGTCCGCCCAGTGCGCGCGGGATTCCGCCAGCACCTCCGGCGTATTCGGCACGGGATTGAGTCGGGAGCGGGCGTCCGTGGGAAATGATTCAGAACGTGCCCAGCGCGCTATGACGGCTTCGATCGCTCCCGGCCGGTGATTCGCCGGGAAGCCGCGGGCGTTGTGCAGAACAAGCGCCGCCGCGAGCAAAACCACAATGCCGCAACAAAGTACGCCAAGCACGAACCAGAGCAGGCGTCTCATAATATTGCCTCCAGGAACCGCTATCGCCAATTCGGATAATAGCTGCCGTCGTAACCTCCATAGCCGCCGCGTGTAGCGCGGAAATGGCGGAGGTCGTAGAGATCGCGCGTGAGTATCTCGCGGTCAGGGCCGCGCACGCGGTCGGCTTGTGCAAGGTGCTCGAGATTGTGAATGGCTTTGTCCAGCTTGCCGGTGTCAAACTTTCCGCGCGCCAAGCGGACCTGGAAATCCTCCAGATTGCCAGCCACTTCATCGAAATGGTGGCGTTCATGGTCATCGAGGTAAGCGCCCGAGGCGGCGCGGTTGAGATCAGACATGACGCGATCGAACAGGTCGCCCTGATAGCTCCCATAGGCGCGGTCGCGGGAGTATGGATCGTAGCGAGGGCCGTATGGATCGCGGCCCCAAGTCTGCGCACCGGCGCTAAGAGTGAAGAACAGGGCACCGGAGCCCAGCAGTACAGTGCATAACCGATTCATGATCATGACCTCCTCAATTTCATCGAACCAATGCGAGTGCCACAGGGCCGGCCCGCGTTGGGGCCGGCCGATCGAGAAACGAAGCTTCGATATTTAGTACGGATCGTAGCCGTCACGGGCGGAGCCGTGCGCCGGGCCGTCTCCGGCGGAGTAGTCGCCGTTGCGCTCGTGCCACTGCTCGTGACGGAGTTCCCACCGTTCTTCAGCCTGGTGCTGACGCAGTTCGGGGCTGTCGCCGTACATCATACGTTCCTTCTCATGGTGGTTGCGCAAGCCTTGCCATTCGGCACGCTCATGCTGCCTTTCGGGACTCTCACCCCAGTAGCCGGCACCGCCGCCGTAATACCCGGGAGCGTAACCGTAGGAATAGCCATAAGAGCGGTAATACGGCGTCGCGGGTGCGACATAGACTGGTGCGGGAGCATAGTAGCCCGGACCGTAGCCGCCGACACCGATTCCGATTGAAAAGTGGGTCTCGGCAAACGCTGAGCCGGCCGCGAAAAGCACAAAGGCAATCAAAAGTTTTGAGTTCATGAGTTGGTTCCCCTCCGGCTGCTCTTAAGGCACGGTGGGGGCCAACTCACAATTGCCTCGTTTTCATCGGCGGCCGCTCGGTTTCCGTTGGTGGCCGGCGGCTGAGCACCACCGGGGCTGGCTGTTTTCAACCAAATGTAAGTAGCTGGAGTGAAAGAGGTTAACGCCTCTTAATAGAGGCCGACGATGAAACTCGTTTCGCGGGAATCAGCGCCAATGGCAAGCCGGACCTATTGAAAACATCCGCCGCGTTCCGTCTGCCACCCGCGTCAACACGGCCACTTTGACGGTTTGTCGCTAGCTCGTAAATGTGCTCTGTCCTGTCTGGCTCCTGGATCATGCGCCATCCGGAAGATGGCTGTTCGCTCTCAACTTGACGGAAACGCGCGACTCGTCATTTACGGCCACGCGGGCTTCCAGTCCAAATGACGAGTGGCCGACAACCCACATGAAGGCCGAGTAAGCGCGAGCGGCTTCCTCGGCCAGTGACTCCATCATTCGACATCGCAGATTACAGCACCATCAAATCCCGCGCGACGAGAATTTTGCCCTTAAACTGCGTTGCAGCAAGGTTGCGCCACGCTTCATCCTCAAGTCCGTCGATGCCGGGCGTGAGGTGCGAGAGAACGAGCGTTTGAACTCCTGCC
>CAYMHP010000172.1:0-13022 GCA_964390225.1 uncultured Solibacteraceae bacterium
CCACATCCTCTCGTACGAGGAGCTGAGCGCCGCACAGGTGGCCGCCGCCAAGCGGTATTTCGCGGAAACGGTGTTTCCCATCCTGACGCCGCTGGCGTTCGATCCCGGCCGGCCCTTCCCTCACATCTCCAACCTCAGTCTCAACCTGGCGGTCTCGATTCGCGGAACTACGGACACCGAGCACTTCGCCAGGCTCAAAGTACCGGACTCGCTGCCCGCGCTGGTACCCCTGACTCGCCGGCGCCCGCGCGCGTCCAAGCGGAACCGCGGACCGCGAAAAGAAACCTTCATCTGGCTGGAGGAACTCATTGCCGCCAACTTGCAGGCGCTGTTTCCCGGGATGCAGGTTATTGAGGCGCACGCATTCCACGTCACCCGGGACGCGGACATTGAGATCAAGGAACTCGAGGCTGAAGATCTGCTGGAGACGATCGAAGAGGGCGTGCGGCAGAGGAAGTTCGGCAGTGTCGTGCGGCTGCAGGTGAGCCGTCAGATGCCCCAGCACATCCTGCAAATCCTCATGACAAACCTGGAGGTGGATCCGGACGAGGTGTACCGGAGAGGCTTCCGGGCGCTGAGCCGGCTTGGCGTCCTGACAGAGATGGATCGCCCCGATCTGAAATACAAGCCGTTCCTGCCGTCGATTGCGCCCGAACTGAAACCGACGGACGATGACGAAGACCTGTTCAGCATCATTCGCAAGCGCGACATCCTTCTCCACCACCCGTTTCAGTCGTTCCAGCCAGTGGTCGATTTTTTGCGCAAGGCCGCGCACGATCCTGATGTATTGGCAATCAAGATTGTGTTGTACCGGGTGGGCCGCAACTCGCCGGTCGTCGAAGCTCTGCTCGAAGCGATCGAGGAAGGGAAACAGGTGGCTGTTCTGGTCGAGCTCAAGGCCCGTTTCGACGAAGAGAGCAATATCGAGTGGGCTAAGAAACTGGAGAGCGCGGGATGTCACGTGGTCTACGGCCTGCTCGGGTTGAAAATTCACTGTAAAGCGGCCATGGTGCTGCGGCGCGAGGGCGATGCCATTCGCACGTACCTGCACTTGGCGACTGGCAATTACAACGCGGTGACCGCGCACCTATATACCGACATTTGCCAGTTCACAGCGAACAGTACGCTTGCGGCCGACGTCATCGACCTGTTTAACTTCTTGACCGGCTACTCCGCGAAACGGGATTACCAGAAAATACTCGTCGCTCCCGTAAATCTACGGGAACGGCTCGAAGAGCTGATCAAACGGGAAATCCGCTGCCAAGAACATGACGGCAAGGGACATCTCGTTTTTAAGATGAACGCCCTCGTAGACCCGCGCATGATCCACCTGCTTTACCGCGCTTCGCAGGCGGGTATCAAAATCGACTTGTTCGTCCGCGGGATTTGCTGTTTGCGGCCGGGTATCCCCGGGGTCAGTGAGAATATCAGAGTTACCAGCGTGGTGGGACGCTTCCTGGAGCACAGCCGCATCTACTATTTCCGGAACGGTGGCGACGAGGAGGTCTATCTCGGCAGCGCCGATCTGATGCCCCGAAATCTGAACCGGAGAGTGGAGTTATTGTTTCCAGTGGAGAACCCCGAACTGATGCGGCGGATCCGCGATGAGATCCTGACCGCTTACATGCAAGATAACGTCAAAGCTCGCCGCATGAACGCGGATGGCACTTACAAGCGGGTGTCGGCCGGCGAGGGGCGCCCCGGATTCAGCAGCCAGGAAGCGCTCATCGAGGGTACGGCGGTCGCGCGGAAGAACAAGAAGTCGCTTTGGTAGCTGGCGTTTTCTCTTTGAGCGGCGAACGTAGCAATATCGAAGGGGGCCGGCTGAAATTCGGCCGCGGGCTGAAAGCCCCGCCCCACTTTGGTGCCGCAAAGATGAACGAACTTCGGTGTCAGGACACTAGCGCGCGATCTCGAACGATCCCTTGAGGCGGATCTCGCGTGACGAGCCGCCGACCTGGACTTCGAACATACCGGGCTCGACGACCCAGTCCTTTTTTCCGGGATCGTAAAATGCCATGGCACTGCGATCGAGAGTAAAGGCGACGGTCTGGGATTCACGCGGGCTCAACTCGACCCGGCGGAACGCCTTCAGTTCCTTCACCGGCCGATCGACGCTTGATTCCACGTCACGCACATACAGTTGGATCACCTCCGCGCCGCGCCGGGCGCCGGTGTTTCGGATCTGCACTTGCACCTGCACCTGATTTCCGGACGCGGCTTTACTCGGAGTCACTTTCAGACCGCTGTATTCAAAGGTGGTGTAAGACAGGCCGTAGCCGAAAGGGAAGCGCGGTTCGATGTTCTTGCGATCGAAGTGCCGGTAGCCGACATAAATGCCCTCGCCGTACTCGACCGCGAGGTTCTCCCCGGGATAATGGCCGTAAGCCGACGAATCGTCCCAACGCTTGGGAAACGTTACCGGGAGCTTGCCGGATGCGTTCGCGTTACCGAACAGCACATCGGCGATAGCGTGTCCGGTTTCCTGCCCGCCATACCAGGGCAGCAGCAGAGCCGGAACTTGGTCGATCCATTTCTCCACCAACACCGGACCGCCCGCGTGGATCACGACCACCGTCCTGGGGTTCGCTTTCACCACCGCGCGGATGAGATCGTCCTGGCCCGCCGGCAACTCCAGCGACTTGCGGTCGAAGCCTTCCGATTCCAACCACGGCGCATATCCTGCAAATACAAGGGCAGCCTCGGAGGTGCGCGCCAGGGAGACCGCTTCGCTCAGCGCCTGCGCGAGATCGACATTGGCGGGCGCCGGATCCTTTTCCATTGGGACGCCGAGAGCATACCGTACCTGGACCTTCGGGCCGGCAGCCTCGCGGATCGCCTCGAGCGGGGTTACCGAGTAGCTCGGCCGGACCTGTGAACTGCCTCCACCGCCGGAG
This sequence comes from uncultured Solibacteraceae bacterium, assembly GCA_964390225.1. Taxonomy (GTDB): domain Bacteria; phylum Acidobacteriota; class Terriglobia; order Bryobacterales; family Bryobacteraceae; genus PSRJ01. Next base: position 2,898 of record CAYMHP010000172.1, read on the forward strand.
CGTGCGACCGCGGCATTCGGACCGATCACCGCGAGGGAATGGATGCGGTCCGCCGCCAAGGGTAGGATTCCTCCGGCGTTCTTTAGCAGCACGATGCTCTCGGTGGCCGCATTCCGGGCTATGGCTCTCTGTTCGGGAGTGTCGACCGCGCCGGTGGCGGTGTGTGGATTGTCGAGCAGGCCGTTGCCAATCATTGCGCGCAACAGGCGGCGTACGTGATCGTCGACCGCCGCCGGGGTGACCTGCTTGGCGGCGACGGCGGCGAGCACTTTGTCGCGGGCGAGATAGCCACCGTCGGACCCGGGCTCGCGCTTTCGTTCGGCGCGCATCCGGTCCTGGACTGACGCCGCGCTGGGCATCTCGAGATCCAGCCCGGCCTGCACGGTGGCGGCGGTAGAATGCGTGCTCATCCAATCGGAGACGACAAAGCCTTTGAAGCCCCACTTGTTTTTGAGAACGTCGGTAAGCAGGTAAGGGTTTTCCGCGCACCACGCGCCGTTCACCTTGTTATAGGCCGACATCACGGACCAGACGCCGGCCTCCTGCACGGCGGCTTTGAAAGCGGGCAGATAGATCTCGTGCAACGCTCGCTCGGAGATCTTTTCATCGATGCGGCGGCGTTCGAATTCCTCGTTGTTGGCTGCAAAGTGTTTGACCGTGGCGATGACGCCTTCGCTCTGCACACCTTTGATGTAGGCCACGGCCAGGCGCGATGCCAGGTAGGGGTCCTCGCCGTAACCTTCGAAATTGCGGCCCCACTGCGGCACCCGCGCGATGTTGACGGTCGGCCCGAGAATCATGTCGCGTCCCAGAGCCTTCGTTTCCTGGCCTATGGCGCGCCCTTCGCGTCCGACCAGTTCGGTATCCCAGGTAGAGGCGATCGCGATGCCCGCCGGGAATGCGGTGGCTGTGATCGGCCGCGCCGCTGCGGCGGTATTCGTCTCAGCGGAAGGTCCCAGCCATGACCGTACTCCCATCGGGCCATCCGCCATCTTTAGCTCCGGAATGCCGAGCCGCGGCACGGTACGCGTCTCCATCCAGCCGGCGCCGTTCAGCAGGTCCGCTTTCTCTTCAAGTGTCATGCGCCTGAGCAGATCTTCGACGCGCTCTTCGACGGACAGCTTGGGATTCTTGTAGGGTTCGAGCGAGCGATCGCGAGACTGGGCGCTCAGCAGCAGACCCGCGGCGATAACTGCCAAAACGGAAAGAAACCAGTAGACACGCCTCATGCGGCACACCTTTCAAGGAGCGGCCAACGCCAGAGTTACACATTTCGCCCTGTGTTTCAAGGAGCGCGAGGTCCGAAACGAGGGGCAGGGAAGGGGAGCGCCTCGGCAAAGATCTGTTCGAATTCCGGGTGCCCGGAAAGCTCGACGTACTCCACGGACTCGGGAATACGCGTCGCAGCCTCGCGTTCCCGCTGAGACAGCATCGCGAGCTGGGCGCCTGCGATGGCAGCGTTTCCCACTGCAACAATCCGCTGCAGCGGCAGCCAGAGGACGAGGCCGATGGCGCGGGCGCTCGCGGGATTGAGGAACGACCCGAAGGCCCCGGCCAGGAGGACTTCGTGGATGTCTTGGGGTGCGACGCCAAGCCGCCGCATCAGCACTGTGGCTGCGGCGGAGACGGCGGCCTTCGCCAATTGCAGTGCGCGAATATCGGGTTGCGTGAGGACGACTCCCAAGTCCGGAGAACTCAACAGAAACGCACGAACGCTGTTATGCTCGACCAGCCGGTCGATGAGAGCGTCCGGCAGCTTGCCGCGAACTTCTCCGGAATTGGCGAGCCTGCCCGAGGGGTCAATGATTCCGCAGCGCAGCAATTCCGCTACCGCGTCGACCAGACCGGAGCCGCAAATGCCGGCCGGCGGGAGATCTCCGATGACCCGGAGTTGCACGTCCGCGGCGATGTGCACCTCTGCAATCGCTCCCGCGGCCGCCCGCATCCCGCACTGGATCTCGGCTCCTTCAAATGCCGGTCCGGCGGGCGCTGCCGCGGCCAGCGCGCCGCAAGCCGATCCGAGCACGACCTCGCCATTCGTGCCCACATCGATGTAGAGCCGCAGCTTGTTTGAGCGCAGCAATTCCGTTGCGATCAAGCCGCCAATCACATCAGCGCCCGCGTAGCCTCCCAGGTGAGGCAGCGCGCTGAGACGCGCCTCGGAATGGAGTTGGAAGCCTAATTGCGCGGCCTGTACGGTCACCGCGTTTCGCATCAGAGGACGAAAGGGATGCGTGCCGATGCTCGCGGGATCCATTCCCAATAGCACGTGCAGCATGGTCGGATTCCCGACGGCGACCGCTTCGTAGATTTGCTCACGAGCAATGCCCGCGCGCGCGATGATGATTTCAAGCAGCCGGTTAAGGCTATGGACTATATGTTGCTGGAGAACGCGAAGGCCGTCTTTGTGTTGAGTCGAGTAGCTGATACGCGTGATGACATCGGCGCCGCACGACGCCTGTTCATTGAGACCGGCTTCGGAGATGATTGAGCCGCTCCTGAGATTGACGAGCGACGCGACTACTGTGGTGGTCCCGATATCGAGCGCCAGCCCGAACAGCGAGGCGGTGGTATCGCCGGGCTCCACGGCGATCCATTCGTCGCCGCACATCACGGCGGTGATCGCGCCCTCGCTGGGGCGCAGGACATAGGGAAGCGCTTGTAAGACGGAGAGAACTGGGCGCGCATCAAACCCGGCTTCGCGCAATGCGGTGAGGACGCGTTCCTGATTGGACGGCACCGGCGACGAGATCGCCGGCACTACCTCCGCCAAGCGCAGAACGATTTTGTGAACATTGGGCGCGATGGGGACTCGCTGGCCGCGGAAACTGAATACGGCCGCGGCGTCGCCAACGAAACGCGGAACTTCCACGCGGACCGGGCCACCCACCGGCGTCCGGCAGGCCAGCCGCCAGCCCGCGACAAGCTCCGCGTCCTCCAGAAAATTACGGTCGGCTTGCGTCGGCGGGCTCACGCGATCGAGCAGCCGGACTTTGCATTTGCCGCAGGTGCCGCGGCCGCCGCAGATGCTCTCAACCGGCACGCACGCCGAGTTGGCGGCCTGCCACACGGTGGTACCCTCTGCAACGTTGGTGGTTTCATTCTGAGGCAGGAATGTGACCCGATACTTCATCGGGTGGGGTGCGGCTCGCTCGCCGTATGAGCGCGGAAATGCGCGATCCACGCAGCCGCGTACTCGTCGACGCCCATCAGCACATCACCCGCCAAAATGGCCTCGCGAATCGCGCTATCGGTCACATCGGCGATCGCAGAGGTCAATCCGCATGACCTCGCCATGGACAAAAATGCTGCGTTGAGCGGTGCGCGATCCGGCAGGCCGAACGAAACATTGCTGGCGCCGCAGCACTGGTTGACTCCCAGCGAATCGCGAATCAGGCGCATCGCCTCCAGGCAGACGCGCGCAGCGGACGAGTCGGCGCCCACGGCGAGGCACAACGGGTCGATCACGACGTTCGCGGGCGGGACGCCGTGATCCCGCGCGCGGCTCACGATTTTGCGGGCAGACGCGAGGCGCGCGTCCGGGTCCGCAGAAATTCCGCTTTCGTCGTGCGCCATTCCAATCACAGCCGCGTTGTATTTCTTCACGAGCGGCAGAATCCGCTCCAGGCGACTCTCCTCCGCCGTCACGGAGTTGATCAGAGCTTTGCCGTTGTACACGGCGAGCGCGGCCTCGAGGGCTGCGGGGACAGCGGAGTCGATGGCAAGCGGAACATCGGCGACAATCTGCACGGCGCGCACGGCTGCCGCCAGCATGGCCACCTCGTCGCCGCCCGCATACCCGGCATTGACGTCGAGCACGTGCGCGCCCGCCGCAACCTGCGCCTGGGCGTCCCTGCGCACGACGCTGTAGTCGCCGGCGGCCATCAGCGCTCCCAGTTTTTTCCGCCCGCTCGGATTGATGCGCTCGCCGATGGCGACGAAGGGATACTCCGGGCCAATGACAACGGACCTCGATCGCGATTCCAGCACGGTTTTCATCGACTGCTCCTTCAGGCGGCGTGCGCCGGGTCCCAAGCCGGCAGCATGAGCCGTTTCGCCAGCCGCACCGCAGAGCTTGCATCGGGGGCATAGCCATCGGCGCCGCACAGATCAGCGTAGTCCTGCGTCACCGGCGCGCCCCCGACCATGACCTTGACTTTGTCGCGCAGACCCGCCCGGCCGAGCGCGTCGATGTTGGTTTTGAACATGGGAATCGTCGTAGTCAGAAACGCGGAAAACCCGACCAGTGTCGGGCGGTGCTGTTTCACTGCCGCCACCAGTTTCTCCGGTGGAACGTTCACGCCCAGGTCGATGACACGGAAGCCGGCGCCCTCCAGCATGATATTGCAAAGATTCTTGCCGATATCGTGGAGGTCACCTTTTACGGTCAGCATGAGCACCTTCCCGATCGGTTGCAGGCCGGCCTCGGCGAGCAGAGGCCGCAGCAGGTTCACGCCCTGTTGCATCGCCTTGGCGGCGACCAGCATCTCCGGCACGAAGTATTCACCAGTCTCGAAACGGCGGCCCACTTCCTGCAATGCGGGAATCAGCGCTTCGTTGAGAATGTCGAGCGCGGGGATGCCGAGCGCGAGCGCTTCACCGGTCAACTCCTGGACGTCCTTGGCCTGACCGGCAAGCGTCCTCTTGTATAATTCTTGCTTGACCTCTTCGCCGCGGCTCATGCATTCGCCTCCGTAAGTGCGCCGGCGCGCGGCCTCACGCAGACAAGCCCAGCGCCTCCGTCTAACTTCCGCTGACTGGCGCAGGCGAAGGCCGCTGTGCAGCAATCGATCTGGTTTTTGTATGGACAGCGGACGTGCGCCGACTGCTCCGCGCGTTCCACCAAAGCGTGCAACAACACACCCAGGCGATCCAGTCCGGCGCCTGCCATGCCTCAAGTATATCTAAATTTCATCGATTAGGACCTTATGATCTTGATTCGTTAGGGGCGAACCGCGCTTCAGCCCCGACCCGTCAGGGCGGGGGCGTATTCCGCTGCGACTTTCGTCTGACCATCCGGGCTTTGCCAGGCCGGTGCGCTATGATGAGGGCAGGTCTTATGCCGGTCTCCAGTTTAGCCGGAGTCGAGGAATCAACTCTAGTTGCGCAGGCTCGCGAGGGTGACGATCGCGCCTTTGCCGAACTGGTGCGCCGCTACGAGGCGAAAATCTTCCGGCTGGCGCAGCACATTACGCAGAATCGCGAAGACGCCGAAGACGTGCTGCAGGAGAGCTTTCTCAAGGCCTACGAACACCTCGACCAATTCCAGGGCCAATCCAAGTTCTATACATGGATAGTCCGGATCGCAGTCAATCAGGCGCTCATGAAATTGCGGCGCAGAAAGACGGACAAATCCGTATCGATGGACGAGACCATCGACACTGGCGAGGACACCGTCACGCGCGAAATCGCCGCTTGGGATGAAGACCCCGAACAGCGGTTTTCCCGCGAAGAGCTGGGCAGCATTCTCGACTCGGCCATCGAAGGCCTGGCGCCGCCGTACCGCTCCGTGTTTGTGCTGCGCGACATCGACGAACTTTCGACCGAGGAGACGGCGGAGGCTCTCGGCCTTTCCGTTCCGGCGGTCAAAAGCAGGCTATTGCGGGCCCGCTTGCAGCTTCGAGAGAAGCTGACCCGCTACTTTAAGCGCAAGGGAGACGACGCCTTTGCTTACCTGTAAGGATTTCTTAAAAGAGCTAACGGATTATCTCGACGAATCCGCCGATTCGGAAATTCGGGCAAAGCTGGAGCAGCACATCACACAATGCCCGAACTGCTGGGTGATCGCCGACACCACAAAGAAGACGATTCGAATCTTCAAAGGCGTTGACCCCTATCCGATTCCGACCGACGTCGAGACGCGGCTGATGAAAGCGCTCGAAAAGAAAATGGCTGCCAAGCAGCGATAGCCGTCGCTGGCCGCTACTTGACCGCCATCGTCACATTGGCCTGGCTTTGCGCAGTCCCCACCGAAACTATGACCGGCACAGCCTTTCCGCTTTGGGCCGCGGTCGGCACGGTCACATTGACTTGCATCAATCCCGGTACAGAGCCGACTGGCGCGGCCGCGCCCTGCACCGCCGCTGCCTGACCATCGATCGTCACTGAGACCGTTCCCACGGGGTTCACGACCCCGCTGATCAGCTGGGTCTCGTTGCCGCCCGGATTGGTTTGGCCAAAACCGGTGGCGTAGATGACCACGATGGAACCCTTGACCGCTGCGTTTGAGGACCCGTTCACTGTATAGTCGCCGGTGGTTGCGTTGTAATTCAGGATCGCGCCCTGCCCCACGCCGGAGGAATCCAGCGTAAAAATCCCGGGTTCGGCCGCCACCACGTTCACCGAAAAGTTCGCCGAGGGGACCGCATTGTATGTGAGCACTAGGTTCACCGCGCTACCCACCTTCGCCGTGAGCGCATACGGCACAATGCAGCTGACCTGGGTCGCGCTGGTATAGAGCAACGGCGCGGCGTTCCCGTCGATGCTCACGGAAGTCGCCGGCCCGGTAGAGGGAAGGCTGGTGGCAATCGGATTCGTTCCGGCAAAGAGGGCGAGCGTGGAAGGCCCCAGGTCCAGTCCGTAGATCGTGATAATTCCGCCCGGAGAAACCGTGCCGCCTGCATAGCTCGCCGCATTCGTTACGGCCCAGACTTGCGGGCCCGCCGGGTACACCGTGAAGGTCGCGGCCGTCGAGGGCGAGGCTGCCGTGGGCGTTGTAATCACGATCGAAAGTGGTCCCGCCGACGTCATCATCGTTGCGGGAACCGTGACTTGCATTGCGGTAGGGCTCAGGACCACGGTCTTCAGAGCCGTGGCGCCAATGGCCGCGACCGAAGTGCTGAAGTAATTTGCGCCCGTCAACGTAACCACCGTGTCCGGCGCATTAATGGAAGCGCCCGGCGGCCACACGCCGGTAATGGTTGGCACGCCGGCGGTCACGTTCAAGGTGACTCCTACCGACACGCTCTTGTTCGCCGCTGTTGTCGAAGAAAACTTGATCTGTGCTGTGTACGAGCCTGGAGCCAATCCGGTCGGATCGGCGGTCGCGGTGACGGTCGTCGGCAGGCCGATCACGCTGACGCTTCCGCTCGGGGACGCCTTCAACCACGAGCCGCCGGAAACCGCAATCGTCGCCGACAAGGCCGCGCCGCTGCTCATCAATACGATCGGCTGCGATGCCGGTAGCGCCGCGCCACTGACCCAGCTAAACGTGAGCGCCGTCGTGTTGGTGGTTAGCGTCGGCGCCGCATCGCCCACTTCGAGTGTGACCGGCACGCTCTGCGGCGAGGTTGCCGCGCCCGCCGACGTGATGACGACGCTGCCTGTGTAGATCCCTGCGGCGAGCCCAGTCGGGTTCACGTAAACCTTGATGCTGCCCGGCGTGGTTCCCCCGTTCAGCGAGAGGTTCAGCCATTTCCCCAGATACGGCGCCGGCCCTGTGGTCGCTAGCGTGTACGTCAGCGGATTCCCCGTACTCTTCACCTGAAGGGTCTGCGAGGCGGGCAGCGCAGTCCCGATTTGGTACTTGAAGGTGAGCGTAGCCGGGGTGAACGTGATGTCCGTTGCGGTAGTTGCCGAGGAAAGGCTCGCAACCCCTAGTGCCGGAATCGCGAGCATGAGAAAGGAGCGGAACCGCGCCGCCCGCCTGGTTTGTTCTTCCATTTGGTCGATGGCCTGCCGCGGCAGGCTCCCTCAAGGATCTTATCGGCTGCTCTGGGACTGAACTCTAGGGCCGCGGCGTTTTCGCGACCCGCCGGCGTTAGCGCCGCGGCTGAAACGCGAATCTTGGGCTGGCGCGGGCTAAAAGGCATTGCAGCCGCGTCCGTCAGACACGGGTAGGTTGTGAGGTTCGGGTACCGCTTTTCTTCGCAGACGCGTGGGGGGTCCTCTATCGGAAACCCTCCGCTAGTAACTTCCGTCTACCGTTTGCGGCCCAGCGCTCTGCGCAGGTCGCTTGAGCCCGGAATGCTACACTCAGGTACCAGAGGAGCCCCCTTGCAAAGCCGCACCGAGCCGAAACTCTCGCTGAAAGAAAGGTCCGATACCCGCTTCTTCGGCCATCCCCGCGGCCTGGCAACCTTGTTTTTTACCGAAATGTGGGAGCGCTTCAGCTACTACGGTATTCGCGCGCTTCTCATCCTCTATATGACTGCCGCCGTCGGGCAGCATGGCCTGGGTCTCGACATACCGACCGCCGGTGCAATCTACGGCCTGTTCACTTCCTGCGCCTACATTTTTTCGCTCCCCGCGGGCTGGATTGCCGACCGGTTTCTCGGGCAGCAGCGTTCCGTAGTCTTGGGAGGCGTCCTCATCGCTCTCGGGAATTTCGGAATGACCGCGCCGGCGCTCGGCCCGTTTCTGATCTCGCTGCTGCTGATCGCGGTAGGCACCGGTTTCCTCAAGACCAGTTGCACGACCACCGTCGGCTTTCTCTATCATCAGGGCGACCCGCGGCGCGACGCGGGATTTTCTCTGTACTACGTCGGCATCAACATTGGAGCGGGGATTGCACCGCTGATCTGCGGCTATGTCGGACAACGGATTAATTTCCGCTATGGCTTCGCCCTCGCCGGTTTGTGTATGCTCGGCGGACTCACACAATACGTGCTAACGCGAAAATACCTGGGCGATGCGGGCGAAAAGCCCGCCGTGACTGCGAACCCGGCCGACCGCAGGACGCTGCGCTACGGCGTGGGAGTATTGCTGCTCGCCGTCGCTCTGCTGGCTCTGTTCCACGCCCCGATCCAACAAATCGCGGACGGCTTTGGGATGCTGCTCCTGCTCGCCGTCGTCGCTACGTTCGCCGGCCTGCTTCTGTCGAAGAGTTTTACTGTTCAGGAGAAGCGACGGATTCAAGTCATCCTGGTTCTCTTCATTGCGTCCGCGTTGTTCTGGTCCATCTTCGAGCAGGCCGGGTCCACGCTGAACCTGTTCGCCGACCGCAACACCGATGACCGCGTTTTTGGCATCTCGTTTCCCTCCAGCTATTTTCAATCGCTGAACTCGATTTACATCTACCTGCTGGCCCCCGTGTTCGCATGGCTGTGGGTGAAACTCGGCGATCGGGACCTCTCGGTGGTAACGAAATTCTCCATCGGCCTGTTCGGCGCCGGTGGCGGCTTCCTCGTGATGATGTTCGCGGCCATGGCGGCGGGGACTTCCGGCAAAGTAAGCCCCATGTGGCTGGCGGTCTGCTACCTGCTGCATACGATCGGTGAGCTTTGCCTGAGCCCGGTCGGGTTGAGCGCCATGACCAAGCTCGCGCCCGCGCGCATCGCCGGTATGACGATGGGCGTGTTCTTCCTCTCGCTCTCGGTGGGCAATTTCATGGGCGGCCGGCTGGCCTCGTTCTATGAAGCCATTCCGCTCGACAAATTGTTCGGGTATGTCGGCGGATTCGGAATCGTGGTGGGGCTGGTGATGCTCGCGATTTCGAAACCCGTCACCCGGCTAATGGGCGGGGTGAAGTAGACTCAGTCACTCTTTGGTAAGCGGCGGTGAGTTGTTTGCGCGCGAACTCCAGGTCGCGCCGGTTGGAGGCCGGAGGGTCTGACGGTTGATAGTCCAACTGCAGCGACAGCGGTCCGGAAAACTTCGCGCGCGCCAGTGTGTCAAAGAATTTGCCCCAATCCACCAGGCCCTCCCCTAGCGGGCAGGGCACGGTGCGATCGCCCTCGCGGCGATAATCGCTGAGCACGACCATCTTCAACCGGGAAGCCGCCGCTTCCAATGGGATTTCCGGGCTCGCTTGCGACGGGTCGAAATCCCAGCCGACCCACTGCGGGTCCAGGCCGTTCATCGCGGCGGCGCCGGCCGTATTCGGCAACCCCATGCCCATGCCGTACGCCCGTCCCATAGCGGCCAGGCCAGAGATCTGATTCTTCAGTTCCAGGACGCGTGACGGCGGTAGTTTCCAATAACCCGGGCGGAACAGCGAGATCCCCGTGCCTCCGGCGACATACAGCACATTGCGCGCCCAGGGCTCGGTGGAACTGAGGAATGAGGTCGTAATCACCGGGACCTCGAGCCCCTGGCCGCTCAGGCTCTCGATGATGCGGACGAGGTCGACCGGCGTCTGCTGCGGGTGCATGGTCCCGCCGGGTTGGACCGACAGGTCGCAGCCGT
>CAYMHP010000173.1:0-13015 GCA_964390225.1 uncultured Solibacteraceae bacterium
TCCCGTCTGCTGCCAGATTCCTTCGACGTCTTTCACGTAAGCGGTGGCCTGCGTCAGGATGTGGTGCAGGTCGTTGCCGATGCTGATGAACGTGAAGCCCTTCTGCAGGAATTCGCCGACGCGCGCAGTTCCAAACAGAAAGAGGCCAAGGATCACGTTATTCCGCTTGGCGGCGGCGATCAACTTGTCGGTGGCCGCCTGCAGTTCCGGCGACGTATACATGTGCGGGAACTCGTATTTCTCGTAAAGTCCCATCGACATGCACAGGTCGTTCTGTCCGAGGAAGAGGATATCGACGCCGGGGACGGCCGCGATGTCGTCGATGTTCTTGATACAATCCGCCGTCTCCACCTGCAGCGCGACGATTACGTTATCGTTGGCGCTGCCGGCGTAGCCCAGCAGGCCGGCTCGGTTCATACTGCGCTGCGGGAAGTACACGGAACGTGTCCCGGCGGTCGGATACCGCGCGCAACTGACGGCCTGGCGGGCCTCTTCGGCAGTGTTGATGTAGGGCACGAGTACGCCATCGGAGCCCATATCGAGCGCCTGCTGAATGCCCGGGCGGTCCTGATAACTGCCGACGCGAACCATCGACTTGGCGCCACCGTGGGAGATTCCGGCGAGCATCGCGGACAGGCTTTCAAATCCCATCGGCCCATGCTGGGTGTCGACCAGCAGCCAGTCGTAACCACTGTGGGCCAGCTGCTCGGCAACCGTCGGGCTGTGCGAATTCAGGAATAGCCCCAGCTTGGGCTTTCCCTCGCGCAGTTGTTTCTTGAATTCAGCTCCAGTGAGCACTTCACTCATCTCAGTTTTCTCTCCTGATGCGATCCTGCACACGCCTCCGGCCGGCTGGCAAAAGGATCTGCCAGGATCTGTGGTGTAGGATACAAGGCCTCAAAGAAGTATACACCGTAGAGAGAGGGGCGCGGTTGGCTTGGCGGCGCGGGGCCGGCACGGTCGCGCCACTTACTCGCCAACAAAAATATCCGTGATTTTCCGTGCCGCGTAATGGATCTCGGAGAACACGGCTTGCGTCCCCGCGCCGGCTGGCGACTGGGATGAGAATCCCATGTTGAGTTTTGGAGAGGGGCCGAAGGTGAACGCTCGAATCATCTCCCACTGGCTGCCGTCGTGCGAAGCGTAGAAGCCGATGGCATCGCCCAAGCGCGCCACTCTGAGCCAGACTTCATTGCCGGAAATCTCCCAGGAATTGCAGTCGTCGGAAACGCCGCGGGTCACGACGGTGACGACGGTCGGCTTGCGATAGACCGACATCTCGAAGGCGAACTTGGCCCAGGTTTTGTCATCGATGTAGACGAACAGAGCGCCGGCATCCCACTTCGTGCGGAAGTCGACCTTCACCTTCGCGGATAACACGAACTCGCGCGCGGGCGCGAACAGCAGGACCGGCGCGTTTCCGAATTGCTTCCCATCAACGGGGGAAATGTACCAGTCGGTTGACTTACCGGCTTCAATCTGGAGAGCCGTGCCGCCCGCATGCCACGCGACAGGCGTATTTTTCCAGAGCAGAGGCCCCGGCAGACCCGCGACCGAGGCGGTTTCGAACGAATCGCCAGCGAGCGCCGCCGAGCCGAAAAGGCATAAAGCAACCACAAGCTGCCAGGGCATAGGCGACCATTACGTTAGCAGATGGACGCCGGACCCGGACAAGATCGTCGGAGGGGCGCGGTTGGCGCTTGGCAACGCTGCGGCTGCCCTTTAGCGCCCGACAACGGGCGCAGCAAATATCGGAGGGGGCGACTGAAATTCGGCCGCGGGCTGAAAGCCCGCCCCACTTTGGATACCGCGACGATGTGGGCCTCCCAGTGATTTTCTTACTACGAATGCGGGCCTACTGGATCGGCATGGCGCAGCTCTTATAGTCTGCGCCGCGCAAGGAACTCGCCGGCCAGTGTCCAGGTATTTCCGTTGTGCTGCAGGAACTCACCTATCCAGTGGAAGGAATCGCGTCTGATCTCGGTGAACCGCCAGCGGGATGGGGTTCCGTCGGCGCGGCAGCCCAACTGAACGATGTCGTTGTCAACGGATCGGCCGATCAGGCGCTCCTCGGCGCATACTACGGGGTTAAACCAGGTGATCCGCCAAGCTTGGATGGACGAGTCCCAAACCCGCATGGTGGTCCCATACATATTCGTGGTTTTGTCGAGGCTGGGCGTTCGATCCGCGATGCGGGGCATAATCCAAAGGTCCTGGATGGCGCGGCCCTCGAGCACCCAACTGGCGTGAAGCTCACCCTTGAGTCCCCGGCCGGCCACGTTCGCCCAGTAATACACCACGTCGAGGTCCCAGCTTCCTACCAGCCATCCATACGTGTCGAAATTCTCCGGGATCTCGGCCGACCGGCCGGACGATACCAGCGCTGATTCGAAGCTCGCTTTCGTTTGGATATCAGCCATGATTCCTCCTATCAGCGGGAGACCGGTGGCACGATCCCGTTCCAGCGCGCGTACACGACCAGTTGTCCGTAGTGCTCGCTCCCATGCTCGAGAAAAGTCACGATCATCTCGGCCGTTTGGGGCGAAAATCCTGCTGAGGCCTCGCGCAGTGCCGCGGCGGCGTCGGCGGTGGACCGGCGCAATGCCGTGAGAACCTGGGGCTTGGTCGAATATTCGGCCTTCGCCAGTTCGTTGGCCGAATCGTCTGCCTTCTTTCCGCGGGCCGAATCCGCCACGTATCCATTCCAGAACGCGACATGGCGGAGCACGTCGCCGACGCTGCGGACGCTATCCACCGGGGCTGTTTCGTACTTGTCCTCCGGGATTGCCTCCGCCAGTGCGGCAAGTTTTGCGCCGGCCTGTTCCCAGCGGCCAATCAACATGGTTGCCAATTGATTCGGTGTTTGTTTCGGTGTCATTCAGAAAGCCTCCATCGCTATACTCGAGTTATAAGCGCTTGAGCGCGAGGGATTCTTGGCGAAAATTGCGGTGGAACGAGAAGCGCGGGGACATACGAGGTCGCCGGCAGCGCGGCTGCTGGCGCAGGGCGCCGGCTGGGCCGTTCACGATGTGCTTTGCGCCGCCGGACCACACGATCGTCCGTTTGAGGAACTGCATTCCTGGGCAACGGTTGCTGTGGTGATCGAGGGCACGTTTCAATACCGGTCCAGCTCGGGGCGCGAGATGATGACCCCCGGCTCGCTTTTGCTCGGAAACGCCGGGCAGGCGTTCGAGTGCGGACACGAGCACGCCACGGGCGACCGGTGCGTTTCGTTCTCGTACGCGCCAGAGGTCTTCGAGCGCATTTCTTGCGATTCCGCAGCCCGCACGGGTCCGCGGTTTCAGGCCATACGGATCCCGCCGCTCCGTCTACTCTCTCCGTATGTGGCAGGAGTTTCGGCTGCGCTCGCGACGCCATCGTTCAGAGGATGGGAAGAGTTGGGAATCAAGCTCGCCACGCACGCGCTTCAACTGGATAGCGGGACCTCACCCATTGCAGCGGCGCAGCACCCGGGAGCGACCGCTCGCGTGACGCGAATCGTGCGCTGCATCGAAAGGGGAGATGTCGCGGCCCAGAGCGTCCTCGCCATGGCTCGGGAAGCCCGGCTCAGCCCTTACCACTTCCTGCGCACGTTTCAGGCGGTCACGGGTGTAACTCCGCACCAGTATCTACTCCGCATGCGCCTGCGCCGCGCGGCCGTTCGGATCGGAGCGGAGCCGGACAAGATTCTCGATATCGCGCTTGATTGCGGCTTCGGCGACGTCTCAAATTTTAACCGCGCGTTTCGCGCGGAGTTCGGAGTGAGCCCCCGCATCTACCGGAAATCCGCGATCCTCGTTGGTTCGGATGACGGCACCGACTGACTAGCAATAGCTCGGAGTTCGAATCTCAGAATTTGGACATGCAGAGAGGAGATCATGGATAGCAAGCGAGGCGCGGAACCAGACAGCACGGCAGTTCGGGTCGCTTTGTGGCGGGCCATGCACGTGCAGGCCGATCCGCCGCCACATGTGTTCGAAGACGAAGTCGGCGTCAAGCTGGCGGCTCCAGACGAGGGATGGCGCAGCCGTCCGGACATGAGCCCGTTCACGCGGCCCTTCCGCGCCTCCATCCTGGCCCGCGCTCGCTTCATCGAAGATCTCGTCGCGGAGCAAGCTGCCAGTGGCGCCGAGCAGTACGTCATTCTCGGAGCCGGGTTGGACACCTTCGCCCAGCGTCAGCCGGAGCTTGCTTCCCGCATGGTCGTGTTCGAGGTCGATCGGCCCGGTCCGCAGGCGTGGAAGCGCCAGCGCCTGGTCGATCTCGGCTTCGGCATCCCGTCTTTCCTGAGGCTCGTGCCGGTGGACTTCGAGGCCGGCGATACGTGGTGGGAGCGGCTGGCGGAAGCCGGCTTTGATGCACCCCGGCCATCCGTGGTAGCTTCCACCGGGGTGAGCATGTACCTGACCAAGGACGCGATCAGGGCCACACTGCGCCAAGTCGCGTCGCTCGCGCCAGGCTCGACACTCGCCATGTCTTTCATGCTTCCGATCGAACTGGCAGACCCCGACGTGCGTCCCGGGATCGAGCGTGCCGCGGAGGGGGCGCGAGCAAACGGCACGCCATTCATCAGCTTCTTCCGGCCGGCGGAGATGCTTGCGATTGCCCGTGAAGCCGGCTTTCGAGACGTCCAGCACGTGTCAGCAGCAGCTCTTGCCCAACGCTACTTCGCCGGCAGGACCGATGGGCTTCGTCCACCCGACAACTCAGAGGAGTTGCTGGTTGGAACGACGTAGGTGCGGGAAGTGCGCGGACCGTTTTTTTCTTGATGGCCGCTACAGGCCCGCCCGCCGCGCGTCCGGTACGCTGGAGGAATGCTATGGTACGAGGCGGAAGTCCAGGCGCTCGAGCGTGCCAGGATAGGCGGGGACTGGAACCGCCCTCCTGTGTTCTACGGAAGTTCTTCTATCCGCCTCTGGGACACCCTGGCCGTGGACTTCGACCCTCGCGTGCTCAACCTTGGATTCGGGGGTTCCACCCTTGAAGCCTGCGACTACTTCTTCGGACGCCTGGTGGCGCCAGTTCACCCGCGCTCACTCCTGGTTTACGCCGGCGATAACGACCTCGGCGACCGGCGCGAGGTGAACGGGATTTTTGGCTTTTTCCGCTCGCTCGCTGACAAAGTGGCCGATTTTCTCGGGCCTATTCCGTTCGGCTTCGTGTCCGTCAAGCCCAGCCCGGCACGGTACACGATTTTGGACCGCATCCGCCGTTTCAACGACCTGGTCCGTTGTGAAATGGAGTCGCGCCCGTCAGGCTACTACGTCGACGTGTTCTCGGCGATGCTGGATGAATCAGGCAAACCCCGCACCGAATTTTTCCTGGAGGACGGGCTGCACCTGAACAGGGAGGGGTATCGTCTCTGGGGCCGCCTCCTGCAACCATACCGAAACCGAATCTTAATCGAGTAATCGCTATTCTGGAACACGTTCTTCCTACTCTGTAGGTAAGGTGAATCGCCAACATCATAAATGGTTCAGCCACCGTCTGGGCCGCGATATGGAACTCCTCGTCTTCGGACGCGCGGGCGCCAAGGTCCTGGTCTTCCCCACCCGTGAAGGACGCTTCTACGATTACGAGAACTGGGGACTGGTGAACGCGCTCCACCACTCCATCGAGAGCGGCCATATTCGTCTTTTCTGTGTCGATGGCGTTGACTCCGAAAGCTTGTACTGCCGGTCCGCACCTCCAAAGGCCCGCACCGAGCGCCACCGCCAATACGAGTGCTATATCCTCGAGGAAGTCATCCCGTTCATGCTCTCGGAGAACGGCGTTCCATTTCTCATCGCCCACGGTTGTAGTATCGGCGCCTACCACGCAATGAACCTCGCTCTCCGGCGTCCGTCGCTGTTCGGCAAGGTGGTTGCACTCAGCGGCAGATACGACCTTACCCGCGCAGTCGGGCAGTTTGAAGATCTGTTCAGCGGATATTACGACCAGGACGTTTACTTCATTACACCGAATCATTTTCTGCCCAACCTGCACGATCCCTGGTTGCTGGATGCCATGCGTCGCATGGACATCACGCTCGCGGTCGGCGAAAACGACCCGTTTCATGAGAGCAACCGCGTGCTGAGCCGTGCCCTTGCTGAGAAAGGAATTCCCCACCGCCTGGCGATCTGGCCTGGAGAGGCACATTGCGCGCGATCCTGGCGCGAGATGGTGCCGCACTATCTGTAGCACTCGCGCCGGGGGCCTGGTGAGCTTCACCTGGACGCCCAACGTGCGATGCTGACGGTAGTGGCAGTTCTCGCGATCGAATTCCTGCTGCTGTTCATTGCCTTGCCGACGCTGTTTGCCTATACGCGCCATCGCATACCGGCGATTCCGGCGTTATGGGCCCTGCTGGCCTACTGCTTATTCGTCCTGCAGCGTGATCCCGGGTTTGACCGCAGACAAATGTGGGACACCGCAGGACTCCGGCAAAACGCTCCGGCGATCCTGATCCTCTTCGCCGTCGTAACCGTTATCGGAATCGCGCTGGTCTTGCGGTACGCGCCAGAAGCGTTCCTTGACTTTCCGAGATCGAATCCGCGTTTCTGGAGCCTGATCATGGTCCTCTACCCGGTGCTGTCGGTGTACCCACAGGGGATCGTCTACCGCACCTTTGTGTTCGACCGATACCGGCATCTCTTCGGTGCCAACTGGGCGATCGTGCTGGCCAGCGCGATTGCGTTCGCTTACGTTCACATCGTGTTCCGGAACCCGCTTGCACTCGGCCTCGCGTTTATCGGCGGGTTGCTTTTCGCATTCCGGTATTGGCAGACAGGGTCGCTGTTCGTCTCGTCGTTCGAGCATGCGCTTTACGGGTGCGCAATCTTCACAATTGGGCTAGGGCGTTGGTTTTGTTACGGCGCTATACCGCGTAGCTGCCAACGAACTCGATGACCCTCGCCGGCATCTTGCCCGTAGCTGGGTGCAATCCGGAAACAAGTACGCCACAAGACGCCCCGCGCAGTTTTTGCGGGGCGCCGAAGGGGAAGGCGCGGAGCATCTCCCACCGGCCGCCGTGGGCGCGCAAAGATTCTTGCTACCGCGGCCGGGCTGAAGCTCTTTGCTTTCG
Organism: uncultured Solibacteraceae bacterium; assembly: GCA_964390225.1. Classification (GTDB taxonomy): domain Bacteria; phylum Acidobacteriota; class Terriglobia; order Bryobacterales; family Bryobacteraceae; genus PSRJ01. The sequence goes on from CAYMHP010000173.1 coordinate 7,064, forward strand.
GACTTGCCCGTCCCGGTTGAAAGTCCGATTCCAGACAATCGCCAGTCAAAAGGGGATTGACACCTCCCATTTCATTGGCTAGGATTGCGCTGAGTTTCACAATTCATCACGAGGCTTGAGTGTTTACTTACAAGCCTTTGCCTTTTGCCATCGCGCGCCCCTATTGCGCACAGATTTGAGGAGCGGGATTTATGGCAGAGCCCCCCAAAGAGCCGCCCAAGAAGCCGGACACCAAGAGTCCGAAACTAGATGAAATCCTGGGACAAAGCAAGACATTTGAGCCCGAAATGCCGCAAGCTCCGCCGGTTGAGTTGATTGGACGCATTCGGAAGTCCGCCGAGCCCGGCAAGCTCATCTTGCTGATTCCGTCCGGTATTGGGGGCGCCGAAAGCGCTCTCGAGGTTAACGTTGCCGATGTGGTGGAACATCGGTCTGTCTTCGAGGACAGTTCCGGAGAGAAGACCTACGGGCTAAAAATACCGCCCTCGGCGCGTGTCAAACTGCTCCTGCAGGCCGGCGGCTTCGCCAAACCAGGTGATGCCAAGCCGAATGACCCGAAGCCGTTCGATCCCAAAACCAGCGATCCTAAGTTTAGCGATCCCAAGTTTAGCGATCCGAAGTTGAATGACCCGAAGCTGCACGATCCCAAGTTAAACGACCCCAAACTACACGATCCCAAGCTGAATGATCCCAAGCTGCACGATCCGAAGCTGAACGATCCCAAACTCCACGATCCCAAGCTGAACGATCCGAAGCTGAATGATCCGAAGCTGAATGATCCCAAACTACACGATCCCAAGCTGAATGATCCGAAATTGCACGATCCGAAACTGAACGATCCCAAGCTGAATGATCCCAAACTGCACGATCCGAAAGTCTCTGATCCGAAGATCAGCGACCCCAAGGGTTTTGACCCCAAGATCACCGATCCTAAGTTCGACCCGAAGGGGAATGATCCGAAATTCGATCCGGGACCTGGTCCGGGCCCACTTCAGCCTCCCGGCCCGCAGAAAACGTTCGATCCCAAGACTGCAGATCCCAAAATATCTGATCCCAAGGTCAGCGATCCAAAGTACAGCGATCCAAAGTACAGCGATCCGAAACACACGGACCCGAAGTACATCGATCCTAAGTATACGGACCCCAAGTACACCGACCCGAAGTACTCCGATCCTAAGTACACGGATCCTAAGTACAGCGACCCGAAGTACTCCGACCCTAAGTACACGGATCCTAAGTACACGGACCCCAAGTACAGCGACCCTAAATACACGGATCCGAAGTACACCGATCCGAAGTACACAGATCCGAAGTACACAGATCCGAAGTACACAGATCCGAAGTACACGGATCCCAAGTACGCGGATCCTAAGTACAGCGATCCTAAGCATGGCGATCCCAAGGGGGATCCGGGCCCGGGGCCCGGGCCTTTTGGGCCGTTCGTGCTGACTACGCCTTGGGGTTATTGAGTGTCGAGCGTTAGCTAGGCATCCATGATTCTGATCTGCGCTAAGGAGGATGACAGCCATGCCCTCAGAGTTGCTGGCATCCTCCAGGGGAAGCACGGGCGACAGGTTTTCATCTTCGACATGTCGAAAGTCCCGGGGACGATCTCGCTGACCGGACGGCTCGGGAACGGGGCGGGAGACCTGCTGCAATTAGGACAAGGCGACCGCTCCATCAGGCTCGATGAAGTTACGAGTTTCTGGTGGCGCCGTCCCCAACCCCTCGAAATCGATTGGCGGATCGAAGATCCGGCCGCGAGGCACTTTGCCTACCAGGAGTGTGTCAGCGCACTCTATGGCATGTTGGAGTGCTGCAGCAGCCTATGGGTGAACGATCCGCACAATGACACGGCCGCGGAATATAAACCCTATCAGCTCAAAGTCGCCCATGAGTGCGGATTCCGTGTGCCTGACACGCTGTTCACCACCGATCCTGCGACCGTGGTGGAATTCCGTAACTATCACGGAGGCATGGTCATCTATAAGGCTTTCAATCAGCGCGGCCTTGCCTGGCGTCCCACACGCATTCTCCGCGACGAGGATATGGCCATGCTGGGCAATCTCCGGCATGCCCCGGTGATCTTCCAACCTGTCGTCCCGGGAATTCGTGATGTGCGGGTCACCGTGATCGGCGAACAAGTGATCGCCAGCGAGTTCGATATCGAGAACATGGAGGGCGTCGATTACCGGGTGAGAATGGCCGAAATCCCCTGCCGTCCGCATGAGTTGCCCAACTCCGTAATAGACCAGGTCCTTGCCTTTATGGCTCGTCTGGGGCTCGAATACGGCGGCATCGACTTCCGTCTGACGCCGGATCGTGACTACGTGTTCTTCGAGATCAACACGGCCGGAGAATTCCTGTATGTCGAGGACCGGACGGGGCAGCCGATCGCGGAAGCCATGGCCGCGCACCTTGCGGCCGGGCAACCGTCTCACCCGGGCCGCGCGCACAGGTAGTGCTGAACAGAGGAGTGCGAATATGAGTGGTGTTCTGCTGGTTAACATGCCTTTCGCCGGAGTTGACTCTCCCTCGCTGGCGCTCGGCCTTTTCAAGAGCAGCTTGCGTCGGCAAGGCATTCGCTGCGACGTCGAACACTTGAATTTCACCTTCGCCGAGATGGTGGGGTACGAAAATTACGAGTTGGTGCTCCGGCTTCCCGTGGTTATGGGGGGCGAGCAGCTCTTCGCGCGCCAAGTCTTCGGAAGCTGGCTGCCATCCGATAGCGAGTATTACCGCGAAATCGTGGTGGCGCAAAAGGTCGGGCCCGAGACTCCCGGGCGCATGGAGCAAATCCGTTCATTCGTTCCCCGCTTCCTTCAACTTTGCCTGGAATCGATCCCCTGGCAGAGCTACGACATCATAGGATTCACATCGCTGTTCGAGCAGAACATGGCCAGCTTGTCGCTCGCGCGCTTGGTGAAGCAGCGTTACCCCGAAAAAATCATTGTCATGGGCGGGGCCAATTGTGAAGGCGTCATGGGTCAGACCATGCTGCGCTCGTTTCCGTTCCTCGACTATGTTTGCGCCGGTGAAGCCGACGAATGCTTCCCCGAGCTCGTGAAGCGCCTCGAGTACCATCACCCCGTACGTGGACTGCGCGGCGTGGCACAACGGGAGCAGGGCAATGTCGCCTGGGCCGGGAATGCGCACCTTATGGAAGATCTCGACAGCCTCCCCATGCCGGACTATGACGAGTACTTCGAGCGCCTGGGCCGGAGCCCGCTCCGCTTTTTCATTCGTCCCTCGATCCTGATGGAAAGCGCCCGCGGTTGTTGGTGGGGCGACAAATCGCAATGTACTTTCTGTGGACTGAACGGCACCACGATGCGCTTCCGCACGAAGTCGATCGCCCGTACCCTCGACGAAATTGCGTTCCTACTGGGACGTTACCAGGTGGGCATCGTTCGCTTCGTGGACAACATCCTCGGACCGAACTATTTCCGCGATCTCCTGCCCGAAATCGCAAGCCGCGGGCTCAAGGCCAATTATATTTGCGAGGTAAAGTCGAATTTAAAGAAGCATCAGATCAAGGCACTGGCAGACGCCGGCGTGACCGTGCAGGCCGGCATCGAAAACCTCAGCACGCATGTCCTGGGCCTCATGGCCAAGGGAAGCAATTCGCTCATGAATGTGCAGACGCTCAAATGGTGCAAGCAGCTCGGCGTCATAGCGGATTGGAATCTCATTTATGGCTTCCCAGGTGAAACGGCCGAAGATTACGAACAGAACCTCCGGCTGGCCCGTCTAATGACCCACCTGGATCCCCCCACGGGCTGCGGTCCGATTCGCCTGGATCGCTTCAGCCCCAATTTCGACTGCGCGGAAGAAATGGGACTGACGAATGTCAGACCGGCGGAATTATATAAGTATATTTATCCATTTGAGCCGCGCACTCTATCCGACTTAGTCTACTATTTCGATTTCGAGTACAAGCAGGAAATCGACCAGGGCGGATTGGTTCCGGCCATCGAAGACACGGTGCGCTACTGGAAGAGCCGCAGTGATGTTCTCGAGGTAGCGCGAGTGGCGGACAAACTGGTGATCCGTGACACGCGGCCGGTAGCGAGGTGGCGAGAAATGACCGTGACCGGAATAGCCGCTCGCATCTATGAATACTGCGATCGCGCGCAACCCATTTCCAGGATTGTCGAGGTGATGCGGGACTTCGACCCAGGCATGACGGAGCAGCAACTCGCCGGCATTCTCGACGAATTTTGCGAGCAAAGCCTGATGGTGAAGGAAGGCAATCGCTATTTGAGCTTGGGCGTGCTGACCTACACCACGGAATTCGAATGGCAGCAGGTGGAGAAGGCGGAGAGGCGAATGCCGGCGCACGCAGCTCATTCCGATGCCCTCGACGTGAGGGAAATAGCCCCGGCCGCAGGCTGATTTGGGACTTCAGATCCAGGCGTTCGCCGGACCCGCGACGAAGATCGCCGGCGCTTTCTCTGAACGACTATTTCCCCGATTTCTCTTCGTCGGCGCGCGCGCCCCGGAGCATGTCCGTCATCGCGTAGTTGCCTTCGTGGCAGGCGTACTCGAAGATCGGCCCCTGCGATTTCCGCAAGGGAACTTCGGCCGTCCAGGGTTTCGTGAACGTCTCCGGATCGTCGACCGTGAAGCGATAGAGAATCGTGTCCGCATCGATGCGGGTGAAGCGTTCGGTCAAGTGCATGTTCGCGGTCGCTCCCCGGAAGCGCGTCTTGTCCGTGAAGTTCGTCGTGTCGACCACCAACGTGTTGCCTTCCCAGTGCCCTCGCGAGTCCCCCAGCCACTCGCGTACGTTCTGCGGAACATGGGGCCGGCCGTCCAGAGGAATGATCCGCACGTCGTGAATCATTTCCACCAGGATGGCGACGTACCCCGGCGCTTGCACGATCTGGTAGGTGTTGTTGTAGAAACTGGGAAGCATGGGCGGCCCAGCCGTGGGCCATACCAGGCAGCGCTCCGGCAATGAGCGATCTTCGGGTCCGTCCGCGGGGTGCTGCCGCGCATGTTCACGAGCTTCGGCTATGCGCTTTTGGGCGGCCGGCGTGAGGGGCGGAACTCGTCCATCTTGAGGGTCGACGATCAACGAAGTGCGACGCGTCCCAACCACCTTCGTCCCGCGGTCGTACCACGCGTCGTTATAGGCGAGGCTCACATCCACCTCGGCAGGCACGTTGCGCCGGTCGGTATTGCTGCGCTGCCGGACTTCCTTCTCGTATTCGGCCGCCTCCTTCTCGGTGAGGAACGGCTTGCCCGCCAGCTCCGGAGGCCGCTCTAGGGGCGTGATAGTGGCATTGGTCCAGATGCCTTGGAGATCCGGCTGGCCATCCGGCGTGCGGGGGGGCGCCCACGCCCTACCTGCTCGGCAGCGAGCGTTTGGCCCCCGATGGGCATCGGAAGCAGTAAGGCGGCTGCGAGCGTCAGACCAGCTACACCCGCCGTAATGGCGCGGTTCGTGGCGCCTCCCGTCACTTCTGAGGCGACTCCGGTCCATTGTCGTTCGATGAGCCGAGGAATAGCTTCCGGCCGTCAGGGAAGGTCACGTCTCTGCCATTGGCGCGATTGGAGCCGTCCTTCGCCTGGTAGCCGTCCACCACGATCTCCGTGCCGGGTTGCAGGGAATCCTTCGTAAACCCGCGTCGCAGCAGCGTGTTCGGGGTGCCGCCCTCGATCATCCAGCTGGTCGTTTTGCCGTCCGGCTCCTTCACGTCGATGTGGATCCAGGCGTGCGGATTGATCCATTCCATCTTCGTAACGGTACCGCGCAGCTTGACCGGCTTCTTCGCATCAAACTCCGCTGCAAAAGCGTGGTGGGCCCACACCGGCTCTGCCGATAGCAGCAGGCCCATTCCGGCCACTACAAAGGCCAATCTCGTTCGCATTTTCCTGTCTCCTTCTACTCGACCTGCCTACTTTTCTTCGCTGTTGCCGCCCGACCCATTGGACCCTGGCGCGGAC
>CAYMHP010000174.1:0-12901 GCA_964390225.1 uncultured Solibacteraceae bacterium
AACGCGTACAGCAGGCCGAAGGTGATGTGGTTATGGTGATATTTGCGATGCACCGGATCCCTGCCGAAGTAATCGAGCATGTCGTGCATCCAGCCCATGTTCCACTTCATGGTGAAGCCAAGCCCGTTCAAATAAACCGGCTTGGACACCCCCGGAAACGCGGTGGATTCCTCCGCAACCGTGAAGGCTCCGGAGACGGTGTGGGCCACTTCGTTGAACCGGCGCAGAAAGTCGATCGCCTCCAGGTTCTCGTTCCCGCCGTACTGGTTGGGGACCCACTCTCCGGCTTTGCGCGCGTAATCCAGGTACAGCATTGAGGCCACAGCGTCCACCCGCAACCCGTCGATGTGGTATTCCTTCAGCCAGAACAAGGCATTCGAGATGAGGAATGAGCGCACTTCATTGCGGCCATAATTGAAAACCAGCGTTCCCCACTCGCGGTGCTCGCCCTTCCGCCAGTCGGAATGTTCATAGAGCGCGGTGCCGTCGAAAAACACCAGCCCGTGCGCGTCCTTGGGAAAATGCCCCGGCACCCAGTCCACAATCACTCCGATGCCGTTCTGGTGGCAGCAATCGATGAAGTACTTGAAATCGTCCGGAGTGCCGAAGCGCGACGTAGGCGCGAAGTAGCCGATCACCTGGTAACCCCAGGAGCCGGAAAACGGGTGCTCCATTACCGGCAGCAGCTCGAGGTGCGTGTATCCCATCTGCCCCACGTACTGCACGAGCTTCGTCGCCATTTCGCGATACGTAAGCGGCTGCCCATGGGGGCCGCGCATCCACGATTCCAGGTGCACTTCGTAAATCGCGATCGGCTCTTTCAGCCAATCCTTGCGGCCGCGCGCTTCCATCCAGGCCGCGTCGTTCCATTGATGTTTGGAGTAGTCCCACACCAGCGAAGCCGATTTCGGCGGTGTCTCGCAGTAAAACGCGTACGGGTCGGCTTTTAACTGTTGGTACCCCGCAAAGCGCGACTTGATGTTGTACTTGTACGCGGCACTCTCGCCGAGGCCGGGCATGAAGATTTCCCAAACGCCTCCATTGCGCCGCCGCATGGGATGCCGCCGAATATCCCAATCGTTGAATTCGCCGGCGAGTGTCACGCATTCCGCGTTCGGCGCCCACACCGCGAAGCGCGCGCCGTGCACGCCGTCCGAGCAGCAGAGGTGCGCGCCCAGCGCGCGATATGCCTCGTGCAAAGTGCCTTCTGTGTGCAGGTACAGGTCGGTGTCGGAGATCTGAGTGGGGAAGCGGTAAGGGTCATCGATTTCCACTTCGCGGCCGTCCCACAGCCGCAGCGCCAGCGTGTACCGCTCCGGGTTTCCATCGAGGCACGCGACGAAGAACCCGTTCTGGTGCCGCTTGGTCATGACGCACCGCTGCGTCCCCGCCACTACTTCGGCCGATTCCGCCTGCGGCAAAAACGCGCGCACTTCCCAGCGATCCACCCCTCGCTTCTTGAGAACGCTGTGCGGTCCCAGGATGCGAAACGCATCGCCATGATATCCTCCGACTATCGCTTCAATCTCTTCAGCAGTCATGAGAGTCTAAGAAAAGTATGGCCGATTTCCTTTGGGAAATGCCGAAAGCCGAGCTGCATCTGCATTTAGAAGGTTCGGTAGAACCCGAAACACTGCACGAGTTGGACCCGGCTACACCGCTCGAGCAATTGCGCGCCCTCTACACGTATCCGGACTTCGATTCCTTCCTGCGGGCCTTCGGCGCGGTGGGAAAACGCCTGCGCACGCCGGCCGATTACGCGCTCGCCACGCGGCGTCTGCTGGAGCGGCTGGCAGCCCAAAACGTACGCTATGCCGAGATCATCGTCGCCGCCGGAGTCGTCTTGTGGAAAGGCGAGGATTTCGCGCCTATCTTCGACGCGGTTCATGAGGCCGCATCCGGCTCCCCCGTCGAGGTGCGCTGGATTCTCGATGCCGTCCGCCAGTTCGGTGTCGAGCAGGCCATGAAAGTAGCTGAGCTGGCCGCCGAACGCGTCGGCCGCGGCGTGGTGGCGTTCGGGATCGGCGGCAGTGAAGAGCGCGGCCCCGCCGAGTGGTTCACGGAAGTATTCGCGTTCGCCCGGCGCGCCGGCCTGCGGCTCACGGCTCACGCCGGCGAGAGCATGGGCCCGCAGTCGATCTGGGCCGCGCTCGAGCTCGGCGCCGAGCGCATCGGCCACGGCATCACGGCCATCGAAGATCCTGCGCTTTTGCGCCATCTGCGCAAACACGACATACCGCTTGAGGTTTGCGTCACGAGTAATCTCGTCACCGGCGTGGTGAAGTCTTTGGATACGCATCCGCTCCGTCGATTGTATGATGCCGGAGTGCCGATCGTCCTGAACACCGATGATCCGGCCATGTTCCGCTGCACTCTCATTGACGAGTACCGCCTCGCCGCCCGCGCCTTCGGATTTACCGAAACAGAGCTCCGCGGCATCGCCGGGAACGGCTTCCGCTACGCGTTCCGTCAAAAGAGTATGCCCACCGGGAACACGGCGTGACGGGCAGCTGCGGGACGCCAACGACCCTGCCGTAGAATAAAGTTTCCACATGCAAAAACGGATTTCCCCGGCGTCGCGCATCTCCGGCAGTATCGCTCTGCCCGGCGATAAATCGATCTCCCACCGCTACGCCATGATTGCTTCGATTGCCGAAGGCCCCACGCGCATCGCGAACTATTCGACCGGCGCCGATTGCCATTCGACTCTTGGCTGCGCGCGCGCGCTCGGCATCGAAGTCGAAGGCCGGGGGACCGAGTTCGTCGTCCACGGCAAAGGCCTCGACGGCCTGCGCGCTCCCGCGAGCGATCTCGACGCAGGCAACTCCGGCTCCACCATCCGTATGCTTTCGGGGATTCTCGCCGCGCAGCCCTTCCGCAGCCGGATCTTCGGCGACGAATCCCTTTCCCGCCGCCCGATGCAGCGGATCATCCAGCCGCTTACCCAAATGGGCGCGCAGATCCGGGCTCGAGAGGAAAAGTTCCCGCCGCTCGAAATCACCGGCGCCAGGCTGCGCCCCATCGATTACACCCTTCCGGTGCCCAGCGCGCAAGTGAAGACGTGCGTCCTCTTTGCCGGTCTGTTTGCCGAAGGAGAAACCTCGGTGACGGAGCCGGTTCGTTCGCGCGATCACACGGAAATCGCGCTGCGCGAGTTCGGAGCCGAATTGACCGTCCACCGGCACAAGATCACCGTCTGCGGCCGTCCACGCCTTACCGGCCGCGAAGTCGTCGTGCCCTCCGACATCTCCTCGGCCGCATTCTTCCTCGTCGCCGCTCTACTCGTGCCAGGCTCGCATCTCATCATTCGCGGAGTCGGCCTCAACCCCACGCGCTCCGCTCTGCTCGACTTCCTACGCTCCATGGGCGCGCACATCCGCATTCCCGAACTAGAGAGCGTCAACGGCGAACTCGTCGGTGAAATCCACGTGGAATCGTCGGAACTCAGCGGCGGGACCATTTCCGGCGCGTTGACCGCGGCGCTGATCGACGAGATTCCCGTCCTGGCCGTGCTGGGCGCCGCCACGCAGAATGGGATCACGATTCACGACGCGGCCGAACTGCGCGTGAAGGAAACCGACCGCATCCGCACCGTCGCCGAGAACTTGCGGCGCATGGGCGTCGCCGCCGAAGAGTTACCCGACGGGTTGATAGTTCCCGGACGCCAGAAGTTCCGCGCAGCCCACTTCGATTCCTTCGGCGACCACCGCATCGCTATGGCCTTTGCGGTCGCGGCGCTCCGTGGCGATGGCGAATCGCTCATCGATGGCGCAGAAGCAGCCTCGGTCTCGTTCCCCGAATTTTGGGACACTCTCTCACGCTGCGCGCAATCCGACGATTAGCGAGTCGAGCGCAATCGTCTTCTGGATATTCCGCCGTACCAGTTCCGCGATCTCATCCACTTGCATGACCGCCCGGCGAATCCATCCGAATTCTACCTTCGCGGCCAGAGCCTCGAGTTCCCGCCGGATGTCTTCGTTGCGGATCTCGCCGCCCGATTCGCGCACCACCAGGAGATCGCGCAGCAGGTCGTAGAGCACCTTCAGGTACAACTCCAGCTTTTCGTTCTTGCTGCGCGCAATCGTTTCGGAAACGGGCAGCCACGAGCTGAAGGGCGCCACTCCTGCCGCCGTTTTCAAGAGCACGAGCATGGCCGCGCGCCGCTTACCGTACACCTCGAGATCGAGCGAGACCGCCAGCCCGGGACTGCCCGCCGCGAGTGCCAGGCGCCGCTCCGCATCGTCGAGCCCGCGCGCGCGGATAAACGCGCGCATCTCCTCGCGATCGAGCGGCGCGAACTGGAACGGCACCGCGCGCGAGCGGATGGTCGGCAGAAGATCGTACGCATTCTCCGCTGTCATGATGAGCACCAGGTGCTCCGGAGGCTCCTCGAGCGTCTTCAATAACGAATTTGCCGCCTGGTCATTGGCGCGATCCACATGGTCGATCAGGAAAATGCGCCGACTGCCCTTATGCGGCAGGTACTGCGAGCGCTCCTTGAGCAGGCGCGTCTGCTGAATCGAAATCTGCCGCAGCGGACCGTCCGGCGCGAAGGTCACGAAGTCGGGATGCGTCGCAAACAGCAGCGGGTCTTCGTTGCGCTTCTCGGCCTGCCAGCGCTCCCGGGCGGCGACGGTCTCCAGGTTCTCCGGCAGGCTGAGATCGTCCTGCTCAATCAAATCGCCGTGCCCGAGCAGCCGAGCGCCCAGCCGCCGCGCCAGCGTCGCCTTGCCGACTCCTTCCGGGCCGGCGAACAGCAGCGTTTGCGCCAGCCGGTCCTGCGCGATCATTTGCTCGAGCGCCGCCGCGGCCCGCTGGTTGCCCCAGAAATGCTCAAACACGCGCGCTCACCACTTCCCAAATGGCCCGCTCGATCTCGTCCACGGACTGAGCGCCGTTCACCACCTTGATCCGTTCCGGCTCGCGCGCCGCCAGGGTGTGGTACGCGTCGTAAACGCGGCGATGAAAGTCGAGTTCCTGGTCATCCATGCGCGTTTCGCGGTGCGAAGCGCTAGCGTTGCGAGCGCGGGCCCTCCCCAGGCTCGTCTCGACGTCCACGTCCAGCAGCAGGGTAAGGTCGGGCTTCAACCCGCGGCAGGCGATCCGGTCGAGAGTCAGCACCGTATCCGCCCCAAGCCCGCGTCCGCAGCCCTGGTAGACCAGGGTCGAATCCGTGAAGCGGTCGGCGATCACAACCTCGCCCCGCTCGAGGGCGGGTAGAATCACCTCGTCCACGTTCTGCGCACGCGACGCAAAGTAGAGCAGCAGCTCGGCCGTGGGGCAAAGCTCCTGGTTGACGGCGTCGAGCAGGATCTGGCGAATCTTCTTCCCGATCGCGGTTCCCCCCGGCTCGGCGGTCTCCACTACCGCGCGCCCGCGGCCGCGCAAACGCTCCGCCAACCGCCGCATCTGCGTCGATTTGCCGGAACCGTCCATGCCTTCAAACGTGAGAAACAGGCCGCGCGCTTGCATCGGAATTTTCATTGTAGGCCGTTAGCTCTTCTCCGCGGCTCGGCGTCTTGGCGGTCGATCGTTACAATGACCCGAGTTCCGCCGCTGGCCGCCTAAATCTCTCCGGATATAATTGAGTTGTGTCCAAAGCCAAAGATCTGGAGTTGCGACTCGAGCGCACCGAGCAGCAATTGCGCTTGTTCCAGAAGATCAGCCGCTTCATGGTCCGGGAGATGAGCCTGCAGGAAGTCCTCCGGGGCATCGTGTCGCTGGTTGTCGAGTTCACGCAATGCGACTCCTGCCTGGTCTACCTTCTCGATAACGAAGAACTGGTTCTGTGCGCTTCCAATACGCCGCACCCCTCCACCATCGGCAAACTCCGCCTGCGCTTGAATGAAGGACTCACGGGCTGGGTCGCGCGCGAGCGCCGCTTGCTCGCGATCTCTCGGGAAGCCTACCGCGATCCGCGGTTCAAGAGCTTCGGCGAGTTGCCGGAGGACACCTATGAAGCGTTTCTCTCGGCACCGGTGATCGCCCGCAACCGGGTGGTCGGTGTGGTCAACGTGCAGCACCGCGCGCCGCATCCGCACACCGGCAGCGAAATGGAAGTGTTGACCACCGTCGGTGAGCAGGTGGGATGCGTGCTGGTATTGGCTCGGATGGCCCCCACCGCGGTGGAATCGGCGAATCACGTCGAAATGGTGCTCGCCTCCGGACCTATCAAACAGTAGCTTTCGTTTCCGTTTTATTCACAGGCAATTCAGCGGCTCTCCGCCGTAAGCTCCTCAATCGAAACCGCGACAAAATTGAGGAAAACGGTTTGTGCGCCGACGAATGCCGTTGACCGTTAAACCGTTCGCGCGCATAGTGAAGAAGGTTCCAAGAGGTATTGAGGAACAGCTAGCCTCCGGAAACGTAGCGGGCCTGGAACGATGAGCCGCTTCCCAACCTAGCAATAGGGCGGGCGGCGGGGAGCGAAGGGAGATCGGGCGCATTCGGAAGGCGAACCGATCGGTGATGACCCGGTAGAACGCTTTGATCCCGAGGGATCGAACAGTCCCGAAGGGGAGTGGAGACCGGCGAAGAACCGATTGAGCACGCTAGCATTCAATCAACGGGCCGAAGCGGAGAAGCGGCCGGGACGGGGCGAACCGTGCCCCGGCTGTGGAGCGGCAGGCCGAACGGGTTTGAGTGCCAGTGCGCAGGGCGCGAAGTAGCAGGTCGGGAACATTGACCCCAAAATGGAATCCGTCAAAACGGAAGCCGTTTCGGGCGAGTGAAAGGCCGTTACGAGCACCCGGTTCCGGGCAGGAGAGAAACAAAGGCTGCGGCGCGCCAGGAAAGCGTTGATCCGGCTGCTGGAGAAAACGGCGGCAGGGGAGCAGAGAGGCGAAGCGTCCGGCGCTCCTGAACTGCGATGTTCTGTGCCGTGCATGCCGGCGGAGAACAAGGCTGCGAATCAGGTCACTTGGAACCTTTTCTTTTTTGCGCAGCCGTGAGAACGAGGTGCAGCCGCGGACAGCAAGAGTACGGTCTGGAGGTACAGAAACGGAATATCCCGCGGCCCGAAGCGCAGTTCAAAATTCGGCCCCACCACAGCGTGTAGCTGGATTATTTCTTCCGCGGTCGGGAGTTAAACTCGACTCGTAATGGAATGGATGCCGATTTGTTGGAATCAATTTTCGGATGGTTTCTCGACGTGATCGATGATTAGCATGCGCACCTTGCCCCTCGATCGCTCCAGTTTCAGCCCCAGTTGCTCACGCAACGCTTTTCGAAAAATCGGTTCTGGCGCAGGATCATCTGGATTGGGTGGCTTCGGACCTAGGGAAATCATCCCGGCTGGAAGTTCCAGGATGAAATCGAACCTCCCTTGCAGTCCCGTTTGATCGACAACCGGCTGATCTATCCCGAACTGAGGATTAAATAGACTTTTTGCAAGCAACTCCATGGTCGTATTCCGCGACCCGAGCCAGGTACCGTCCCTGTTTCCTATTTGGGCAGTAGTTCCGCATTGGGCCGGCCACGCGACACCCGGCTTCGGGGGCGAAATCGGTGTAAACGGCTTATCCTCCTGAAATGAATCAGGGCAGGGGAGTCCCTCGGAATGCGGGATCAGCTTCGGCCCGAGTCTGCCGGGTTTGACGGGAGTCACAGCGAGGACGGGCACTTCCTTGGTTTCAAAATGAACCTTCAGCTTGAACCTGTCGGCGAGCAAAGACTGCATCATCAGGCGAATCTGGTCCTTCGTCGGATTGCCCTCCGCTTTCGCGTTGATCGCGTAGCCGTCATTTGCCCATTTCGGAAGTTGTGCCCGCATGTTCGTCGCCTCGAATGGTGCGAGCTTGTAGGCGAAGTAAATATAAAAATTGAGTGGGACGCTTGCCGAGAAACTACCGCCCGGCGGTTTCGCATCCCCGCGGTCGAACAACGATCGGGTCCATGGAGTTAATATCGGAACACCGGGCTTGGCAAGCTTGACGGAAGCGACTTCGAAAGCCATCTTCCCTCCGGCTGCGGTCTGCCAGTCCGGATCGCCCGCCGTTTGAGCTGCAAGCTCGGCTATTAACACATACGCAACCGAAAGCAATAGTAAGCTTTTGCGCAGTCTCATCGAGTGCGGGTCCCCGGCTCAATTCTAGTAAGAATAGAGGTTCCTGTGTTGCCGCGAAAGCTGGCTTCCGTAGCCTCACCGAGGCCATCGATACCACCACGCCGGCTGGAAGAATGATGATGCAGATGGTCGGGGCGTTGGGTGAATTCGAAAGGGCTATGCTCAGGGAACGAACTAAGGCCGGATTGGACGCCGGCCGACAAGAAGGACGGATCGGCGGGCGTCCGCCAAAGCTGATAGACTAGCCTGTCGCAACACCAACACGATCAGGAAATGACCACCGCTTCTCGCGGCCCAACCGCCGTCTTGCGGCGCTCCCACCAGAGACACGCCCCCCACGCGCATAGCGATATCGCTGTCACTGCCGCGCTGACCGGGAAGTAGGTCGAGTGATAGTCGAGAGAGAGATCTCGTTCCCCCGCGGGCACCACAACTCCCATCAGGGCGTGATCCACAGCTTCCACCGGCAAGTTGTGGCCGTCCACCTGCGCGCGCCAGCCATCGAAGTAGGCATTCCCGATGCGAAGCAGGCTCGCCGACCGGCATTTGTAGTGAATCCGGTAGTGCCCGGGCAAGAACTCCTTCACTTCGGCGGTGCCGTCTCCGTCCTGATCCGCCACATGGAGGTCCGCAGGTACCAGAGCTTCAGTCCGCTGGTCCAGCGTGGAGAGACGTTGCTCGCTCTCCGCCATGGAGTGCGTGGGCACCAGCCGCTTCGCAAAATTCACTCTCGGCATCACATCGGGATTGGCGCGCACCGCTCCGGCCTGCGTGTCGAGCCACCGGCTGACATTAAAGCCGTTGCGCAGCTTCGGGTTCGATTGCATGGCGCTCACATAGTCGCTGTACCGCTGTAACGGCATTGGCCCGTACCCGTAAGTCACCTCCGTCCGCTCCGTCAGGAAATCACTCATGGGACCTAACGACGGCAGGTGCTCCGGAGCATCGAACCGCGTCAGGGGCGGCAGGTTCGACGCGACCGCCCGTCGAAAAAGATTCTCGTTCGAACCGTACAACTCCTGATAGCTCGTTCTCGAATACGCCAGCGGGTTGATAGCGGATTGGAAATAGAAGAGATCGATACAGAAAAGAACGACGATCGCTGCCGGAACCCAGCTTCCCTTGACGCGCTGCCCGACCCAGACCATACCCGCGCCCGCCAGAATCGCCAAACCCAGGGATGCTACGAACCAGATGTTCACCGGAGCACGCACGCTACTGAAACCTGGGAGCCGCGCGATGAGAAGATATAACCCGGCGCTGCTGCCCATCGCGTACCAGATGGTCGGCACGATGAGCAATAACCCGGTCCAACGAAGCCTCCGGTCGCGAACGCCGGCGACTGCCAGAGGAACCAGCAGAATGCCCGCATAAAAATAGAACTGCGTGATGTCCGCCGGGCCGGTGTACGTTTCCGAGAGCACTCCGTAGAAGTTCGGATAGATTGCCGTGATCAGCGCCGGCAATGGGATAAATCCCTCGGTTCGCGTGACCGCGGCCAGCGAAGCACGAACGGAATGGAGAGCCAATTCGAGACCCGGCCCCGTCGCGATTGCCGAAATCAGGGCCCCCATCAGCGGAATGGCCAGTGCCATGCCGAACACGCGGCGCCAGCGCGCCGGCTCGGTGGCGACCTGCGCCACTGCGAACAAACCCAGCGCCAGAAAGCTGTAAAGGATCGTTTGAAAATGTCCGGCGAGAATCATCATTCCCGCGATCAAGCCGGCGATCAGAGTGTTCCGCAGCGCGTGCGAGGAGACCGCGCGGTCGAGCAATAGCAGCAACCAGGGCATCCAGGCGGCGCACTGCAGCATGGTCGTATGCGAGCTGTGTCCTACAAAAAACCCGGAGAGCCCATAACACAGGCCAACGAGCACCGCCGCCGGCCGGTTCCGTAACAGCCGCAGCGCTAAGAAATACGCCCCGAAGCAGCCGAGCAAAGCGTGCAGCCAGTGCTCGACAACCAGCATCCGCGGCGATACCCCGATCGCAAAAAACGGCCAATTCAGCGGGTACCACGCCCCGACCTGCGGGTCGGCCAGGAAGGGATAACCAGCCCACGGATATGGCGACCAGAACGGAAGCCGCCCGGCGTGCAATTCCTGAGAGAAATAGTTTTGAACAACCTGGTAATAGTCCGCGGCATCCCACAGGATTGACGTCTGCGGAGAGGTCATTGGCGCCCAGTAGCACGCCAAAGTCATCCCGATGAGCACCACCGGACCGAGGATTCGCCAGCGGTCCACCGCCTTCTCTTCGGCCTCTTTCCGCAAACTCTGTGGTTTCTTTTTCGCACCCTTGGACATACGAGAGGAGACCTGTAGAGCAGGCGTTACGGAACTCCCGATTGTAGCAAAAGAGGCTGCAGATACCCTGAATTGCATACAATTGAGACATGCATCGGGATCAGGGAGCCGCCCTTCTCGAGAGTTATCCGCGCCAGCGTCCCGAATTACCCATCGCCTATCGGGAGAGTTACACCGAGCATTACCAGGCGAACCGCGCGGGAGCCGGGGGGTTGTCGCGTGTAGTGGCTCGGCTCGAGTCCTGGATGCACCGCCGCGTTGCCGAAGGCGTGCCGGCCGGGGATCTGCTCGAACTCGGAGCCGGCAACCTGAACCACGTGCCCTATCATCGGGACGTCCGCATCTACGACGTCGTCGAGCCGTTTCGCGAGCTTTGGGAACAGAGCCCCTACCGAGAGAACGTCAGACACATCTATTCGGATCTGTCGGATATTCCGGACGGTCAGTCCTACGATTGCATCCTGTCCGTCGCGGTGCTCGAGCACCTGACCGACTTACCCTTCGTCGTGGCGCGCTCCGCGATGCACTTACGTCCCGACGCTACTTTTCGCGCCGGCATTCCGAGCGAAGGTGGTATGCTGTGGGGTCTCGCGTGGCGGCTGACCACCGGGGTCGCTTTCCGGATCCGCCGCGGTCTGAGCTACGGAACGCTGATGCGCCATGAACATGTAAACAGCGCCGGCGAGATCCTCGGCGTCTTGCGCTACTTCTTTGAATCGATGGACATCTCTCGTTTTCCGTTGCCCTTCGCACATCTCAGCTTCTACACGGCGGTCGTCGCGGCTCGGCCGCGTCTGGATCGTTGCCGCTCTTTTTGCGAACAGCGCAGCCGCTCCATCGCATGCCGGCCATGAACGACCGAAACCGAAGCGAGGAGACGTCGGGCAGCGGTTTGGTCAGCGTGGTGGTTCCGGCCTACAACGAAGAGCACAATGTGGACGCAATTTACGCCGCTGTGAGGTCTTCCCTGTCGGGCCCGGAGATTGCCGAGATCATCTTCGTGGACGACGGTTCCATCGATCGCACGGCCGAGCGCGTCCGGAAGATTCGCGCCAATGATCCGTTCGTGCGCCTCATTCGCTTTGGCCGCAATTTCGGCCACCAGGCCGCTCTGCTGGCCGGCTTGGAAGCTGCGCGAGGCGCCGCTGTGATGACGCTCGACTGCGACTTGCAGCATCCACCCGAGCTGCTGCCCCGCATGATGGAGGCCTGGCACGCCGGAGCCAAGGTGGTCCAAATGGTGCGCCTCCAGAACGAAGGCGCGAAGCCGTTCAAGAACATCACCTCCGGGCTGTTCTACCGCTTCGTAAATCTGCTCAGCGAGGCCCCGGTCACCCGAGGCGCCGCGGACTATCAACTACTTGACCGGAGTGTCGTGGAGGCCGTGCTGGGGTTCAGGGATCGTCACCCCTTTCTGCGAGGAATTGTCGCCTGGCTGGGCTTCCCCGCAACGCAGATCGAGTACATCGCGCCGCCCCGCGCCGCCGGAACCAGCGGCTACACCATCCGTAAGATGTTGACCCTTTCCGTCCAGGCGATTACGGGGTTGTCCTCGAAGCCGTTGCGATTCTCGTTTTACCTCGGCTTGTTGACCGCTCTGTTCTGCCTCGTCTACGCGCTGTTTGCCATCGGGGCGCTGGCTGCCGGTCTTACAGTCCCGGGCTGGACCTCCGTAATCGTCGCCGTCACGTTCCTGGGAGCCGTGCAACTGGTCTCAATCGGCATCCTGGGCGAGTACATCGGGCGAGTCTACGAACAAACTCGCGGCGTGCCCCGGTACGTGATCGTGGAAAGCGATGAAGCGGTCGTTCAGCCCGCCAGTTCCCGCCAGACGGGCGGTTGATCAACGCCGCGCAGCCGTGGCGGCCTTGTGCTCTGCTACGTAACGGTCCACCAGGTCCGTGAACGCCTGGCCCAATGCTGCCTCCGTGGTCTGCGTTCGCCCGACGCTTTTCTCCTCGATCTGCACCACGGGCAGCAGATTCCGGGTCGTCGAGGTGATGAAAACCTCGTCGGCCAACTCCAGGTCTTCGGGGTATAACGTCCGCTCGCCGATCGAAATGCCGGGGACGTGAATTTCCCCGAGCAGCAGTTCGCGCGTGATCCCGGGCAGGCAGCCGGCGCTCAGGGGCGGCGTCCAAACTTGAGTTCCTTGCGCTACAAAGATGTTCGCCGACGTGCATTCGGCCACTTCGCCGCGCTCGTTGAGCAGGATCACCTCGTCATAACCGCGCGCTTGCGCCGACTCCAGCCAGGTGAGGTTCATCGCCCAGGAAAGGCTTTTCGTCCCGGCAAATTCGCAGGCCGCGTGGCGGCCGCAGTTGACGTACGCCAGCTTCACCGCGGAACCCCAGGTCTTGGAGTCGGCGGTCAACGCAATGAGGTCGCTTGTGCCGCCGCCCGGCGGTCCTTCCCACATGCCGCCGCGATTCCGCACGATGACCAACCGGAGAGTCGAATGAAACGCCCCGTTCGCTTCGATCAGCTGCAGCAGTTTGCTCCGGACCGTATCGGAATCGAACGGGATCGG
>CAYMHP010000175.1:0-12900 GCA_964390225.1 uncultured Solibacteraceae bacterium
GAATATAAACAAGGCAAGCGCCAAGGATATCGAGTCCCAGTTTTCACTCACTCCGGACGAGGCGCGGGCCCTGGTTGAGTACCGGCAGGCGCACGGCACTTTCCGGGAATGGGGCGAGTTGCTGGCCATCTACGGTGTGGATGGCCGTAAGATCGAGGCGGCCAAAGACCGGATGAGTTTCTAGGCAGCGGGTCTTGGAATGTCGCAAGGCAGAGCCATGCGCCACCTTTTACTCGGCACCATCGCGATCCTTTGTGCGCATGCCCAGTGGCTGCACTATCGCACTCCAGGAGTCCCGCGCACACCGGATGGCAAACCGAACCTCTCGGCGCCTGCTCCGAAGACGTCGTACGGAAAGCCGGATCTCTCGGGTATATGGTTCCTGGACCCGCCACCCTGCCCGCCGGAAGGCTGCGGCGATTATCAGGGCGCGCCGGAGTTTGCCAATATCGCCGCGCATGTTCCGGGCGGTCTGCCGTTCCAGCCATGGGCGGCCGAGCTCGTCACAAAAAGGGCCGCGGATCTCGGTAGGGACGATCCCGTGGCCTGGTGCAAGCCTGCCGGCGCGCTGCGGCTATTGACGTACCCGCCGCCGCGCAAGATTGTCCAACAGCCGGGCCTGATGGTGATCCTCTCCGAGCGCGACGTCACCTTCCGGCAGATCTTTACCGACGGGCGGCCTTTGCCCAACGATCCGGAGCCGTCGTGGAATGGCTACTCGAGCGGCAGATGGGAAGGCGACACCCTGGTCGTGCAAACCGTTGGGTTCCGGGATGGTATCTGGCTCGATCGCCGCGGCACGCCGATGACTGATGCAGCCAAGATGACCGAGCGCTTTCACCGCGTCAACTACGGGCGCCTGGATGTCGAGGTGACCATCGACGACCCCAAGGCGTATACGAAGCCGTGGAGCGTCAAGCTGAAGGAAATGATCGCGCCCGACACGGAACTGCTCGACTACTACTGCCAGGACAACGAGAAAGACAACGCGCACGTCGTCGGCAGATGATCGTGCCAATTAGTGAGCTCCGTTGAGCCGCACGGTCTTTGCTGTGTATTCCTGTTCCGTGACTTCCTCAAGCCAGGTAATGTTGCCGCGGGTGACGTTGAACTGAACGCCGCCTTTATCAGGCGCCGCCCCATGCCAGTGCGGGACGCCGGGAGGGCAATAGATGGTCTCTCCGGCATGCAGCTCGATGACGGGTCCCCCCTTGAACTGATTGAGCCCGACGCCTTCTTCGACCAGAATGATCTGGCCGCCCGAGTGGGTGTGCCACTTGGTGCGGGCGCCGGGGTCGAAGCGGAAGTGCGCGATGTTGGCCTGAGAGTTCTCCGTGATCGGCGTGACCTTGCCGCCGGTGAAGTTGGGGTTCTGCTTCTCCTGCCCGTGGACCAACCACAGCCCCGATCCCGCGAGCAGCGCGGCCCCGCACGCGGATACGAGCAGACGGCGCGATACGGATTTCATCCGATCCTCCTCATGACTGACTAGGGAGTATCGTATCACTGGCCGCCAGTTGCTTTCAGCCGCGCCCGTCGTGGCGCGGTGCTAGCTACGGTGAAGCCGTGCAAGTGGAACCGCGGCTCGCTACGGCAACACGACCCGCGCCCTCACAGAACGCGGCTGAATCGTGTCCGGACCCTCGTTTCAGCACCGGCGGTAACGCCGGCGGTCCGTCGCGCGACCCGCGGCTACGGCTTCCGCAGCGCTGCGGCTCCGCCCGCGAGCGCGCCCCGGCATATCTGACGAGTGTTCATTTTTCCCTACCCTCCTGACAGGCGGAGACCCGCTTCGAGTCACCACGTAATATTTCACACCGGATGCGCCTGCGTAACGGCAAAATTGAGCCGAACGGGCTGTGGATGTATAATCCCCGTTGGCCGTCACGAGGGGGAGGGGGAGCCGGTGCACGTGAAGGGATTTCTGCTAAGTTCGACTCTGCTGCTGTTTGGGATCTGCTCAACGGCCGCGGCGCAATGGCTGCACGTTGCCGCGAAAGCAACTCCGCGAAACCAAGACGGCACGCCCAATTTATCGGCGCCGGCGCCTCGAGGCCCGGACGGCAAGCCGGATCTCTCCGGGGTCTGGGAGACGGAATCGCCCAAATACCTTGTCGATCTGGCTGCGGATTTGAAACCGGGCGAATTGCCCATTCAGCCCTGGGCCGAGGCGGTGACAAAGGAGCGGAAGACGGGCTCGCAAGCGAGCCAGGAATCGAATGCCAACTGTCTGCCGCAGGGCGTGCCGCGAATCGACGCCACACCGAACCCCTTCAAGATCATCCCCGAGCCAGGCGTAATGGTGGTGCTGTACGAGGCGTTCGGGCAGTGGCGGCAGATCTTCACCGATGGGCGGGAGCTTCCGAAGGATCCCCAGCCGACCTGGCTGGGATATTCCGTGGGCAAGTGGCAGGGCGATACGCTCGTGGTGGATTCCAGCGGCTTCAACGGGAACACCTGGCTGGACCAGGCGGGACACCCTACCACGGAGGCTCTGCAGGTCACCGAGCGATTTCATCGCCGCGACTTCGGGCACCTGGATATCCAGATTACGATTGACGATCCGAAGGCCTACACCAAGCCGTGGACGGTGACGGAGCCGTTTCACCTGCTGGCCGACCAGGACTTAATCGAATTCATCTGCAATGAAAACGAACAGGACCTGAAGCACCTCAGGCGGAAGTGAGCGCTGCAGAACTTAGAAGTTCCAGCCCGTCCGAAGCACCAGCAGGTTTGTGGTAGGCTTAAGCCCCCCAGGGTTGTCCCGCGGGTAAAAGCCGCGCAGCGAGTACGAGTATCCGTAGCCGTCCATGAAGTGTCCTTCGATTTTGACGTCCCAATGGCGGTTCAGGTCGATTCTGGCCGTAACCGCCTGCTCGAAAATATGGCCATCCGGAGCCGCGTGGTCTTGATCCCACGCGGGATAGAAACGCGAGTGGTAGGTTCCGAGTTCCAGTTTTCGGCAAATCCGGTAGGAAGCTGACGCGAACCAGCCGCGCTGGTCCAATTCGTAAGGAAGGGGCGGCAGTGTTGCAACGCTCTCCGTGCCTTTCAGGATCTCGCGGCGATACTCGCCGGCAAGCGTCAGATTGCCCACACGGTACTCGCCATAGAAGACGGTTGTGTTGTCGCCTGAATCCGTGTGAAACGGCAGCCTGACTTGCGGGGCGACCTCGATGCGGCCATCACCAACGGCTGGGGAATGAAGATACGAGACTCCCAGCACCAGGCCGTTGACCGGATTGGTCCATCTCAGGTCGCCACCGGCCTGCCAACCGGATTCGCTCGTGAGATCGATTCCGAAGTCCTGCAGTCCGTAGCGATATCCTCCGTATTCGTCGGCCGAACGCGAGCCGACGTACCCCGTATACGAGAGATCGCCGTATCGCCTCAGGGAGACTTGACCATATAAATCGGCCCCGGTGTGAGCGATCCTGGAGGCGCGCAGATCCATCGGGTAGCTGGACTGCGGCAAAATCGCCCAGGTGTGTAGAAATTCAAAGTCCTGCGTGTCGTTGTAAAGGCCTAAGGTCGTCTTCACCTTGCCTGCCCGAACGCCCAGCCACGGCGTGAACTTGTAATCGCCGAATGCCCAATCGAGCGATGGATCCCAGTTTCCCAAATTGCCGATATTGCGGTCGTAGAGTTGTGCCCCGACGTGAAAACGGTCGGTAATCTGCACCGAGGCATTCAGCCCGACATCCGTCATCGCCAAACTGCCGCGGCTCGTCTGCATCGTCAGGTAGTTGTTCTGACTCGAGTAGGCAAAGCCCTGCGACGCGAAGCTGTGAATCTGGACGGGACGGCCTCGAACGCTGAAATCGAGTTGGGCCCAAGCGGTGCCGCTAACGGTGAAAACAGATATCAAAAGAACAACCGTTTTGATTCTGGAATGCATCCATCCGGTGCGGTGAGCCGAAAGACACCACCGCGGCGCCTCCAGAGTCTCTATCGGCCGAAATTTTGTTTTCCTTTACGGAGTCCGGTAGCGACCATCGTCACCGGCGCGTACCGCCATTGGCACGCCAGATGGCCAGGCGAACTTACCGCTGTCCGTGATGGTCGTTATTGATCAGCCGCCGGCCGTCATCTTCCACGCACTTGGGCGATTCCTCGAGCGGATCGTTGGACGGCTTGACCACGCGGGGTGGCGGCGTCCAGGGCGCCGTCAGCACCTTCGGGTCTTCTACGGTGTACTGGTAGACGAGGTTGTCGCCGTTTCGCCACAAGCGCTCGACCACGTGCATCGCATCGGAATGGAAGTAGCCGTCTTCGCCGAACCAGGTATCGTCCACGAAATTGACCGAGTCGACCACGAACGTGTCGTCCTCCCAACGGCCAATGGAATCGCCGTACGCAGAGGGGTTGCCGTCTTTGCGATGCGGACGGCCATCCGTCGGGATGATCCGGTAGGGATCGCCCGAGATGTCCTCATAAAAGAAGATGGTCTCCTTGGGCAACTGCACGATTTTGCGGGGCGAGCCGATCCGCGGCGTGCCTGGCTTGCCGCAGTAGAAGACCGGGTCGGTCTTGCTCTCGTGATCCGAGAGGTCTTTTACCTTCGCCAGGTATTCCGGTTTATAGGAGGGCGCCGGTGTCGAGGGCAGAGCGCCTGCAACCGGGGCATTTGCCGGCCGGCGCGAACTTTGGTCCACGGTCTTGATCTCGACCGCTCCGTTTACCTGTTTCTTCAAAGCCACTGGCGGCAGGTCGATGGCGAAGGCCCAAACGCCGCTTAAATCGGGATGCCCATCGGGCGTGCGCGCGATTTTCGGGCTGTTCGCGGCCACTTTGGCCGGCTGTTGGCCAGTAGCGAACACAGGGACCAGGACGGCTGTCGCGATCGCACAAAAGAAACCATACTTCATGACGCACTCTCCTTTCTAACGCTCGGCCGCGGGATCGCCCGGATTCACTAGCTCCAGCGCGGTGCCATCCGGCATCGTGATCTTCTGCAGGTATCCGTAAAGCGTTCCATCCTTGGCCCGGACGCCTTCGATGGTGACGGTCTGCCCGATTGCCTTCGCGAAATCGACCCGGCCCACCCCGACTCTCCGGAACCAGGCTGGCGGATTGCTTTCAAATTTCCAGCTCTCCGTGCCGGCAGCGCCCTTCGCATCGATGTAGACGACGATGTGA
Organism: uncultured Solibacteraceae bacterium; assembly: GCA_964390225.1. GTDB lineage: Bacteria > Acidobacteriota > Terriglobia > Bryobacterales > Bryobacteraceae > PSRJ01. The sequence continues at coordinate 5,140 of CAYMHP010000175.1, forward strand.
GGGTTGATCCAGTCGACCTTGGTGACAGTGCCGGTGAGCGTGAACTTCTTGGTCATCTCGAAAATGGCCGAAGGCGAATGGTGGGCCTGCAGCAGCCCTGTAGCGATGAGGCTGAGCAGCAGCAGAACGGCGGATCTTGTATGTCGCAAGGCGGGTCTCCTATCGAGTGTAAGGGAGTATATCACAGGGGGATATTTGCATAGGCGGGGAACGCCCGCCCTTACGGGACGGGGCTGAACTGCGGTTCGCGCGTCGGTCCGTGCCGTCTTTCAGCCTGGCGGTAACTCCGGGGGTCCGCGCGGCTGGAAGGCTACACGCGCGCGGGAGACGGGTTGGGCTGAATCACTTCCGGCGGGCGCAGCTGGTCGAGTTTGTCGCGCAAAAAACCCAGAATCTCGCCGGGGGCCGTTTGGCCGTCGAGCGGCAGCATCAGCACGCCGGCCGGGGTGAATTGCGCGCCTTTGGTGCCGCTGACGATATTCATCAGACGCGCCGGGTCGACACGGGTTTCCTTGTGGAATTTGATATTGAGGATGCTATGGCGCCGGTCGATGGCCTCGATGCCGATCTGTTGCGCCGCATTTTTCAGGGCTGAATACTCGATCAGGTGACGCACGGGCTCGGGCACATTGCCGTAGCGGTCTTCCAGTTCCTTTTCGGCGCGCTCGCGCGCGGCCGCGTCGGCAGCATTGGCGATCTGGCGGTAGGCGCGCAGGCGCTGGTTTTCGTCGGAGATGTAATCGGAAGGGATGCGGATGTCCAGGCCTAGGTTGAGGGCGGAGTGGATTTCCGGCACCACCTCTTCACCCTTCAACTCGCGGACGGTTTCATCGAGCAGCCGCACGTAGGTGTCGAAGCCGACGGTGTTGATGTGGCCGTGCTGTTCACCTCCCAGCAGGTTGCCGGCGCCGCGCATTTCCAGATCGAGAGCGGCAATCTTGAACCCAGCGCCCAAGTCGCTAAACTCCTTGAGCGCCGCCAGGCGCTTGCGGGCGACTTCCGTCAACTCGGTATCGGCAGGGACCAGTAGATACGCGTATGCGCGCCGATTGGAGCGGCCTACGCGCCCGCGCAACTGGTAAAGCTCCGAGAGGCCGTAGCGCTCGGCATTCTCCACCAGCATGGTGTTGGCGAGCGGGATGTCGAGGCCGTTTTCGATGATCGTTGTGCAGACCAGGACATCGAATTCGCGCCGCATGAACTGCAGCATGGTTTTTTCCAGCTCGGCTTCGCCCATCTGCCCATGGCCCACGCCGATGCGCGCCTGCGGGGCGAGTTCCTGGATCATTGCCGCACGCTGCCAAATCGAATCGACGCGATTGTGCAGGAAATAGACCTGGCCTCCGCGGCCTAGTTCGAGCTCGAGCGCAGAGCGGATCAAATCGGGGTGGAACGGCGCCACCACAGTATGAATGGCGAGTCGGTCCTTCGGCGGCGTTTCGATGACGGACATGTCGCGCAGCCCCAGAAGCGACATGTGCAGCGTGCGCGGAATGGGTGTGGCGCTCATGCTGATCACGTCCACGCTCTTCTTCAGTTGCTTCAGCCGTTCTTTGTGCTTGACGCCGAAGCGCTGCTCTTCATCGACGATCACCAGGCCGAGATCGCGAAACTCGACATCCTGCGAGAGAAGGCGGTGCGTACCGATGGCGAGATCGACCTTGCCTTCCCCCAGGTCGGCCAGCGCCGCCTTCAATTCCTTGGGTGAGCGGAAGCGGCTGAACATCTCGATGCGCACCGGAAACGGCTGGAAGCGCCGTTTGAACGTTTCGAAATGCTGGAAGGCGAGCACGGTGGTGGGAGCGAGCACCGCCACCTGCTTGCCGTCGCCGAGTGCTTTGAAGGCGGCACGCATGACGACCTCAGTCTTGCCGTAACCCACATCACCGCAAAGCAGCCGGTCCATCGGCTGCGGATTCTCCATGTCGCGCTTGATTTCGTTGATCGCCGTGCGCTGATCGCGCGTCTCAGTGAACTCGAAAGCATCCTCGAACTCGCGCTGCCAGTTGCTGTCAGGGGAATACGAGAATCCTTCGGCCATTTTGCGCGACGCGTAGAGCTTCAGCAGCTCGTCAGCCATGTCGCGCATCTTCACTTTGATCTTGGTCTTGGTGCGGGTCCACGTGGTGCCGCCCATGCGATCGAGAACCGGCCGCGCTTCACTCGCGCCGCGAAACCGCTGGACCAGGTCCATGCGCGCGAGAGGGACATACAGCTTGGCGCCGGCGGCGTACTCCAGCACCATGTAGTCGCCCTTGGCCTCGCCTTGCACGATTTCGCGCAGGCCGAGATACTGCGCCACGCCGTGCTCGGAGTGGACCACGTAGTCGCCCGGCTTGAGGTCGATCAGGTCCGCGGAAAAGGTGGCGAGTGCGGACTTGGACGACGGCGCCCGCGCGATCAGTTCGGAAGTATCGAAGAGATCTTCGGAACCGAAGACGACCAGCTTGGCATCCTGGAACGACGTGCCGTGCCGGACCAAACCCTTGATCAGGTAAATGCTGGCGACGGCTCCTGCCATGTAGGCGCGCTCGGCGAGATAGGCCGGCGTGGAATCGGTTTGCTCAAGCCCAAGCTGGTAGGCGATCCCGTACTCGTTCAGGATGTCGGCCACGCGCTCCACCTCGCCAACCGAAGAGGCAAAGATCGCGACGCGGTTCCCGGACTCCACCAGGGTGCGGGCCTCCGCGATCGCCACCTGCATGTTGCCGTGGAAGCTCAGAGAAGGCCGCGTCGACACATGAAAAGAAGTCTCGCCACCGACGCCGATTTCGAGTTCTTTGATGGCGAGCTGCGGAGCAGGGCCGGCCTGCTCTTGCAGATCCTCCCAACGAAAGAAGATCTTATCGGGGTCGTAGGCAGGGGAACGCTGGATTTGCTCGAGGCGCTTCCACAGCCGGTCGGCGGCGCCGTGCACCTGCTCGGGCTCGTCCCAGACAATCACCGGGCGTTCCACGAGCGAGAACACGGAAGCCTCGCGCGGGCGCAACATGGCGGTCAGGAGCTCCCACCCGGGGAAGGTTTCGCCGGGGTGTGGCAGGTCCCGGCCAGGCAGGCCGGCCTCGCTGACCAGTTGGTGCAGTTCGGCGAGCAACGCGCGCGACTTCTGGTATTCGGTGAGCGGCAGCAGCGTGCAATCTTCCACTTTGAGCACCGAACGCTGCGATTCGACATCGAAGCGGCGAATGGATTCCACTTGGTCGCCAAACAGGTCGATGCGCACCGGCTTGGCGGCTTCCGGAGAGAACACGTCGAGAATGCCGCCCCGCACGGAATACTCGCCGACCATTTCGACGGGCTCGCGGCGCTCATAGCCAATGCTCTCGAGGTGCGCTATGACTTCGTCGAGTGGAAGTTCGTCGCCGACACGCAACTTGAGCGCGAGCTGGCGATAGTAATCCCCCGGGGCCACGCGCAACAGCGCGGAAGCCACCGGCATGATGGTGATGGGAGCTCGCTGGGTGGCGAGCCGCCACAGCCCGAGCGCGCGCTGCTCGCAGATCTCGGCGTGTGGCGAGAGGTTTTGCAGCGGCAGCACATCCACGGCGGGAAGCAGTTGCGGGGTGTTCCGCTCGTCTGCCGCGAGCAGGGTGAAGAAGGTTTCCACAGCCTCGGAGAGCGCCTCCGCCTGTTTATTGCCATCTACCACCATGACGAGCGGCCGGCCGGAGAGCTGCCACAGGAGCACGCAGTAGAGCGCCTTAGCGCTGGTGGTCAGGCCGGATAGACTGGCTTGGCCGCCGGCATTGACGCGGCGAACGGCCTCCTGAAAACCAGGGTGCTTCGCCAAATCCAGGAATAAATCGCGAACGGCAGGGTGAATCAAGGTTGCTGAGTCAGTATCTTTTCCAAAGTTCCGGTGGTCGAGTAGCCGGGTTCGAGCGCCACCGTCTTGACGGTGCCGCCGGCGGCCTCCACTTCTTCGCGGCCGGCGATAAAGTGCGACCAGTCCGCCCCCTTGATGAGGACATCCGGCAGCAGCGCGGCAATCAGTTCGCGCGGCGTATCCTCCTCGAAGAGAACCACGCCGTCGACGGCTTCCAGCGCCAGGAGCAGCTCCGCGCGTTCGTCTTCCGGCGTCATGGGCCGGCCTGCTCCCTTCGACCGCCGCACGCTGGAATCCGTATTCAAACCGACGATGAGGACGTCGCCCGCCGAGCGCGCCTGTTCCAGCAGGCGGACGTGCCCGGGATGGAGCAGGTCATAACAGCCGTTCGTAAAGACGACGCGTTTGCCCTCTTGCTTCCAACGCGCACGTTCGGAAAGGAGATCGGTGCGGCTATAGAGACGTCCCACCGATTTCAGTGTAACAACGCCTCCGCGGTTACGGGCAGGGCTGAGAGACCTTTTCAGCCGCGGCAGTCATGCCGCGGTTCCACTTGCAGACAGCTTCACGGTATCCGGAACCGCGCCATGACTGGCGCCGCTGGAACGGACTATACCCGTTCGAGCAGCATAGCCATGCCCTGCCCTACGCCAACGCACATGGAAGCGATCGCGTAGCGAGCGCCGCTGCGGCGCAACTGGTGCGAGGCCGTCAAGACGAGGCGCGCGCCGCTCATCCCGAGAGGGTGCCCAAGGGCAATGGCGCCGCCGTTCGGATTCACCTTTTCGCTGTCGTCGGGCAAGCCGAAAGCGCGCGTCACCGCCAGCGCCTGCGCAGCAAAGGCTTCGTTCAACTCCACCAAATCGATCTGGTCGATCGACATCTTCGCCCGGGCGAGCAGTTTCTGCATCGCGGGAATCGGGCCGATGCCCATGTAGTTGGGGTCAACGCCGGCGGCCGCCGATCCGACCACGCGCGCGATTGGGGTCAGGCCAAACTTCGCCGCTGCCTCTTCGGAGGCCACGAACATGGCGCAGGCGCCGTCGTTGATGCCGGACGCATTCCCGGCCGTGACGGTCCCATTCTTGCGAAAGGGCGTCGGTAGCTTCGCCAGGGCTTCGATCGTCGTATCGGGCCGGATGTGCTCATCCTGCGAAACCGCCTTTGCCGAGCCTTTCGGGCCGGGCACGTTGACGCAGATGATCTCTTCCGCGAAGACGCCGGCGTTCTGCGCCGCCGCGGCCTTCTGCTGCGAGCGTAGCGCGAAGAGGTCCTGCGACTGGCGGTTGACGTTGTACTTCTCGGCCACGTTCTCCGCCGTCTCGGCCATCGACGCGGTACCGTACTTCTGTTCCATGAGCGGGTTGACGAAGCGCCAGCCGAGGGTCGTATCGTAAATCTCGGCCGCGCGCGAGAAGGCGGAGGTCGCCTTTGGCATCACCATCGGCGCGCGGCTCATGCTCTCCACGCCGCCGGCAATCGCAAGCGACATCTCACCCACGCCGATGCTGCGCGCGGCGGCGGCCACGGCCTCCATACCCGAGGCGCACAGCCGGTTCACGGTGGCGGCCGGCACGCTCTTGGGGACATCGGCGATGAGGGCGGCCATGCGGGCCACGTTGCGGTTATCCTCGCCGGCCTGATTCACGCAGCCGTAGATCACTTCATCGATCGATTCCCAGTCGCTCTGTTGAAACGCGGTTCGAAGCGCGTTCAGCGGGGCGGCCGCCAGATCGTCGGCGCGGACCATCGACAGAGCGCCCGCGTAGCGCCCTATGGGCGTACGAACGCCCTGACAGATGAAAGCGGTAGGCATTTTTCTTTTTAGTGTAACAGCCGGAGTTTCGCTTTTTTTCCGTCACAAAACCGGGGGCGTCCGCGTTATATAAGTGTGCAGCCCGACGAACTGGCGTTGAGCCCGTTGCAGGCCCGCTCCGCCGATAGCGAGTGGTTTGAGGAGCTGTTTCGCGACCAGTATCCGCGGGTCGTCGGACTGCTGTCGCGGATCACCGGAAACCGCGCCCAGGCAGAAGAGATCGCGGCGGAAGCGTTTTCGAAGCTGGCACGGCGCGTGCCGCTTTTGAGTGCCCGCGCGGACTCGACCGCCTGGGTTTACCGCGTGGCGATTAACGCGGCGCTCGACGCCGCCCGGGCCAACTCGCGGCGCCGCAAGAGCGAAGAAGCCGCGGGCGCGGAGCAGATGCGGGCAAGCGCGGGAGCCGGTGCCTTGGACGAGATACTTCGGCGGGAACGTTGCGAGAAAGTCCGTGCCATCCTCGCCGCAATGAAACCGCGGGACGCCCAGTTGCTGCTTCTCAGGTCGAGCGGGCTGGCGTACCGCGAGATTGCGCAGACGCTCGGTGTGCAGGCATCGTCGATCGGCACGCTGCTGGCGCGCGCGGAACGCGAGTTCGAAACGAAATACCGGGCGCGGTACGGAGGAGACGTATGAGACAGTGCTGGCCGGAAGGGGAACTGAGGGCTTACCTGGACTGCGAGCTGCCGGCGCGCGAAATGCAGCAGGTGGAAGCGCACGTTAACGAATGCGCCGCGTGCGGCAGTCTGTTACGGGAACTGGAGCAGAGGTCGGAGCGGATCGAAGATTTGCTCGAATTTCTGGCTGACACCGAGCCGGTACCGCAGGTTCCGGCGCTCCGGCGGCGTTCTCTGGTATCCAATCGCGCCGTCGTGGGTGCCCTCGCGCTGGCGGCGGCGGTCGCCATGATCTTCGTATTGCTGCCGCGGCGAGTGGACAAGCCGGTAGCGGCGCGCCGGCCGCAGCCTCCGGCGCCGGTGGCTCCCGCCCCCGTGCCGCCTCCGGTCACCGTCAAGCCGGCGATCATCCGGCGGGCACCTGGTAAACGGGCCACACCTGCCAAACCCAGGCCGCACATCGTGAACTATGTGGCTCTGGATAGCGAGCCGATCGAGACCGGGATCATCGTGCGGGTGGGGCTCGATAACGGGCAGGTGCCCGCCGACGTGATTCTGGGGCCGGATGGCCGCGCTCGCGCCATCCGTTTCATCGACGATGTTGTAGGAGACGCGAAATGAACCGTTCTTATCGAATCGTACTGATTCTGCCGCTGATCGCGGCGACAGCGGCCGCTCAGGAAGAAGTGCTGGTACAGAAGCTCAAAACTGCCGTGGTGCAGGGTAGGATGATGGGCATCACCGGCGCGGTGATGGGGGCTCCCGTCAAGGCGGCGCCGTACTCCGCCGTGGAAATCTCGGAACACACGCAAACGCTGGCGGACGGGACCCGCATCGACAACAAAACGCAAACCAATGTGGCTCGCGACAGCGAGGGGCGCGTACGGCGCGAAACGCCGGACCAGATCATGATCTGGGACCCGGTGGCGAACGCAAGTTATCTGCTTGACCCGAAAGCGCGGACGGCGCAAAAGATGCCCATGCCGATGGTGTTCTCGAGCGCGTCCGCGGGACCCGACAAGGCGCTCGGCTTCAGTTACGTCACGACTGGCGGGGCGGGCGCCGTGTCTTCCTCCGGAGGAAACGCGGTCTTCCTCAGCGCGCCCACCACCCCGCTGCCTCCGCTACCGCCGCCGGGCGTTCAACAGATGATTGTCGCGCAGAAGCCCGATACGCTCGCGCTGAACAGCCAATCGCTCGGGCAGCAGATGGTCAATGGCGTGAACGCCGAAGGCACGCGCACTACTTCGACGATCGATGCCGGCGCGATCGGTAACGACCGCCCCATTCAGATCACCGGTGAAACCTGGTATTCGCCCGAACTGCAGACTGTTGTCAAGAGCGTCCACAACGATCCGCGAATGGGACAGGATTCGTTTCAGCTGACCAACATCAGCCGCGTGGAACCGGGTCCCGATCTCTTCCAGATACCCGCCGGATATCAGATTGTGGATCGCAAATAGGTCAGCCAATCCCGAGCTCGTCGATGCGCTCGAGCGGCG
>CAYMHP010000176.1:0-12871 GCA_964390225.1 uncultured Solibacteraceae bacterium
CTCACCTTCTGAGCAGTATTGAAGCGAATCCCGCCGTTTATCTTCCGGGCGCCAGTTGTGTGATCAACGGAAAATCGTACACGCCGTGCTCTTCGGTGAACAACACGACCCAACGAAGACAGTTGACGTTGCAGAACCCCGTCCAGGGGCAATACTACGGAAGCGTCGTTCAAGAGAATGCCACGGGGACGATGAGCTACAACGGGCTGTTTTTGACGGCGCAGCGCCGCGTCGGCAGAGGGCTGACGGTCCAGGGGAATTACACCTGGTCTCACTGCATCAATACGGGAACGCAGCAGCTCATTTCTATTCCGATCATTGCGGGAACGCACTCGGTTGCCTCGCGAGCGGGGCTCCGCGGGAACTGCTCGCTGCTCGAGCAGGACCGCCGGCATAACTTCAACTTGTCCGCAGTATATTCGACTCCGCAACTTTCGGATAAGCGCTGGCGCATGCTCGCGTCCGGATGGCAGGTTTCCGGAATCGTGAGGGTGCTTTCGGGTGATTATTTCTCCGCAAAAACCGGCATCGATCAAGCGCTGACGGGCACTGACGACCAACGGCCGCAACAGGTGCTGCCGAGCGTGTACGTTCCGAAGCGAAGCATCCAACAGTGGCTGAACCCGGCGGCGTTCGCGCAGCCCGCATTGGGCACATACGGAAATATGGGACCCGCCACACTTCTCGGTCCGGGATTCTTCGGGATTGACGCCAGCGTGACCCGCAGATTCCGGATCAGGGAAGGATGGGCATTGGAAATTCGCGGGGAAGCGTTCAACGTCCCGAACCATGTCAACCCGCTGGACCCGGTCAGCACTCTTACCAGCAGCGCCTTCGGCCAGATCCAAGCCGCCAATGACCCGCGCATCCTCCAATTCGCATTGAAATTTGTATTCTGAAGCGATTGCGGCGACGGAAGCGGGAAAGCCCGTCGACAAGATCGACGGCGCTACTTTGGTTCAGCCGTAGCAGGTAGCGCCGGCGGCCGCGCCCGTAGGGCCTATTTCGGGTGACTGAAAGGCCCTTGTCTTTTAAGACGACAGTCAGATGTGGATGGCGAATGGCAACAATGACCGTCGATCTACGAAGCGCGGCAAGCAGCAGGCAACCCGCCCCGCCGGAGCCAACTTGCTTCAACAAGGGCGTGGCCGTTTGGTCGCGCCCCTTAATTCCGAATCTTCGAGGCCGACCAACGGGAGGCAGCACCCAGCCCTCAACCTGTGATGGTTTTTCTGCCCCCATCGGACCGATAGATCGCCCATGCCTGGGAAAACTCAATCGGCTCCGCAGACGGATTTTCCTGCCGACGATAAGCCCAGGGGCGTGGCTGCCCCCACAAATGGCGTAGAGCCCATGAAAAGGCTGGTCGGGCCGCCGGGATTTGAACCCGGGACCTCTTGCACCCCAAGCCGAGTTCGCCTTTCAGCCGCATGGCGTTCTTTTCAGCTACTTACAAATAAAGCATTTCCAGAATGCCTATTGAGGGTTGTTGAACTCTGTAGAAAGCGTGGGAAAGCAGTAGCTACAAATTCGACTACATTTTCGGATTATATACTCTGATTAATGCGACTGTCCTGGCAGCCGTGCGAACATGTCTAAAAGAAGTAATCACCCCGCAGGGCTGTACACTTGAGCGACGCTCCGAGGCGCTCGACAGGTATTTGCATCCGAGGGGATCCAGTGCCTCAAAGTTCCAGCGCGAAGTCCGAATCTGAACGCGTTCGCGGAACGCTGGGTGTGCTCGGCGAAGGCTCACTCCACCGCGCCCTGACCGAGTTCGTCGAGCATTCCCATTCGGAGCGCAACCACCAACAAAATGTCCTACTCTTTCCTGCCGGCGGCCAGGCAGCCCTTAGCCGTGGCGTCCGCTGCCGTGAAAGTATCGGTGGGTTACTTCGATATTACTGCCGAGCTGCTTGAATATTTTGACTGAACGACCACACACCTGTTGCAAACACCGGTCCCGGTTCTCTTCCCCGGCCCCGATAATGCCTGCTCGGGGGCGACGCCGAGTTGCACGGAAGTGGTGATCACGTACGAGGGTGCCGCGCCCATGCTGGTCGCCGGTGTGATCCAGGTCAACGTGCGGCTGCCGGATTCCTTCCCGGGCTACCTGACGCTGCCCGGACCAGTCCCCGTCAAAATGCGCATTCCCAACGGCCCCCCACACCAGTGCTGCTACGGTCGCCGTCCAATAGATTCAACCGGATGCGCCAGCGCCTCCGATCGCCGGTCTGACCTGTACCCCGTCGCGAGTGCGCGCCCAAGCCGCGTGTCCGGCGGTTAGTACTCGCCCTGCTGACTGATTGGAATATTCCCAATCTCTTTTTCTCCCTTTAAACTAAGTCGACAACTTAATAGCCATCCATTTCCGGCCGTGGGGCGGCCAATCTGACGCTTGTCGCAATTACGGAGATTGCTTACATGACCAAAGATCGGCTCGCCACGAGACTTGCGCGCTCTCTCATTGTGCTGATCCTGAGCTGCGGTTCCTGCCTGGCCCAAAATATCATCACGACGTTCGCTGGAACGGGGTTCTGTGGTTTTAGCGGTGATGGCGGCCCTGCCATCTCGGCACAACTATGCACGGCGCAAGGGCCGGCGGTCGACGCGTCGGGCAACGTGTATTTCGAAGACCACTTCCGGATCCGTATGGTCAACACCGCCGGCATCATCACCACCATTGCCGGCACCGGCAACTATGGAACCGGCGGTGACGGCGGTCCGGCGCTCTCCGCCAACCTGGGCTGGGCGTACCAGTTGGCCGTAAACGGCAACTTTGTGTGCTTTGGCGACAGCGCCGAAAATAAGATCCGCTGCGTCAACACGAGTTCGGGCGTGATTGTCGGTTACGGCACGGGCGTTTCAGGAACCGGTGGAGACGGCGGCTCCGTCGCGAACGCGAGCTTCATTGCGCCGGAGGGAGTCGCCTTTGATAACGGTGGAAACCTGTATATCTCGGATTTCGGCGCCAATAGCGTGAGAAGAGTCGACAACTACACGGGCATCATCACGACGATCGCGGGGCCGGGACCCGGCTATTCAGGAGGGGCGCTAGGCGATGGCGGCCCAGCGGTGGGCGCCGACCTGTACGAGCCGATGGGAATTGCTTACTACAACGGCGCGATCTACATTGCCGATACGGGGAACAGTCGTATCCGCCGTGTCGATCTGGCTACCGGGATCATCACGAGCGTCAACGCGAACGGCAGCCCTTTGGCGACGAACAGCCGCTGGATTGCTTTAGACCTCTCTGGAGATCTATTCCTTAGCGCCGGAACGGCTATCCAGGAGGTCGACACGAACGGTAACCTGGCGACCATTGCAGGCACGCTCGGCATCAGCGGGGCTTTTCAGCCCGATGTCCCTGCCACGCAAACTTACTTCGGCGGAACACGCGGAATTGCTTGGGATAACGCTGCCCATCGCCTTCTGATTAATGACAACGGCACGACTATCGCGGAGATCTTTTACACGCCGGCGACCACAACCACTCTGACGCCATCGGCCAATCCCGCGGTGCCGGGCGGTCAAGTCACCCTCGAGGCCGCGGTTACTCCGGTGACCGCCACGGGAACCGTACGGTTCTATCAGAACATTACTCTTCTCGGGTCCGCCCCGGTGACCAACGGTGTGGCGCAATTCACCTGGACGGCGCCGCTGGGTGGATTCTCCAGCTACACGCTCCGTGCGGTGTACGAAGGCGACCTCACCGACAATCTGAGCGCATCTTCCATCACCGAGAATGTAGGACAGGGCAGCACCACCACCTCGCTTAGCTCGAGCCCGAACCCGTCCGGACAAGGCCAGAACGTCATCTTCACCGCGACGGTCAGCCCGGTCGCCGCGACTGGCACAGTGTACCTGATGAACGGATCGACGCAGCTTGGCTCGGCGACGCTCTCGAATGGTGTGGCCACGTTCAATATCTCGAGCCTCCCGACCGGCTCCACTTCCATCAGGGCTAACTACACCGGCAGCGTGGCCTATCTGTCGAGCTCCGGAACTATCACGCAAGTCGTGCTCAGTCCGACGACTGCCAGTCTAACGGCGACGCCGAATCCGTCCGCGTACGGCAGCGCCGTAACGCTGACGGCGAGTGTCATGCCGGCGGCGGCGACGGGCACCGCGCAATTCTTCAGCGGGTCGACGCTTCTTGGCTCGGCAGCTCTGGCTTCCGGGCAGGCTCAGATTTCTGTGAATAACCTGGCGGCAGGTTCGGATTCGCTCACGGCGGTGTATTCCGGCGATTCCACCTACGCCGGGAGCACGTCGGCCGCCTGGAGCCAGTCAGTCAAAGTCGCGACGGTTCCAACCCTGGCCTCCACGATGAATCCGACCTATCCGCAGCAGGCGATTTCGATCATCGTGACTGTAACGCCATCCTCTAATATCGGCCCGACGCCAACCGGCAGCGTGCAGCTTCTCGACGGCACAACGGTACTCGGAACGAGCAACCTGCAGAACGGCACGGTGCAATTTTCAGTCAGCTTCGCACTGGGCACGCACTCGCTCACTGCCGTTTACGCCGGTGACGCGAACTTCCTGGGCAGCACATCCGCGGTCCTATCCGAAGTGGTGAAGAACCTGTCGTCCGGCTATCTCACTTCGAGCGCGAATCCTTCCATGTTTGCGACGCCTATTACATTCACCACGACGGTCTACCAGCCGGGCGCCACGGGAAGCGTGCAGTTTTTGGATTACGGCTCCGGGGTGAACAACTATGTGGTCATCGGGACCTCACCTCTAGTGAACAACGTAGCCACGTTCACTACGTCGACGCTATCCGCGGGCACGCACAATATCGTCGGCAGTTATCTGGGGGATGCGACCTATCTCGGCTTTAACTCGTCTTACATCTCGCAGGTGGTAACCGGGCCCTCAACAGGTTTGATCACGACGATTGCGGGAACCGGCACGGCCGGCACGGCGGGTGTCGGCGGTCCGGCGACAAGCGCTCAGCTAAGCGGACCGTATGGGATGGTGGTGGATAGCTCGGACAACATGTACGTCGTCGATGGTCCGAACAACCGCGTAGTTCGGATCGACGCGGCAACAGGCGCCCTAACGCTGGTGGCGGGCAACGGGACTGCTTCATCTGCCGGCGACTCGGGACTTGCGACGCAGGCGTCCCTCAATCATCCGATTGGTGTCGCGCTCGACGCCGCCGGCAATCTGTTCATTTCGGAGATGCAGGGGCAACGCATCCGGCGCGTGGACGCTACGACTGGAATCATCACGACAATGGCCGGCAGCGGCGTGGCCGGTTGGAGCGGGGACGGCGGGTCCGCAGCCAGCGCGCAACTAGCGAGCCCGATGGGCATTGCCACCGATGCCGCGGGCAATCTGTATATCGCTGACGCGGGTAATGCGCGCATCCGGCGCATCGACGCGCAAACTGGAATCATCACCACAGTGGCTGGAAATGGCGCATTCGCATTTACGCCGGATGGTGTTGCTGCTTCCGGCGCCAGCCTCGCCCAGCCGCAGTGGGTCAGCGTCGATCAAGCCGGAAACCTGCTCGTGAGCGAGTGGGCGAGCGCGCGCATCCGAAGCATCAACGCATCTACCGGGCTGCTCAGCACCGTAGCCGGCAACGGCAGCAGCACATTCACGGGAGACGGCATTGCGGCTACCAGCGCCGGGATTGGATCGCCACAGGCCAACGTCGCCGCCGACGCCAGCGGCAATCTTTTCTTCTCGGATGGCAGCGGGCGCATCCGCCGCGTCGATGCGGCGAGCGGGATTATCACCACGGTGGCTGGAAACGGCAGCGGCGCTCAAGGCATCCTCTCCGCGGCCGGCCCCAGCGTCGGTTCCTGCTTCGCCACGCCAATCGGCGACAACGGACCGGCCACCAATGCCACGCTTGACGGCCCAGGCGCCGTAGGGCTGACGAAGAACGGAAACCTCGTGTTTTCAGATTGGCTGGACTGCCGGGTGCGGCGCGGCTATCTGCCGTCTCCGTACCCGTACACCGCTACTAGCCTGACTGCCAGCGCGGCGACGATTACGGCCGGACAGTCTGTTACCCTTACGGCGACCGTGGCGCCAATTGGAACCAGCGGAGTGCCCACCGGAACAATCCAGTTTGTGGACGCGCCCGCTGGTTTGGGTTCGACCGTGCTCGGTAGCGCTCAACTCAGCGGCGGAGCGGCCTCGCTGGCTGTCGGTTCTCTGCAGGCCAATGGCGCGCACCAGATCGTCGCCTACTACAGCGGGGACGCCTCGTTTAATGGGTCGGGATCACCGCGTGTTCCGATCACTGTGAAGCCCCCTCTGACCATGACCACCACTTCCGTGAGCGCGCCGTCTGGCAGTTCCACGTACAGCCAGACGGTCACGTTCACTGCCACTGTGACACCGGCCGCAGCGACCGGCACAGTTCAGTTCTTCGACGGCGGCACATCGTTGGGCACCGCTTCGCTCAGCGGTGGCACCGCCGCCCTGTCAGTTTCAACTTTGTCCGTGGGTACACATTCGATTACGGCTTCGTATAGTGGAGACACCGGCGACGCCACGAGCACCTCCGCAGCCTGGACACAGACAGTCGGCCCGGCGACCACCAGCACGACGGTGGTCTCATCGGTGAACCCGTCGGCAAGCGGCCAATCAGTCACGTTGACGGCGACAGTTGCTCTGAGCGGGGCTACGGGAACGATTCAATTCCTGGATGGCGCGACTTCTCTAGGCACCGTGCCGCTCAGCGGGACGACGGCGTCGTTGAGCACCGCGGCGCTGGTTTCAGGCAGTCATAACATCACGGCCGTCTATAGCGGTGATGCCAACTACAGCACGAGCACATCTCCGGTGCTGGTCCAGACGGTGAAGTTCACGACGACCACGGCGCTCTCTTCTTCCGGCTCATCGATCTACGGCCAGAACGTGCTGTTCACGGTTTGGGTGACGCCGACGACTGCCACGGGGAGCATTCAATTCCTCGATGGAACTACCGTGCTCGGCACGGTGGCACTCAGCGGAGGCACCGCGACATTACAGGTTTCGTCTCTCGCGGCCGGAACTCACTCCGTAACGGCGATGTACGGCGGCGACGGCGCGGACAGCAGCAGCACCTCGGCGGTGCTGACTCAAAACGTCGCGAAAGGTTCGCTAACTGTTACGCTGGCCGCTTCACCGAGTCCGGCATTCGCGGGGCAAACGGTAACGTTGACGGCATCGGGTTTCCCGAGCGCCGCCACGGGCACGGTGCAATTTCTGGACGGAAGCACCGTTCTGGCGACGGCGTCCGTGGCTAGTGGAATTGCCTCGATGAGCACCAACGGGCTCGCGCCGGGAATCCACTCGCTGACTGCCGTTTACAGCGGCGATACCAACTTCAACGGGGCTACGTCGGCAGCTTTCAGCGAGGCGGTTCAAACCCCAACCGTGACCTCATTCACTGCGAACAATGCCACGGTAACGGCCGGGACCACGGTGGTGTTCACCGCAGTGGTTTCGCCGAGCGGAGCGACCGGCACCGTTCAATTCAAGGACGGCTCCATCGTGCTCGCGAGCGTGCCTTTGAGCAACGGCTCCGCGGTTTACTCAACGTCGATGCTGGCCATCGGAACCCACCCGATGTATGCGGTCTATTCGGGCGACGCTACTCACGTTTCCAGCACGTCCACCGTGGTGGTCGAGACGGTAAATCCGGCGCCTCCAGCACCGCCGACAAACCTGATCGCCACTTCGCCGGCGCAGGGACAGATCATGCTGAACTGGACTGCCAGTTCCACCAGCGGTGTCGTCTATAACGTCTATGGCTCGACGACTCCCGGCTTCGCGCCGGCTGCGGGCAATCGCATTGTTTCGGGGATCAGCGGAACGTCATTCGCTATCGGAAGCCTTTCGCCTTCTATTACGTATTACTACCTGGTGACGGCAATCGGCCCCACCGGTGAATCCGTTCCTTCTAACCAGGCCTCCGCAATGGCCAATGGCGTCGCGTGCCATGTCACGTACACGGTCACGAGCCAGTCGACTAATAACTTCAGCGCGGCGATGACGATGCAAAACATCGGCTCTAAGCCGATTCACGGTTGGAATCTCACATGGACCTGGCCAGGCAACCAACAGATTTATCAATCCTCGAATTCCAACTTCAAAGAAGTTGGGCCGAACGCTACGCTCACGAATCTGAATAACAATGCCAATATCAACCCCGGACAGACGATTTCCGGGATTGGCTTCAACGCAGCCTATGGCGGCACGAATCCGGCGCCCACGGGATTTTATGTGAACGGTACTCAGTGCCAGTAACCGGCGACGGCTTGGCTGACATTCCGAAATACCCAAAGCGGCTGTGCCAAGCTGGCGGACTTTGGCTTAGCCAAGCTGGTGGAAAACTGTGTCGCCTGAAGACGAAACCCGCACCCGTTTACAGGAGTGATTTCGGCATAAACTGTCTGGTTTTACGCAAAGTTGGTTGCGCGGTCTCCGGCAACGAGCGGTGGCATGGTCGCTGACCGCCCCAATCTTCCGCGCCACCATGTGATCAGCGGCGATGCCAGACCTGAGTTTCGTAACGGCGAAGCGAGCCGTCGGGATTGAAGACGTGTACAAATTGAAGTAGCGTTTTCCCGTCGGGCATCAAAGCGTCTGACCCGATAAAAATCACTTTCTCATTCCGTCTGGACACGCGCTCAATGGTGGTAGCATCGAGACGCCGAGCAGACTGTTTGGCGCCCGGGGTGATGGAATTCGGATGCTCCATCTGATCAAAGATAGGAACGCCGCTTCGCTTGAGGATCCGGCCATCCACACGGTATTGAATGTCCTCCCACACCAAACCTCCATCACGTTGGGTGAAGGTCATTTCAGCGCGTTTGAGCAGCTCGGCGCGTCATTCCAGCGACCGTCACCCGTCGCGTCTCCAGGTAAAGAAAGAAAATAACATAGTACGTGACGAGACCGCGCCAGGTCAGAACCTGGCGGTGAACGCCTTCAAAGCAGCCAGCCCAGCGGGCACGGTGCTGATCATCGACGATGAAATGAGGTTGTCAGAACATTGGTTACCAGTTAAAACCGGCGACCCGATTACGACGGCGACGTTGTCAAGCTGTTCGGGAGGAGGCAGACGGAAAAGGCTTCGGGCTGATAGCTCGAAAGGCACGGCAGATAAGCTAAGCGCTTGCTGACGACTTGTCGCCCGGTTTAAAACTCGCTTGCCTGATATGCAAGTGATCCACCTTTGGGATCAGCGCCGGAACTCTTCCCTAATCAGACGGTTACCAATGCCGGCGAGCATAGCAGCCACCGCTCTGTAGCTGATTTTGTAGATATGGTTTACCTTTGGTGGTAGCAGATGACAAATCCATTTGGGACATCAACTTGAACATTCACTTGTGCCGTTTTTAGGTCGCTCAAAGGCAAGTGGTCTCACATGTAATCTGTTGAAAACGAAGGTAGAACGGCAGGTTGGATCACTTGCACCCCAAACCGAGTTTGCCTTTCAACCCTATAGGCCTATTCTCAACTACATACATATAAAGCGTTTCCGAAGTCCCTATTGAGACTTGTTGAACCGTGTTGAGCGAATGGGAACGCTGTAGCTACAAAATCAGCTACATTTTCGGAGTATTAGGTCCGGTATGTCGATGTGGCGGGCGCCAAGCGGCGGTTGACCGCGAATGGGCAGATTAGAATTTCGGGCTGTTAACCGAAGGGTTGTCGGTTCGAGTCCTACCTGCGGAGCCAAAAACCTTCGTGCGAATTCTCAGTGCGGCTGGTTGACGGCCGGCAAAGCGCATTTTGTGGAATTGGCGGAGTTTCGCGGTTCCAGGGCTCTCCGCCGTGTGGTGACGAACTGGCAGCACATTGCTTCGGCGCGCCATTTCCGCGCAAAACAGTCAGAGACTCTCCGTGCTCTCCCAGAGAGGCGCCTTTTGGTTAACTGGGAGGGGCCTGGTGTTTTGCCCCATAACACCCCCCGTCCCCGGAGAACCTCCTGCGATCACAAAGCGTCCCGATGCCGAAGGTCGATTACCACCAGCATCTTGTGAGTCCGTCTGCTGCGCCCGGAAGACGCTGGAGACGCTCGGCCAACAGCCCGATAACACGACGCGCCGCTCGCTCTTCCGGAAGATATGTCCATCGCCGCTCGACGCCGACGAGGAGAAAGCCATCAAGTCGAAGCGCGAGATGGTGGCTTACGCGACCCAGAGCGAAGCATCGCCAACCGCCTTGGTGCCCCTGCGCCGCGGTGCGACGATCGAACTGCTGGTGGAGAATGACGCGCGTACGCCTACGCTCGTGTTTGGGACGGCGCCGCAGTTCTCGTGGTCATCCTGCCTCCTACCTACAAGCTCCAGCCGTTTTTTCGGATCACCGCCTTCAGCGCTTCCTTGTCGAGACTCAGGTCCGCGACCATGCGCTTCAGCCGGCGGTTCTCATCTTCCAACTCCTTCAGCCGCCGCGCCTCGCTCACTTCCATGCCGCCGTACTTGCTTTTCCAGGTGTAGATCGTCGCCTCGCTGACGCCCAACTCCCGTGCGACTTCTTTCACCGTCCGGCCTGCCTCCACCTGCTTCAACACGCCAATGATCTGTTCTTCCGTGTGCTTGCCCTTTTTCATTCCGAAGCTCCTTCTTTTTAAGGCAGCTTCTCAATTATGGCTGGAGGAGATTATCGAGGGCAGGTCAAGAGGGCTTCAGGACTGTTTGCGTCGAAGCTCTGGGGGAAGAGAGTTGAATATCGTTGAGGCGCATCTCCCTCGAATACGGCCTCTTCTCAGCCAGCGCGGGCGCAATGATCTCGGAGAGTCGGGCCGACCCGGAAGAGGGCTTGATGTGACCGGTGAACAGTACGGTTGAACCCGCTGGTAAACTCAAGTAAAACATAATAGTATGAATGTGTTGCGGAGATGGCCTACTGCCGTTGGACTTAAGCGGTCGTGGAGGAACTGGCGGAATGGGCTGCTGCCGGCATCGTTCACCGCGATTTGAAGCCGAGCAGGCCTCTGGAGAAAGCCGCGCGCTGTTCAGCAGGCGCTCAACCGGAGCGCAGTAGAGTTCTTCGAGGAAAACGCCAGCGGTCCGGAGAGGGACTCATTTCGTTTCCGAGTTTCCGGTTTTGGTGAAGCGCCACAACTCGGATCGCAGAACATCGTGCACTGAAATCACGTCCCCGTCGGGCGTCCAGCCCGGGGCAAGGTTATCTCC
Organism: uncultured Solibacteraceae bacterium; assembly: GCA_964390225.1. Taxonomy (GTDB): domain Bacteria; phylum Acidobacteriota; class Terriglobia; order Bryobacterales; family Bryobacteraceae; genus PSRJ01. Next base: position 11,160 of record CAYMHP010000176.1, read on the forward strand.
CGGCCTGTCGGTCGAAATCACCGTGACTTTCTCGCCAACGATGACTGCAGCCTTGTAGTCGAAGTCGTTCGGTGTCACGACACTGATCAAAATGCGGCCCTCGCGATCGATCGCTGAAGGGGAGAAGTGAACCGAAGCAAGCCGTATTCCGGCGGGAAGCACGATGGGCTCGGCAACGCCTGAAGGAAGCTGAACGCGGGCAATTCCCTTGCTGTCGTGGATGACCAGCAATCGTCCCGAGGGGGCGATGGCGAGGTCGTCTCCGCCGGCGAGCCGCTTTGGCAGCCCGCCCTCTTCCGTCATAGAGTAGATGGCGTCTTGAACAACGTAATAAATGGTCTTCAGGCTGGCCGAAACGGCTATCGCGGTAGCATTGCCGCCCGGAACCGGAACGTCCCGACGGAGAACCCCATTGCTGACCGAAGCAAACGCGATATGGCGCTTTCCGGGAGGCCCAAGCAAAAGAGCCACCTCATCGGCGGTGACCGGTGAAACATACGCCACATCGGTCGGGTTGCCTTGCAGAAAAGGGCGGAAGTCGGCGCCCGCTGTTCCAGAAAGAAGACGCAAATGACCGCCGAAGGGAGCCGTGATCAGGAGCCGCCCGTCGTTGAGCAGCAGCACCCTCTTGTCCGACGAAGGCGGGGCAGCCGAGTCTGAGACCAGTCTGCCGGCGACAGTGAATCGAGAGATGGACGGGCTCATGGCCGCGGAGTCCACATAGATCGATCCATCCGGCGCCGCGTCCGCGTAAAAAGGCGGAACGCCATTCGCGAAGGAGAATTCACGCGTGTGGCCGGGTTTGCCGTCTCGTTCGACCCGGATCAACTCAAAGCTGTTTTCTTCTCTGCCCAGCATCAGAACAGCACGGCCGTCGGGAGTCGGCGCCAAGGGGAGTCCCAACTGAAAATCGAGTTGGTCGATGGGGGCCTTCGGGTCCAGCCGACGGGATTTGCGAGTTGCAAGGTCGAGGATGTAAGGCTGCGTGCCTGAATCGAGACCCGGCTCCTCGGTCGCCCCGATAAAAACGATCTCCTTGCCGTCTGCGAACGCGCGCAATGGCGGCCCGGCGTCATAGATCGGCAAATAGACGGGGAGAGGCTCGCTTCGGCCTGAGTCCGGCCAGAAGCGAAAAGCCTGGTCGTGTTCGTTCGGTGTCCTCTTGAGAACAACCAGGCTGCCATCCGGCAACGCTTGCGGCGCCCAGCCATCCTCCAGCAGCAATGTTGGTTCCCCGCCGAGCGGCGGAATTGAATAGACGCCCGAGGGCCGCTCCCAAAAGCGATCGAAGAAAAGGCGAGACCCGTCCGGAGCCCAGGAAATGTTCGTCACCGACCCATTCGCGGGGTCGTGCGTCAGGACATTCCAACTCTCTGCCTCCGAGCCTCGCCCAGGCTTCAAGATCGCAACTTGTGTCTGCCGGTTGACCAGAGTCAGCAAGGCGAGCATCTGGCCGTCCGGAGAGACGCGCGGGGAGAGCGCCACGACTGGGCCGCCCAGGCGGGCGCCCGCCCATGCAGGAGTTGCGGAATGCCGGATGGACTGCAACCACATCCCCAAAAACAGACCCGCGGCGATGGCGATCAGTGCGACCGTCCCCCAACGCCATCGGATGCTCGAAGAGGCGGTGACCGTGGCCTGGGAGAGCGTCTGTGACAGGCCTTCGCGCGTTTGGCGCAATTCGCGATAAAGGTCGCGGGTTGAATCGTAGC
>CAYMHP010000177.1:0-12844 GCA_964390225.1 uncultured Solibacteraceae bacterium
TCGTTGAAATCGATGCGCTCCAGGTGACCGGAACGCGGGTGCCAGTTCAGCACCACTGCATATGGCTCCGGTGCGTTTTTGGGCGCCACCACGTTCGGTAGTCGCGTCCCAAGCGATTGCGACGGGCAGGGCTCCCAGACGGAATTGCCTCCCAGCCCGGAACGCTTGATCGGTCATAATTTCGACCGCCAACACCGCATCAGAATCTGCAGAAAGGTAATAAAGTTCTCTGCCGTCGCGGCGCCATAGGCAGTTTCTGGGCTTTCGGTAAAACCGTTGTCCTCCGCTACCGACTGGAGTTGGAGTCGCGTGGTTGGCGCCGGCTATCATCAATCTGCGGTTTGCCGCTGTTCTCCGTCTGGCCTACGAAGCTTCGGACTGTGGCTTGCTCAGTCCAGATTTGGCGGCTTGTATCCGGCGCGTCAAAGGGGCGAACAAGGTTGGCGTGCGGCTCGAAGGTAGGCCGTTCGCCTCTCGCCGAAAGTGTCGGCAAACAACATCCGTTCCGCGTGGATCGAGGCAGCTGGAAGTTATTTGTACCTCAGGTTCGGATCCGGGAGCGCCCGCGTGTGCCTCAGACGCCCGCCAGGAACTGGTCGGGGCGGATCCAGCCCACCGACACGCCAGTCATGATCAGGCCGACACCCACGATGATGGCGGCGGAGGCTATCGGAAGCAGACGGAAAGCCGCGTGCTGCGAAGTTTTCTGACTGTCCGGCAGCAGGTGCTTGGCGTAGAGCACGATAAGGCCGATGGCCATCAAGACTCCGGCCAGCCCCATGCTGAAGGCCACCAGCAGGCTCAGACCCAGACCGACACGTCCCAAGGCGATCGAACTCAGCAACAGCACCAGCGCGGAAGGACACGGCACCAATCCGCCGCTGGCGCCGAGCGCGATTAGACTGCCGAGGCTTATGTCTCCTCCCGGCACATGACTGTGGAGGTGGCCGTCTCCGTGGTCGTGGACCAGCGTGCCGTGACTATGGGAATGCTCATCGTCATGAGCATGTTTATGCGCGGGCACATGGGAATGCTCGTGTTCATGGGAATGCTGGTGGGCGTGCTCACGATCGTGATCGTGTTGGTGCGCCTGGGCGTCAGCATGCACGTGCTCGTGAGTGTGGTTGTGGTGAGAATGCGCGTGATAGCGGGCCGTCTGGATGCGCTTGTAGAGCAGCATCGCGCCGATCCAAACGATGGATATTCCCGAGATGGCACCCAGCACCGGGTAGATCTTCTCCGGGACCACGTAACGGGAGAGAAACAACGTGGCGATGCCTAAGAGGAACACGGTGATGGTGTGGGTGAAGGTCACCATGCCGCCGAGGAAAATGGCGTGTATCGGCGTGCCGCGCGATCCTACGAGGTAAGCGGCGACGATCGTTTTTCCATGCCCGGGCGACATGGCGTGGATCGCGCCCAGTCCAAAAGCCACGGCCAAGCCGATCAGCATCATGGTAAATGGAATGTCGCCCTGGTGGAGCAGCCGGGAGAGAAAATCGCCGCGAACGACGGCGCCGGGTCCGGTCTGGCCGGGTTGCTGGGCGGAGACATTGGCACCGACCGTGGTGGGCTGAGGCGCCGTCTCCGTCGCTTGGGGCGCGGGCCCGAGCCATTCGACGGCGGCGCGGAGATCCTGCGGCGGCGCGGTCTGGGGATCTTGGGGATAGGCCGTCAGTTCGTGGCTGCGATCGGCGCCGGCCGGCGACGCGCTCCGGAGGATGGCGCCCTCACCGGCGGCGATCACGATTTCCTTCCAGCCGGTACGGTCGGGATAGTTGCCATCGGAATAAGTCAATCTTCCTGGGGGCGTATCCGCCAGCAGCTCCGCCGTAATGCGGGCAATGGGCAAGCCACCCGCGCCTTTGTCCAGCACCAGCGAGGCGCGCTGAAAACGTGGCGTCAGCGGCCGGCCGCCGGCCGCGATCTCGATGTTCTTTATCCACTCCCGGGCCTGTTCGGCCGCGCGACGGTCAAGCTCGGCGCGCGGACTTCGGCCGTCAAGCTTCCATTCCTGAAGCAGTTGAAAGGTGGGGATCTCGGCCAGGTCCAGAACATAGCGGATCGCCACCGCCTGAGTTCTGACTTCAATCCGGCTGTAGTGACTCACGCTGAAATTGCCCATGGGATGGGCCCCGAGGGAGGAGAGTACAAAAACGGGCAGGGCTAAGTACCGTTTCATTGCAATGACCCTTACGAATTGTACTGCGGGACGTCCTGTACGGTGATCACGCTGTTCAGAATCGCACACAGCAACCATCGCTGAAGCAGGGGGGCAGGAAGTGGACATAGCGCTGGATTATCGGATATAGAAGTCCGGCTGCCGGCCGAGACAGGGAGCATGCTGTTGATCCTTAGCGCCTGCGTAGTCCACCAGGCCGCCTTAGTGGTGCAGTCGTGCTGGTCACGAGCTTCGCAACGCCGAGAGGTGCTAATTTCCAACTGTCGCACGGCTCAATTGCCCAGATGTTCCAAATGCGCGAGCATCTCGGCTGCCGTCTCCGCGTATACCACGTGAAACGCGGGATTCGCGGATCGGGCCTTCTTTAAGAAGTACTTGGCCTTGCCGGTATTACCGGCAGCCGCGTAGATACTTCCCGCATGGAAGAACATGAGTGCATCAACGGTGCCTTGCGACAGAGCCTTTTCGATCGCCTCTGTGGCTTGGCTCAATTGTTTGTTCTTATAAAGAACCCAGGCGAGGCAGTCCCATGTGTAGACATCGTGACGAGCCTCAATTTCCCTGCGAGCCAGTTCGAGTGCCTCCTTCAGTTTCATCTCATGATCGGTATAAAACATCGCGAGCTCTCGATTGTAAATCGTCTTCGTCAATGTACTTAAATACGCGATCACTTGAACCAGGTCGTACTCTTTCCTGGCCTCCGCATTTCGTCCGAGCTTTTTGTATAGATCACCCAGTGCTGCAGCATATGCCGGAAGCGGTATGACAGCGAGTGCTTCCCGATATAGGGCGATCGCTTCTTCGAAGCGTTTTTGGGCCGACCGGACTCTCGCTAACTCCGCCAACGCGTGGTGATAACGCGGGTAGGTGGCGAGCGCATCCTGGCTGGCCTGCTCGGCGCATATCAGATTGCCGGTTTGGAAGCACTCCTCGGCGAGCGTGAATTGGGTCCAGGCGAGGGACTCCTTTGGCATTTGCGCCTCAATCGCAATTTGAACGGCATTTCGCATATGCCCGATCGATTCTTTGGGATGGCCTTGGATAAACTCCAGGCTCGAAGCACGTGTTTCCCGGAGATACTCCCAGCCATGGTGCGATACCCGCGATTGTGTGGCCTCGTTCAATTTTGAGTAGGCGTTCGCTGCCTCGTTGTATTCACCTAATTCCAAGAAAGCGTCGCCGATGGTGGCGTAGGGGGACAGATCGCCGGTCTGAAATCCGAGGGCTTTGTTGGCATAAACCAAGGCGTCTTGGAACCGGTGTTCCGCAAAGTAGACCGAGGCGAGATGCGCCGTGGCGGAAACAGCTTCGCGATGAGTGCTCTCGAGCTCGAGCGATTTCTTGAGTGCTTTCTCGGCCAGCTCGTAGTAGACGACATCACCTGTTTCCCGGCCTTTGGTGATGTACGCCACCGCGAGTTTGTCGTAATTGAAGTAGTCTTCGGGATCTCGCCCGACTCGCCATTCATAAAACCGGATCACATTGTCCGTTGAAGTGGCGTCGGCGCGATCCGACTTCGGATCGGGCTTCACAACGCGCGCCTGGGCCAGCAAGTTTGCTGCAGCCAGGCAAATCAGAATCCCTAATCGGAGCTGGACCATAGCGCTGCCGAGGGGCAATATCGTCAAGCCGCCTTGGTGTTCGCGTTCTATTGTTGAACCGGGAATCCCACCGTTCCCGGATCTCCTGGCAATGGATGAGGCGTGGCCAGAAAGGGGAAAGTCGTCAGAAGCGCGCGATCATTCCCACTCGTTGTGAGATCGCCGAGGCTGGCATCCGGCTTGATGAAATCGGTGCCTTGCAGCACAGCCAACACGCGCCTGTCGGGACACGATGGAAGGACCGAACAATTGAGAGCGGCGCGGCTCCCAACCGGACCACTACCCGGAAGAGCTGACCCGCTCGGAAATTTTACATCGGCGAGCTGACGCAAGAGCCGCAGCGCAATATCGATAACGTCATCGCCCGGCCGGCGGCCGTTTTGCAGCCCGAACTGCCCAATCGCCAGATCGGTGGGAGCCAGGTTCAGATCCAGCCTTAGAACATCGGGGAGCAGAGCCACCCGAAGTAGATTTTTGTTCGTGTTGCCGAAATTGGAAGGTAGCAGCAAAGGCACACCATTTGGCAGACTCGTCACGCCAACAGCATTCAGAACGGTAGCCCGGCCGGCAATCGTGTTTCCTGTGCCGTCGTTATCAGCTGTTGTCAAAGCGTCCGGGACCAAGGATGAGTAATTGGCAACATCATCGGCTGGAACCGTGTTGTTAATCGTATCCTTCAACGGGGCGGTACCAAAAACGGTATTGAAGGCTTGTTGGCCCATTCTCTCGAATTGCACCATTAACTGCGACGACTGAGCGGCCGGCGGACCGTGGACCTCCACATTTGGACGACTGACGGTCGCCCACACGTTGATTCTGGATGCGCCGCCGCGCACCATTGACGCCGGTAACTCCACCGCGATAGTCGATATATTAAATCCACCAAAGCTGTCCACGCCGCTGGTTCCATCGCTGCGGACGGGCCGCCCTCGGAGAGCGCCCAGTGCCGGACTGGTGAACGCCCGAAAGACGTCCTGGGACCCATTGAGAATGCGGTTCAACTGCGCGAAATCAAACACAAACGGATCGTCACGCAAGCCGGCAAACACCTGAATCTGGTCCGTGGCGTCCGTCAGTATCGAATCAGTCTTCCCGGTAACGGTAGGAGCACCGCTGGGTTTTAAAGCACGAGCACCCAGAATCTGTGGAACAACCGGTCCATACATTTGCACCGTCTGCGGTAAAGTCTGACCCGTAAACTGGACCTGTATCACCAGGTCCTCAACGGCATCACCGGTGTTGTCGATCTTGATTTGGTAAAGAAAGTCCGGAGAAAAACGATAAGTCGGATTCGAGCCGGGAACCGCAAACGGATTGACGTTCAGCATCAGAACGAGCTTCGAAGCATCGTTCGGATTCAGGAACGCGAACACGTCTGTGATGTCGCCTTCCGGCAGCCCGTCCACTACAGGAGCATCACGGTGATCAGCCGCATTGATAACGGCGGACGGATAAATCAAGGCCGCCCAAATCACTGTTGCGAGGAACGAGCCGAACGTAATCGTATGTCGCAGCATAATGTCTCACCCCTTGGCCGGAAATCGAAATTTGCCCCATCCCTGTTCAGGTTAATCTTAAGATCTGGCTCGCATACGAACGAGCACTGTACAACCCGATATCAAAAGAGCCATTAACAAGGTATAAGACGGTTCAGGAACAGCGACGGCGCTAGTGACTCCCATGAGGTCGAGTTCAAAGTTACCAGTCCGCTTATTACAGCCGACATCATAGAATCCACCTGTAACTCCGCAGAGAGCCGGCCCGGTAAAGTTACCTTGGCCATCCTCCAGGAATCCGTTGGACAACTTCAAACCGTTTGGGATATTAAAGAACTCCGTGAGAGCTGCAACGTAGTTTCCGGGGGCCAGATTCGCACTTAGCACGGCATCCCCACAGAGCCCTGTGACGGGATCCAGGTTTTGAGGAGGGCAGCTGCCGGCCGTCGTGAAATCGATGAGTGACCCGGACCCTGAAAAAAGGGCTAGATCGGTGGCAAAACCACCAGATGGAATCAGCTGTCCCGCTGCGTCGACTCCGCCGCCATAAGACCACGTTTTTAAGACGGCGGTCCCGGGTGCATTGAGCATAAAGCCGAAGAGCCGTACGTTGTCATCTTGCGAGAATACGCCTGTAAACGAAACGTTATTGGCCCGGGCACCGGGAAGCGAAAGTATCACTCCCAACACGAACGCAATTTTGCAGCCTATACCCATTTGCCACCTCTCCAGCGGGCTCATGTAGCGTGTAGGTTCCCTCATGATCCCTTTCAAGTTCCAAGACTCGGTAGACGCGTTTCGAAGGCGCTTACGCCGATACGGTCCAACCAGAATTTCGATTTCGGGTAGAGTATACACCGGAGTGTTTCGATTTGAGCCGATTTTTTTTCGCCGGGGTGCAGCACGGCACGTGCTTGTTTGAAGTCGGCCACGAACGTATTTTTTCTCCCCGAGTTAACAACTTCTCAACCTAAACAGCATTCCAAAAACCGTGCATCAGCCGTACTAGCAAAGGGAGTAGTACGCGATTGCCAAATGCCAGTATTCACGTTCACCTTCGGAGCGCCCGTATCGATGTCCCAATATTGAAACAAACATTCCGCCCGGAGTTCTCTGGGACTGCTCCGGATGCCACGGATTTGCGGTCGAGAAAAGCCCAGGCGCGCAATATGTTCAGGCCCAATTGCGTCGCGGCTGTGATCACGTCTCCGCGCAGGCGGGACGATGCGTAAGCCAGATAGTAGTTGTTTGCCCCACGAGGGGGAACGGCGATCCGGCCAAGGAAAAGCGCCGGCGCACCTGGACCAATTCTGGATCCATACCTTACCGCCGACTTACTCCAAGCCAGTCTATACACGATAGCGCGCGGTGAGGGCCGAGTTTGTCGCCCAGGATAGGGGCATGCGAGTGTTCTAGCCGAGTCCGCCCGATCAACCGCGCTGGGGTGCGGCGCTACTTCGCGGGGTCAATGCGGAGCAGCGCGCCGTCGGCTTCGTCGGTGAGCAGGTAGAGTAAGCCGTCGGGGCCCTGGCGGATGTCGCGGATGCGGTTGTGGAGGTCGCGGAGGATACCTTCGCGGTGGAGTTCTTCCCACTGGTCGTTGAAATCGATGCGCTCCAGGTGACCGGAACGCGGGACTTCGCCTTCGCGCATGCCGCCGATGAACAAATTGTTTTTCCAGTTGGGATAGCGGTCGCCGGTATAGAAGTGCAGGCCGGAGACGGCTATGGCGGGCACCCAGTAGATGACGGGCGGCTCCATACCTTCTTTATAAGGATCGAGGGAGACGCGCGGGCCGGAGTAGATGCGTCCGTTGCTAACGACGGGCCAGCCGTAGTTCTTGCCGGCGGCAAGGATGTTCACTTCGTCCCCTCCGTTGGGCCCATCTTCGCAGGACCAAATCTCGCCAGTGACGGGATTGACGTCCATACCGAGGATGTTGCGATGGCCGATGGTGAAGATTTCGGGCTTCGCTCCGGGCCGATTGACGAAGGGGTTGTCGGGCGGAATGGCGCCGTCGTCGCGGAGGCGGAGCACTTTGCCTCGGAGGCTCGCGGGATCCTGGGCGGTCATGGACGCGGGGGTGGGCGGATCGCCAGCGGCGCTAACGTTCATATAGACCATGCCGTCGCGGCCGAAGACTATGCGTGAGCCGCCGCCACCGCCGGAGATGCCTGTGGAGTAGAGATCTTGCCAGTTGCTGATGGCCGTGCCGTCCCAGCGAAAGCGTGCGAGGGTGAGGCCGTAGGCTTTGCCGTCATCGCCGGTGGGCTTGTTGTAGCAGATGTAGATGAGCGAGTTTTGCGCGAAGTTCGGATGGAGCGCCATGTCCATGAGGCCAGTGAGTCCGACGGCCTGGATGGGTGGGAGGCCGGCGACGGGTGTGGGATTAAGGACGCCATTCCGGATGATGCGGAGTTTGCCGCCGCGTTCAGTGATGAGAATGGTGTTGGCGTCGGGGAAAACCATGCTGAAGGGCCTGTTGAGACCTTTGGTGATGGTAAGGGTGAGGTCGCGTTCGACGCCGGTGTCGAATTTGTAGGGGGAGTCGGGAAGCGGGGGCGAGGGCCAGTTGATGCCTTTAGGGATAGCGCCGCCCTTGGCTTGCGCTTTGTCATTGACGGGAGCGGCGCCGGGCGCAGCGCCGGGTTGTTGGCCTTGTGCGAAAAAGGTGATGAGCGCGGCGAAGGCGGCGAAGAACATGGGCGCGGCACGGAGTTTCATGACAAATGATTGTACTCAGAACGGCGCGCGATCGCTTTTGGGGGCAGGTTCAGCGGTTGGGTGTGGCTTCCGAATCCGTCAGGATGGTGATGTCCGTCTTCGCGCTGAGTGCGCGCCCGGATCGCCAGACACGCAAGCGGTGCACAGGCCGGACCGATATCGGCAGCTACATGAGTTTAACGGACGGGCTGGCATTGACTAGCAACCGGTCCTGTCGTCGGATAGAAGCTGACTTACCGGTCCCCATCTGTCCATGGGTTCGCGTTTTCGGTCTAGCATGGATAAAGCAGCCGGAACAGGGGGTGTGGTCCCGATGATCAGAAAATCGCAGCTCGTGCTGCTCGTGACGTTTGGGTTGGCCCAAGCCGGGGCACAGCAGGCGGATGACTACCGCGGCGGATGGCGAACCGACGGCGGCGAAGCCCACACGTACGAGTTCTCGATCCGCGGCGATAAGGTTCGCGGTATCTACTGCACGTACTGCGCAGATGCCACGACGCTGGCTTTCATCGACGGTACGTTTGGACCCGGCGGGCTTCGCTTCGTCGTTACGCACGTCAATCCCGACGGAACCACGGCATACCGCGATCAGGCGACTGCACGCTTCGATCACGGCAGCCTGATCGTGAGCGGAACGAGCGGTGCTCCCGGTGGAGGCAGCTTTCAGCGAACCCTCATTAAAGATCCGCGGGGACCCGATCCGTTACCGGTCATCGTGTCACGCCTGCCGAAGGCGCCGCCGGTTCCAGCGGTCAAAGTCAACCAGCAGGGCTTAGGGGCGCCGGCGCCGCGCTACATTCAGCCGGGGCCGTGGAAGGGGAAGCTGACTGAACAGGATGTAGTCGGAGTCTGGTTGGGCTTTGGCGTCGGCGCGCCCAAACAGTATTTCATTATTAAAAAGGCCGGCGACAGGCTCCGGGGGATGGTCTGTGGGACCTGTGACAACCCCTATACAATGGCAGCGCTCGATGATTTTCAGATCGAGGGCGACACACTCAAATTCAACATTCTGCACGAGGACTGGGGCGACGGCGAACTGCCCACGTTCGCCAAGCACGTCACCGCTCACATCGGGTGGAATGAGATGCGCTGCGTGACCGCGGCGGATCACCAGCCCGCACGACCTGTGCCGCCGGGTGTTGTCCCGGGCTTTTCGCTGACCGGTCCAATTCCGATCGAGGCAACCATGGGGAATCACTGGCCCGAATGGCCACCCAGAGGCACTTCACTGCCTCACTAGTGTCGATCGGTCAATTGCGCCACGGGAACGAGCGCTCGGAGCGTACCGTTTCAGGCAGATTTCCTTGCCGGTCGCCGGTGCCCTCGCGAGACGGGAGGCGCGGAATGCATCTTCAATTCGCACTTCAGCGCCAGCCGAGTGCGGGGGCGACCGTCGTGAGAATTGCCTCCATCACATGCGCATTGTAGGCTACACCGAGCTGGTTCGGGACGGTGAGCAAGAGCGTGTCGGCCGCCTCGATCGCCTCGTCTTTCCTGAGCTGTTCGACCAGAACATCCGGCTCCGCGGCGTAGCCACGGCCGAAGATCGCTCGTGTGTTATCAAGAATGCCGATCTGGTCCTCTTCCTTGCCTCGCCCGAAATACATACGATCAACGTCATTGATCAATGGGAAGATGCTGCGGCTGACGGAAGTTCGCGGTGTACGAGCGTGTCCCGCCTCCTTCCAGGCTGCATGGAAGGCTCGAATCTGGGCGGCTTGTTGGACGTGGAACGGCTCACCGGTCTCGTCGAATTTGAGCGTTGAGGATTGCATATTCATTCCGAGCCTGGCGGCCCAGGCAGCGGTGGCATTGGTCGCCGCCCCCCACCAGATGCGATCCCGCAATCCTTCGGAGTACGGCTCCAGACGCAGCAGCCCTGGCGGATTCGGAAACATCGGACGCGGGTTCGGCTGAGCAAAGCCTTTGCCGCTCAGTAATCCGAGAAATTCTTCCGCGCGCCGCCGGCCCATTGCCGAATCGTCCTCGCCTTCCCTCGGCTGGTGCCCAAAATAGCGCCACCCCTCGATCACCTGCTCGGGGGAACCACGGCTGATTCCCAACTGCAGACGCCCGCCGGAGATGAGATCGGCCGCGCCAGCATCCTCCGCCATATAGTGAGGATTCTCATACCGCATGTCGATTACGGCCGTGCCGATTTCAATCCGTCGCGTCTTGGCTCCAATCGCGGCAAGCAGAGGGAACGGCGACGCCAGTTGCCGGGCAAAGTGATGAACCCGAAAGTAGGCGCCGTCCATTCCCAGGCGCTCGGCCTCCACCGCAAGGTCAATCGACTGGAGCAGCGCGTCAGACGCCGACCGCGTTTGTGACTGCGGAGACGGGGTCCAATGACCGAATGAGAGGAAGCCAATTTTCTTCATGCAAACATCAGTCTACTGTTTTGTTCAAAGAGAGGGATAAACGCTGACCCTGATCTGAACAGCGCTGTCGCCCACGAGCATGGTGGCCATCACGCAATTCAGGCCGTCCCCGCATTCCCGCCGCATTCCCGCCCCGCATTTCCCGCCCACCTTGCATCAAGCGATCCCGTCGCTATGCTGGGTTCTCCGATGATCCGCTTGGAGAAATGGTCGCTGGCGTTACCGGATGCACTCCCGATCCCGCTCAATCCCTCGTTATACTTTCTCTCGAATGGGTGCGGACTCATCGCGGGCGCGCAGCGTGACGGGGCAGCGGTTGGAACAGGTGCCGTTTCAGGCAAATGTCGAGCTGCTGCGACTGTTTCTGACGCATCGCGAAGAGATCGTCGAGAGCATCGAGGGCGTTCTGAATGCCCAGCGAAAGCCCGTCGGGTACCTGCAGGATCACTCTCAGTTGTCCCGCCATTTCGAAGAATGCTTCTTTGCGCGCGCGGCCGTCACCGCCAGCCAGACTCGTCTCAGAGGCCCACTGGAAGAAGCGCATTGGGCGGCGGGATTCCGGCCTCGTCCGGTTCAGGATCTGCATAACGACCTGATCCATCCGGCGGAGATGATGATTCGCGCTTTTTATTGCTGGCAACAGACGCGGTGGCCGGGCCGCAACGGCCGCGTGCACTACGCGCACACGTTGTTCAATCTGTATGTACTCCGCTGGCTGCAGTTTCTGAGCATGCGGATCTGGGATGAGGACCCGAGCGGCGCGGGCGGGCGGCTCGCGAAAATTCAAGGCGTGCTCGATGAACTTTGGAGAGGCTCACCCGCCGGTCAGCCCGCGATCGTGCGCGATGCGCGCTGGCTGATTCCCTTGGCGCAGAGCCTCATCACCGATGAGTTGGCGCCCTATTTCGAGGTTGCCCGGCTGGTCACGGAGACGCTCCCGGCGGCGGATGCGCTCGAAATCCAGAAGGCCCATGTTCGCATGATTGGCGGGCATCTGACCTCACAGATTCGTTACCACTGCACGAAGGATGGCGTGCCGATCGACGAGCCTAGCGTCGTTCTTCGCACCCGCACCTCCAATGCGCTCGATTTCGCGCTGCTGGTCCAGGGTCTCGTGGGGCTGCTCAGAGCCTACGACCGCGCATTCGAGAGCGGCGATGAGCGAATGCGGCTTGACCTGGCAGGGGCCATCTGTCAGGGCGTATCCGCCGATCCAGAACTATTTCTGAATCGCGTCGACCTGCTGAGCGCTTACACCATGATTGAGCACGTTTTTATCACCATGGAAGCGAAAGACGGAAAACGGGAGGCTCGCCCGGGCCATGTCGTTTATTCACTCCTGGGCAAGCGGCATGCGCGGCTGCTCGAAGATTACGGTGTACTGATTAAGCGATTGATCCAGCCGTTGCGTGACGATCTCTCGCGTTTCCGGCCGGTTGACGGCCGCTATTCTCCTTACGGAGCGATATTCGGGTTGCCATCCCATCTCATCGAGCACATGGCGCTCAAAGCCATCGAGCACGATGCCGAAACGCGATTCAGCGTGGAGGATGTCTTTGAGGATGCCGTCTTTGACGATGGCGATACCAGCGCGGCAAAGCTCGCGTGGGTAAACGGCTGGCGAAACTTGCCCCATATCGACCGCGAAAAGCAGCGGTTGTACGACTACCCGCAGCAGTTTGCCGAAGACATTTACGGCCGGATCGAGAGCGAGCTCAGCGAAGCGTCACTCGCCAACCCGCGCGATTCAGATGGCGCGCGATGCGGTGGTTCAAGAACCGGGCGCCTGTATATTGCGTCGGCGGACGATCCCGAGACCGGTTCGAAGGCGCCGGCGATTCCGGAACTGGCGGCCCGGTACTTCGGCTCTTCGGACAGTCAGATTTTGGCGGCGCACAAGGCGGAGCCATATGACCAGGCGCAACTGCTGGCGGCGCGGCGGGAAGGTCATTTCCTGGTCAGCTACGAAACGCCAGGCGGATGGATTGCCCTCAAGAAGGAGTTGCTCACGGAGGTCCTTGGAGCGGGGCGCGATGCCAGGATTGGCGGGCTGCCCCTCGATGCGGCTCAGGCAATGCGGCTCATGTGCGCCGATCTGGTGATACCGGACTTTGTGACCGATCAGGCACCTTGACCAATTTTCTATATTAGATATAATCTAAATATTCTTGTTCATGGATCCCGATACGATCAAACGCTCCCTGGCCCTCAGCGGTCTGCGGAGCACTCCGCAGCGCTATGCTGTCCTGGCGTTCTTGATGAAGCAACCCGGGCATCCTACAGCGGCGGAGATTTTCGAAGCTGTGAACCGCGTCGATCCGCGCTCTTCCAGGGCTACGATTTATAACAATTTGCGCGACCTGGTGCAGGCTGGTTTGGTGCGTGAAGTGGCCATGGAGGGCCGCGCGGCGCGATTTGATGCGAAAGGTATGCGGCATCACCACTTCATCTGCGACCGCT